>NZ_JBYCZS010000023.1:0-96338 GCF_057586355.1 Caulobacter sp. SRI_008
GTCCGTCGGCGCCGACAGTCCCGGCGGCGGTGTGCATGGTCCGCGCCGGCTCGGTGGAGGCGGGCGCGGCCTCGCTCGCGCCGCCGAACGGCCGCCAGCCGCGGGTGATGTTCCACGCCGCCCAGGCCAGGGCCAGCAGCAGCAGGACGTAGATGATCGAGCCCAAAAACAGGGTCAGGATCGGGCGGGTCTCGGCCACGGCGGCGGCCGGGTCGTCGCCGATGGCCGCTATCACTGGTCCCAGCGCCGCCAGCACGCCCGCGCCGCCCAGGGTCAGCAGCATCGGGGTGAAGGCCAGGGCGCTGGCGGTCTTGATCCAGCCTTCGAACAGGCCGCGCGTGCGGGGAAAGAGCGCCAGCACGACGAACACGGGGCCGACCGCCAGCAACACCGCCAGCACGATGCGGGCGACGATCAGCAGGCCCGCCGTACTGATCAGCAGCATCAGGGCGCTGGCCCAGGTCAGCTTGACGGCCGTCTGCACCTGCGGGTCGTTGGCCGGTCCAGCCTGGCCGAGGTCCTTGGCCAGATCCGCCACCTGCTCGAACACCACGTCCAACCGCGCGGCGAAGGCCCTGGCCGCGCCGTGCGGCGCTCCCAGTAGGGCGGAGGCGATCTGGTCGGGTCCGCCGGTCAGCAGGCCGTAGACCACGGTCTGATAGGCCGGCCAGGCGGTGGCGAAGGTCAGGACGAGGCCCAGCACCACCATGCGCGGCGTCAGGGTCGACAGGCCAAGGCGCGTGCGGCCGGTGATCAGGCCGTAGGCGACGAAGGCGACATAGATGGTCAGCAGCCCGGTCAGGGTCGCGCCGAACACGCCGCCCATCCCGAACAGCCGGCCGTAGCCGGCGCTGACCGCCAGGTTCAGCTGGCAGTCCAGCGCCGCCATGCCGTCGGCCAGGCCGCCGTCGGCGGTCAGCAGGGCGGGGCAGGCGCTCACGAGACCGCGCTCCGCAGCGGGATGACGTCCTCGCTGGCGGCGGCGATGACCGCCACCGGCGTCGGGCCCGGATAGGGCGTCCCGGTCAGCTCCTGCCACCAGAAGGCCGGGTGGTCGCCCAGCCGCCGGCGCAGTTCGTCCAGGCGGCGCACCGTGGTCTCGCGGCCCGACAGCACGGTGACGATCTCGGGCATGTCCGACAGGTCCAGCCGCGCCACCACGCTGTGGGCGCCGTGCTTGACCAGGAAGCAGCGGGCGTGGGCGGGCAGGGCGCGCACCAGGTCCAGCTCGTGCTCGGTCAGGCCGAAGCCGTCGGCGTAATCCTCGGCCTGGGCGCGCGGATTGGGCATGAAGATCTGGGTGGCGGCCTGCTCGATGATCGCCGTCGAGACCTGGCTCTCCAGGGCGTCGCGGGCGCTCTGGGTGCCGAAGCCCAGGATAGCGTTGCGCTTGCGCAGGGTCTTCATCCAGTCGCGGATGCGGGCGGCGAACACCGGATCGTCCAGGGCCTTCCAGCCCTCGTCGATCAGGATCATGGTCGGCTCGCCGTCCAGCCGCTCCTCGACGCGATGGAACAGGTACATCATCGCCGGGGTGCGAAGGACGGGAGAGTCCAGCAGCTGGGTCATGTCGAAGCCCAGCACCTTGGCGTCGAGATCCAGGCGGTCGGTCTCGTTGTCGAACAGCCAGGCGTGCGGACCCTCGCCGCACCACGGGGCCAGCCGCGCGGCCAGGTCACTCGGCGCGGGCCGGCGGCGACCGCCCAGCAGTTCGCGGAAGTAGCGCAGGCGGCGGAAGGCCGGATCCTGATCGTAGTTGGCGTCCACCGCCCCGGCGACCAGCGCGGCCTCGTCCGGCGTCAGGGTCTCGCCCGATCCGCAGGCCAGGCGTGCGATCCAGTCGCGCAGGAAGGCGCGGTTGACCGGGCTGTCGGGCAGTTGCAGCGGGTTGAAACCGGTCGGCTCGCCCGGCCGCAGCACCGAGTAGCCGCCGCCGATGGCCCGCACGAAGATCTCGGCCCCACGGTCCTTGTCGAAGATCACGGTGCGCGGGCGGGCCTTCTGGGCCTGGGCGGCCAGGAAGTTCATCACCACCGTCTTGCCCGAGCCCGACGGGCCGATGATCGTGAAGTTACCGAGGTCGGCGGCGTGGAAGTTGAAGAAATAGGGCGTGGCCGAGGTGGTCTCGAGCACGGTGATCGCCTGGCCCCAGTGCACGCCCTTGGCGCGACCGGTCGGGAAGCTGTGCAGCGAAGCCAGGCTGGCGAAGGCGCCGGTCGAGATCAGCGCCCGGCGCGCGCCATAGGCCTCGTTGCCCGGGAACTGCGCCCAGAACGCCGGCTCCAGCCCCAGGTCCTCGCGCACCGCCACGGCGCCCAGGTCGGCGAGGGTCGAGAGGCAGGCCGCGGCCGCGCCGTCCAGGCTGGCCAGGTCCGGCGCGCGGACCAGCAGGCTCATCTGGTGCTCGCCCAGCACCGAGCGGCCGGACGACAGGTCGTCCTTGGCCTCGACCAGGCCCTGGCGCAGGCTGGCGCCGTCGTCGTCGGCCGCGCGGAAGCGGCGCAAGGCCGTGTCCACCCGCTCCAGCCCGATCTGCCGGTCGACGAAGGCGAAGCTCTCCGACAGGGTCATCTCGAAGGGCAGGCGCAGCAGGGCGTCCAGCATCCCCGGCGCGGCCGAGGGCGGATAGTCCTTCAGCGACAGGATCGCCGCATAGTCCTTGCCCTCGCCGAGGTCCGACCGCTCCAGGGCGTCGAGGCCGAAGCTGACCCGGCGATAGGGCAGGTGCTGGCCGACGTCGCCGGCCGGCCAAAGCATGGGCCGCAGTTCGCCGTTGAACAGGGCCGACAGGAACTCCAGCGGCTCGGCGCAGCGGCCGGCCGGGGTCTCGTAGCTGGCCAGAACGCGCGGACCATAGGCCTGCAGGGCGGCGCTCAGCGCCTCGCGGGCGGCGTCGAGGTCGCGCAGGTCGCGGGCCTCCTGCGCCTGGCGGGCGGTCTCGCCCATGCCGGCGTTCAGCAGGCGGGCGGCGCGGTCCGCCAGGCCCGCCTTGCCGCGCGCCGGGCGGTGCAGGATGGTCAGGAACAGGTCGTTGACGAACAGGCTGCGGCCGGCCATCCGCGCCTGCCAGCGCTGGTCGATCATCCGGCAGACTGGATCGGAGAAGCTGGCCGTCAGTCCCGCCTGCACCCGCCGGCGCAGGATGTGGTGGCGGACCACGAACCGAGAGCCGCCGATCGCCCGCAACGCCGCCTCGCGTAGGGCCTGGCGGTGGTTCAGCTCCTCGGTGTCGGCGGTCTCGAAGGCGAAACCTTCCAGGTGCAGCACCTGCATCAGCGAGCCGTCGCGCAGGCGCACGGTGCGCTCGTCGATCAGGCCGTCATAGGGCAGGCGGTCGCCGGCGCGCTGCTCGCCTTGCGTCCAGGCGGCGAAACCGGTCCAGTTGGGCTTTGCGCGGGTCATGGCCATGCTCTCAGGGGGCGTAGCTGTTGCAGCGCCAGCGGCGCCAGTTTCCGACGCGGGGGCACTTGCTCACCCGCGTCAGCCACAGATCAAAGATCCGCGGCTCCTTCAGGCAGGCGACGTAGCCGATCGCGTGCACCACGACCGCGACGATCAGCGCCCAGAACGAGCGGGTCACCAGGAAGGCTTCCGTCGTCACGATCCCGTTGATCACGAAGAAGCTGTAGGTGACGCCGGCGAACATCTGCGGCTGGGTCAGGGCGCGGAAGATCGGGGTGCGGACGAGATCGGCCATGACCGGTCAGCCCGCCGCGGCGCGGATGCCGGCGACGATGGTGCCGGCCCCGAACAGGATGAAGCAGCCCAGCACCACCGTGGCGCCGAACCGCCAGTTCATCCGGCCGGTCAGCATGAGAAAGCCGACCATGGCCACGGCGATCACCGCCACCGCCGTGGCGACGTTGCCCAGCAGCGTGCCCTGCACCCAGGCCACGGCGTTGGCGATCGGCTGGGCGCCCTGCGGGCTGGCGAAGGCCGGGGCCGAGACGGCCAGGGAAGCGGCCGTAACAGCGGCGAACAGGCGGGCGGTCATGGGGCTTCTCCAGAAAGGGCAGGGGGAGCGGCGGCCTTGGCCAGCCGGTCGAGATTGGTCGCCACGTAGGCGCGGGTTTCCTTGAAGGGCGGCACGCCGCCGTACTGGACCACGCGGCCGCCGCCGGCGTTGTAGGCGGCCAGAGCCAGGTCCACGGCGCCGTCGAAGCGGTCGAGCTGGGCGCGCAGGTGGGCCGCGCCGCCCATGATGTTCTGCGCGGGATCGGTCGGATCGACGCCCAGCGCGCGGGCGGTGGCCGGCATCAGCTGCATCACGCCGATCGCGCCGGCCGGCGAGACGGCCTTGGCGTCGTAGCCCGACTCCGAGCGGGCGACGGCGTCGATCAGGGCGGGGCTGAGGTCGTAGCGCGCAGCCGCGGCCAGCACGGCGTCGCGATAGGGCGCGGGGATGTTCGCCGTTTCAGCGCGTGGGGCAGGGACGGTTTCGATGGTCTGGGGCCAGCCGCCGCCGACCCGGCGCACCGCGCCGTCGTCTTCGATCTGCAACACCTGCGCGTGGGCCGCGCTGGTCGCGACCAGCGCCAGACCGCAGGCGGCCGCCAGCTTTCGCGATTGCTGCTGAAAAGTACGGAATCTTTGCGGTTCCCAACCCATGCAGCCAGTATTGGGAGGTCAAGTCGTCCGCAATTTGTCGTTATGTATTGGTTTTGTATCGCCTTTCGGGGTGCTGATACGCCCGAAATACCCATCCGGCATATTTCCAGCGAATTACACTGTTTCAAAAGCAGGACGCCGAAGCGCCGGCCCGAGCAACGCGGGCGGCAGCTCCGGACGCACGCACGGAGGAGCAGCGACATCATGCACGACGACCACCCCATCGAAGAGCACGATCTGGGCCTGCAGCATGACCTGGCGATCATGACCGCTCGCATCGTCGAGCGTCGCCGCATGCTGGCCTGGCTCGCCACGGGCGGCACGGCCGCCCTGGTCGCCGCCTGCGGCGGGGGCGGCGGCTCCAGCTCGGGCGGTTCGACCTCGTCTTCCTCGTCGAGCAGCAGTTCGAGCTCCAGCTCGTCCAGTTCCTCGAGCTCCAGTTCCAGCAGCAGCTCGTCGAGTTCATCCTCGGTCAGCAGTTGCATCGCCGACCCGACCGAGACCAACGGGCCCTATCCCAGCGACGGCTCCAACAGCGTCAACGGCACGGTGTCGAACATCCTGGCCGTCAGCGGCGTGGTGCGCAGCGACATCCGGTCCAGCTTCGGCAGCTCGACGACCACGGCGCCCGGCGTGCAGCTGACCCTGACCATCACCCTGGTCAACACCAACAACAGCTGCGCGGCTCTGTCGGGCTACGCCATCTACATCTGGCACTGCACCCGTGACGGCAACTACTCGCTCTATTCCAGCGGCATCCAGAGCGAGAACTACCTGCGCGGCGTGCAGGTGACCGACAGCAACGGCCAGGTGACCTTCACCACCATCTTCCCGGGCTGCTACTCCGGGCGCTGGCCGCACATCCACTTCGAGGTCTATCCCAGCCTGGCGACGGCCACGGGCTACGCCAACCGCGTGCTGGTCTCGCAGTTCGCCATGCCCAGCGCGGCCTGCGACACGGTCTATGCCGGGGCCACCGGTTACAGCGCCAGCGTCACCAACAAGGCCGCGATCACCATCGCCAGCGACAACGTCTTCGGCGACAACACCAGCGCCCAGATCGCCGCCCAGACGCCCAGCCTCAGCGGCAGCGTGTCAGCGGGCTACACCGGCACGGTCGTGGTCGGCCTGGCGGTCTGACGCATGGCCGTGGGGGCGGGAGGAGCGACGGCGAAGGCGCGATGGCTGGCGACCCTGCTGGTCGCCGTGCTGTCGGCGCTCGTCCTCGTCCCGCGCCTGGGGTCTCCGAGCCAACCGATCTGGGACGAGGCCTACTACCTGACCTCGACCCAGCGCTATCTGGAGTGCACCGCCCAGTTCGCCTCGCACCCGCCGCTCGGCCTGATGCTGATCGCGGCGGGCGCCCTGGTCGTCGACGACAACCAGGACCTGCCGGTCCACCGCCTGGCCGAGACCAAGTCGGTCAAGGGCGAGGACGTCCCCGTCGGCTACAGCTACTGGGGCGTCCGCGCCGCTTCGGCGCTATTCGGCGTGCTCGGGGCGACGCTGTTCTTCCGGCTGGCCCTGGTGCTGACCGGCGGCCGGCTTGGCGCGGCCCTGGCCTTCGCCAACCTCTATATCTTCGACAACGCCCTGGCCGTGCAGTTCCGGGCCGGGCACCTGGACGCCTTCCAGTCGGCCTTCCTGCTGGCGGCGCTGTTGGTCCTGGCTATCGCCGCGCGACGGGGGCGACCCAGGCCCGTCGAGGCCCTGGCCTTCGGCGGCCTGATCGGCTTGGCGGCGATGGTGCGGCTGAATGCTCTCGTCCTGGCGCCGATCGGCCTGCTGCTGCCGGCGCTCGCCCTGCGCGGACCCCGTCCGTGGCGAACGGCGACCGTTCACGCCGGCGCCCTGGCGGTCGGCGGCCTGGCGGCGATCGTGGCGACAATGGTCGTCCATCTGGCGGTCGCGCCCCTGCCGCCGATGCGCGGCGAGCCGGCCGGCGCGCGCGACGCCGCCTTCGTCTCGCCGGCCTATCGAGCCTTCCTCGAAGGACAACGCTCGCTGTCGCCGGCGGTGGTCTGGGCGGCGGGCGCGGATTATCGGCGCTACATCGCCGGCGATTTCGCCGGCACGCCCAAGGTCGACCCGAACGGCTCCTCGCCCCTGGCCTGGCCGGTGATGGGTGGGGCGATCAACTACCGCTGGGACAGCGACGGCCGCACGACCAGCTACCTGCAGCTGGCCGGCAATCCGGCGGGCTGGGCGATCGGGCTGCTGGGCGTGCTCGGCGCGACGGTTCTGCTCGTCCTGCGCGGGGCGAGGGATGACGAGGCTGCCACGCGTCGGCGCCTGATGCTGGCCCTGCTGGCGGGGTGGGCGATCTTCATGGCCGCCCATCTGGTGCTGGCCCAGCAGAGGGTCCTGTACCTCTACCACTACTTCCCCGGACTGCTGATCAGCTGGGCCCTGGCGGTCCTGGCCTTCGAGGAGGCCTGCGCCCGCTGGCCCGCCTTCGCGCGCCGGCGCGGCCTGCTGCTGGCGGGCGGGGCGGGCGCGGTGCTGCTGGGCTTTCTGTTCTACGCGCCCTTCACCTATCACCGCCCCTTGACCCACGCGGCCTGCGCCGCCCGAACCCTGCTGGATCCCCGCGTCGTCGATTGCCGTTAGGGCAGGGCTTGCGAGGTGATCGCGTCGCCCGCTACCACAGGTGTTCGCGGTGGTCCGCGAAGGGCCGAGCGGGACGCATGAGCGACATCACCATCGTCGATATCGCCAAGCAGGCGGGCGTCTCGATCAAGACCGTCTCGCGGGTGATCAACCGCGAGGAGGGCGTCGGTCCCGAGACCCGCGCCCGGGTCGAGGACCTGATCACCAAGCTGGGCTACCGCCCCAACGTCTCGGCCCGCTCGCTGTCGAGCCGTCGCAGCTACCTGATCGGCGTGGTCTTCATGCGGGTCGGCGCCTACCACTATGTCGGCGAGGTCCAGGTCGGGGCCATGCGCGCCTGCCGCCGGGCCGGCTATCACCTCGTCATCGAGCAGGTCGACGACCTGGGGCAGGGCAGGGGGCCCACCTTCGCCGAGGCGCTGAAGGCTGGCCGGTTCGACGGTCTCGTCCTGACGCCGCCGATCTGCGACGACCCCGAGATCCTGGCGACCATCGAGGCCCAGGGACTGGCCTATGTGCGCGTCGCGCCCGGTCGCGACTTCGGCCGTTCGCCCTACGTCTTCATGGACGACCAGCAGGCCGCCCACGACATGACCGCCCGCCTGTGGGATCTCGGGCATCGGCGGATCGCCTTCATCGACGGCCCCGCCGACCACGGTTCCGCTCGGCGACGGCGCGAAGGCTACATGACCGCCATGGCCGAGCGCGGCGCGCGCGTGCGGCCCGAATGGATCGCCAATGGAGACTTCATGCCGCTGTCGGGCCTGGAGGCCGGCGACCGACTGCTGGCGCTGTCCGAGCCGCCGACGGCGATCTTCGCCGCCAACGACGCCATGGCCCTGGGCGTGATATCGGCGGCGTCGAAGCGCGGTCTTTCCCTGCCGCAGGATCTCACCGTGGTCGGCTTCGACGATGGTCCGCTGGCGGAATCGTCCTGGCCCAGCCTCACCACCGTGCACCAGCCGATCGCCGAAATGGCCGAGGCGGCGGCGCAGATGCTGATCGAAGGATTCGGCGACCCCCGTTTCCGCAACCGCACGGCCGCCAGGCAGCTCGATTATCACCTCGTGGAGCGCGGCTCGTCGGCGGCTCCGAAGCCTTGAGCTCTCGGGGTGTTTGAGGTTGGTTGCGGTCGAGTTTTCGAGGTTTTGGGGATTCTTAATCCCCTAATTTCCGTGATTTAGCGATCAAAATTCCAGACAGCGGTGTCTTTTGAAAATGGCATAGACAACGTTGTCGTATCGTGATGTCAATCTACGACAACGTTGTCGTCGTCGGGACATCCCGCCAGCGCAGCGTCGGCTCAAGCCCCGGGACAAGGGGCGGAGGAAACATATCCCGGACGTCAAAACGGCGCCGGGAACCGGCTGGAACCGGCGGCGCGAAAGCGTCGATCCGTCGTCCGGTCCGCGCAGGAAAGGGGACAGACATGCGCACCATGCTCTTCGCTTCGGCCGCCCTGGCGGTCGTCTGCTTCAACGCGCCCGCCGCCTTCGCCCAGGAGGGCGAAGCCGTGCAGCTCGACGAGGTCGTCATCACCGCTCAGCGGCGTAGTGAGAACCTGCAGAAGACCCCGCTGACCGTCTCGGCGGTCACCGGCGACAAGCTGGAATCCCAGGGGGTCAAGACCGTGGTCGACCTGGCCAGCCAGGTTCCGGCCCTGCAGATCACCTCCAGCGGCGCCGGCACGGCTCAGGTGTTCCTGCGCGGCATCGGCAGCACCAACACCACCGAGGTCGGCGACCCGGCGGTGGCCTACCACATCGACGGCATCTACCAGGCCCGTTCCAGCTCGCTGGGCGCGCTGTTCTATGACGTCGACCGCGTCGAAGTGCTGCGCGGCCCGCAGGGCACGCTCTACGGCCGCAACGCCACGGCCGGGGCCATCAACGTCATTACCAAGAAGCCGGTCCTCGGCGAATACCAGGGCGCGGGTTCGCTCGACGTCGGCAACTACGCCGCCATCACCACCTCGGGCATGGTCAACGTGCCGATCGGCGACACCCTGGCCGTCCGCGCCTCGTTCCAGCAGAGCCGCCATGACGGCTACGTGGAGTCGATCAAGAACGGCTCGGGCACCGGCGGCAACGACCGCTACGACCAGGACGACAAATCGGCCCGCGTGCGGGTGCTGTGGAAGCCCAGCGACAGCTTCTCGCTGCTGGTCAACGCCGATTATCTGCACCAGGGCGGGGCCGGCGGCGGCGATGGCACCTACGGCACCAGCAGGGTCACCGGCGATCCCTGGACCTGCTACTGCTCGACCAACCTCTACCGCAACAACCGCTTCTTCAGCACCGGCGCCGAGGCCAACTGGGACCTGGGCTTCGCGACCCTGACCTATCTGGTCGGCTACAACTTCTCGGAACTCGACCGCACCGGCGAGAACGCCAGCACCGGCGCGCCCAACTACTTCTGGGGCAAGGACCACACCTGGTCGCACGAACTGCGTCTGGGCGGCGACACCGGCAAGCTGAAGTGGGTGGTGGGGCTCTACCGCTTCACCGAGGACAACGACGTCGACTTCCGCGTCTTCCTGGCGACCAACTCGTACCTGTCGTTCATTCAGCCCGAGATCACCGCCGAAAGCATCGCGGTCTTCGGCCAGACCACCTACGAGGTCACCGACCGGTTCCGCGTCACCGGCGGCCTGCGCTACACCGAAGACAAGAAGGGCCGCACCGGCGGCACCTACCTGACCAACTCCAGCGGGGCGATCGTCTCGACGGTGGTGGCCAACATCGCTGACGCCAAGTGGGACGCCACCAACTGGAAGATCGGCGCCGACTTCGACCTGACCTCGACCTCGATGCTCTATGCGAACATCGCCACGGGCTACAAGGCGGGCGGCTACTACGATGGCGTCACCGACAACGTCTACGCGCCGGAGAAGATCACCTCCTACGAGGCCGGCGTGAAGAACCGCTTCTTCTCCAACCGCCTGCAGGTGAACGCCACGGCCTTCCTCTACGACTACCGCGATTTCCAGGTCAGCGCCCTGGGCACCATCGGCGGCCAGGACGCCACGGTCACCCTCAACGCCGACAAGGCCAAGATCTACGGCCTGGAGTTCGAGACCAACCTGGCGATCACCGAGCACGACCGCATCGACGCCACCCTGGGCTGGCTGCACGCCGAATACACCGACTTCGTGCTGCCGCGCGGGGACTCGTTCTCCAACAACAGCGCCAATGCGTCGGTGGCGGCCTGCTACACGACCAACTACTCGGCCGCCGCGCCGCGCTCGACCGACTTCTCCGGTTGCCGCATGGCCCGAACGCCGGAGTGGAGCATCAACCTTGGCTACCAGCACATCTGGGACCTGAGCTTCGGCGGCACCCTGACCGGCCGGATCCAGAGCCACTACGAAAGCGCCAAGAACCTCGAGTACCACGGCTTCGCCCAGAACCGGGAAGGGGCCTTCACCAAGACCGACGTCAGCCTGACCTACGCCAGCGCCGACGATCGCTGGACCCTGCAGGGCTATGTCCGCAACCTCGAGGACGACGCGGTCCGCACCGCCTCGTCGCCCAACTCGACGACGGGCCTGGCCACCAACGGGGCCGGTGAATACTACGCCCCGCCGCGCACCTACGGCCTGCGTCTGGGCGTGACCTTCTAGCCTTCTCTACTTCCCCCTCGCGCCCGGCGGACCCTGCCCGCCGGGCGTGCTTTGTTTTCGTGTCACCAAGCGAGTTTAGCCGATGATCCTCGACCGCCGCCTTCTGCTCTTGGCCGCCTCGGCCGCGATCCTCGGCGGTGCGGCCTCCGCCGCACCTAAGCAACCCGAACTGGGCGTCCGCGACGGCAAGGTCATCACGGTCGACGGCCTGAAGTTCCGCGACCTCGACCGCGACGGCAAGCTGGAGCCCTACGAGGACTGGCGCCTGTCTCCCGAGGCCCGCGCCGCCGACCTGACCCAGCGCATGACGCTGGACGAGAAGGCCGGCCAGATGATGCACGGCACCCTGCCGGCGACCGGTCCGATGGGCGTGGCCGGCATGGGCTCGGGCTACGACATGGCCAAGGCGACGCCGCTGGTCATCGACCGCCACGTCACCACCTTCATCACCCGCCTGGCGGGCGCTCCGGCCTTCCTGGCCGAGCAGAATAACGCCATCCAGGCCGTCGCCGAGAAGGGACGCCTGGGCGTGCCGGCGACGATCAGCACCGACCCGCGCCACCACTTCCAGTTCACGGCCGGCGCCAGCGTCGAGGCCGGCGGCTTCTCCAAGTGGCCCGAGGCCCCGGGCCTGGCCGCCATCGGTGACGCCAAGCTGGTGCGGCGCTTCGGCGACGTCGCCCGCCAGGAGTACCGCGCGGTCGGCATCCACCAGGCCCTTTCGCCTATGGCCGACCTGTCGACCGAGCCGCGCTGGCCGCGCACCAACGGCACCTTCGGCGAGGACGCCGATCTCGTCGGCAAGATGACCAAGGCTTACATCCAGGGCTTCCAGGGCGGCGACACCGGTCTGGTCTCGAACGGCGTCTCGGCCGTGGTCAAGCACTGGGTCGGCTATGGCGCTTCCGCCAAGGGCTTCGACGGCCATAACAGCTATGGCCGCTACGCCGTCTTCCCCAAGGGCCAGTTCGACCTGCACGTGAAGCCCTTCGACGAGGCCTTCTCGGCTGGCGTCGTCGGCGTGATGCCGACCTACGCCATCCTGCAGGGCGTCTCCCTCGAAGGCACGGCGCTGGAGCCGGTCGCCGCCGGATTCTCCAAGCAGCTGCTGACCGATCTGCTGCGCGGCAAGCACGGCTTCAAGGGCGTGGTGGTGTCCGACTGGGCGATCACCAACGACTGCGGCGAGACCTGCCGCAACGGCTTCCCCGCCGGTGTGCGTCCCGGCTTCGAAGGCTTCTCCACCGCCTGGGGCGTCGAGGACCTGGCCAAGGTCGATCGCTACGCCAAGGGCGTCAATGCGGGCCTGGACCAGTTCGGCGGCGTCGAGGACACGGCCGAGCTGGTGGCCGCGGTGAAGGCAGGCAAGATCACCGAAGCGCGCATCGACGAGTCCGTGAAGCGCATCCTGGTGGTGAAGTTCGAGCAGGGCCTGTTTGAGAACCCCTATGTCGATCCCAAGGCCGCGACGGCCGTGGTCGGCTCCAAGACCTTCGTCGCCGAGGGCCAGGCGGCCCAGAGCGCGGCCCTGACCGTGCTGGAGAACAAGAACGGCCTGCTGCCGCTGAAGGCCGCCGGCCGCAAGGTCTGGCTGAAGGGCGTCTCGCCCGAAGTCGCCAAGGCCTACGGTCTGACGCCGGTCGAGGATCTTGCCCAGGCCGATCTGGCGATCATCCGCGCCGCGACGCCGTTCGAGACCCTGCACCCGAACTACACCTTCGGCAGCTTCCAGCACGAGGGCGACCTGTCGTTCAAGGACGGTAACGCCGACTACGAGGCCATCAAGGCCGCCTCGGCCAAGGTTCCCACCATCGTCAGCGTCTATCTTGACCGCCCTGCGATCCTGACCAATGTCCGCGACAAGGCCGCCGTGCTGATCGGCGACTTCGGCGCCAGCGACGAGGCCTTCCTCGACGCCGTGACGGGCAAGGCGCACGCTCGCGGCAAGCTGCCCTTCGAGCTGCCGTCGTCGATGGCCGCCGTCGAGGCCCAGGCCGAGGATGCCCCGCACGACAGCGAAAAGCCGCTCTATCCGATCCACTACGGCCTGACCTACTGAGGACCCGCGACCATGATCCGTCTGACGACCGCCGCCAGCATCGCGGCCCTTTCGCTGGCCTCCGCCGCGTCCGCCCAAACCGCCCAGCCGTGGATGAACACCAAGCTCTCGCCCGACGAGCGCGCGGCCCTGCTGGAGAAGGAACTGACCCTCGACGAGCGCATCGGCCTCGTCCACGGCCCGATGTCGATGCCGATCTTCGGCATCAAGAAGCCCGAGGGCGCGATCGGCTCGGCCGGCTACATCCCTGGCATCCCGCGCCTGGGCGTGCCGGCCCTGCAGGAAAGCGACGCCAGCCTCGGCGTCACCAATCCGCTGGGCGTGCGTCCTGGCGACGGCGCCACGGCCTTGGCCTCGGGCCTGTCGCTGGCCGCGACCTTCAACAGCAAGCTGGCCTATGAGGGCGGGGCGGTGGTCGGCCGTGAGGCGCGCGCCAAGGGCTTCAACGTCCAGCTGGCCGGCGGCGTGAACCTGGCCCGCGACCCGCGCAACGGCCGCAACTTCGAATATCTCGGCGAAGACCCCTGGCTGGCCGCCAACCTGGCCGCCGCCCAGATCAAGGGCATCCAGGACCAGGGCATCGTCTCGACGATCAAGCACTTCTCGCTGAACGGCCAGGAGACCAGCCGCCACTTCGCCAACTCCATCATCGACGAGGCCGCGCACCGCGAGAGCGACCTGCTGGCCTTCCAGATCGCCGTCGAAAAGGGCCAGCCGGGCTCGGTGATGTGCGCCTACAACCTCGTCAACGGCGACTACAGCTGCGGCAACCCCCACCTGCTCAACGACGTCCTGAAGGGCGACTGGGGCTACAAGGGCTGGGTGATGTCGGACTGGGGCGCGGTCCACGCCACCGACTACATCCTCAAGGGCCTTGATCAGCAGTCGGGCGAGCAGCTCGACGCCAAGATCTGGTTCGGCGAGCCGCTGAAGGCCGCCGTCGAGAAGGGCGAGGTCCCGGCCGCGCGCCTGGCCGACGCCAGCCGCCGCATCCTGCGCTCGATGTTCGCCGCCGGCCTGTTCGACAAGCCGGTCACCCCGGGCGGGACCATCGACTATGACGCCAACGCCGAGATCGCTCGCACCGCGGCGACCGAAGGCGTGGTGCTGCTGAAGAACCGCGAGGGCCTGCTGCCGCTGGCCAAGACCGCCAAGACCATCGCCGTGATCGGCGGTCACGCCGACGCCGGCGTGCTGTCGGGCGGCGGCTCTTCGCAGGTCGTGCCTCCGGGCGGCGCCAAGCGCGTCGTGCCGCTGGGCGGCGAGGGCATGATGGGCCCGTTCCGCAGCCAGTACTTCAACGGCTCCTCGCCGCTGGCCGCGATCCGCAAGAGCGCGCCGGACGCCAAGGTCACCTTCGACGACGGCCGCTACATCGCCTCGGCCGTGGCCGCCGCCAAGGCCGCCGACGTCGTGGTGGTGTTCGGCAACCAGTGGATGGGCGAGGGCGAGGACGCCTTCGACCTGTCCCTGCCCAACGGCCAGGACGAGCTGATCGCCGCCGTCACGGCCGCCAACCCCAACGCCATCGTCGTGCTGCAGACCGGCGGCCCGGTCTCCATGCCCTGGCTCAATGACGCGGGCGCGGTGGTCGAGGCCTGGTACTCGGGCGCCAAGGGCGGTGAAGCCATCGCCGACGTGCTGTTCGGCGCGGTCAATCCGTCGGGCCGCCTGCCGATGACCTTCCCGGCCTCGCTGAGCCAGTATCCGCGCGAAGCCCTGCCGGGCCGCGGCCTGCCCGAGAAGACCCAGTTCGACGTCAACTACACCGAGGGCGCCGACGTCGGTTACCGCCGCTTCGCCGCCACGGGCGACAAGCCGCTGTTCCCGTTCGGCTACGGCCTGTCCTACACCTCGTTCGCCTATTCGAACCTCAAGGTGGAAGGCGGACAAACGGTCACGGTCAGCTTCGACGTCGCCAACACCGGCAAGGTCGAGGGCAAGGACGCCCCGCAGGTCTATCTGACCGGCGCGGCGGGCAAGCCGTTGCAGCGCCTGATCGGCTTCGACAAGCTGGCCCTCAAGCCGGGCGAGACGCGTCGCGTCACCCTGACCGCCGATCCGCGCCTGCTGGCCAGCTTCGACGCCAAGGGTCATCGTTGGGTCGTCACGGGCGGCGACTATCAGGTGGCCGTCGGCGCCTCGGCGACCGATCTGGCCCTGAAGGGCGGCGCCAAGGTCAAGGCGCGGACGCTGAAGCCGTAGGGGAGGGCGTAGTGATGAAGTCTCTGGTTTCCGGCCTGGCGCTCGCGCTCGCCGTCGGGCTTCCCGTCCTCGCGGGGCCGGTGGTCAAGACCACGTCCGGTCCCATCGAGGGCGTCGAGGCCGGTTCGGTCGCGGCCTTCAAGGGCGTGCCCTTCGCCGCGCCGCCGGTCGGCCCGCTGCGCTGGCGCGCGCCCCAGGCCCCCAAGGCCTGGACCGCCGTCCGCTCCGCCGCCGAATACGGCCCCGACTGCGCCCAGAACCCGTTCCCGGGCGACGCCGCGCCCCTGGGCGTCAAGCCGGCCGAGGACTGCCTCTATGTGAACGTCTGGACGCCGAAGGACGCGATCAAGGCCAAGGCCAAGAAGCCGGTCATGGTCTGGATCTACGGCGGCGGCTTCGTCAACGGCGGCTCCTCGCCGGCGGTCTATGCCGGCGACCGCTTCGCCCGCGACGGCGTGGTGCTGGTCAGCTTCAACTACCGGGTCGGCCGCTTCGGCTTCTTCGCCCATCCGGCGCTTTCGGCCGAGAACGCCGACGGCGGCCTGCTTGGCAACTACGCCTTCATGGACCAGATCGCGGCCCTGAAGTGGGTGAAAGCCAACATCGCCGCCTTTGGGGGCGATCCGGAGAACGTGACGATCTTCGGGGAGTCGGCCGGCGGCATGTCGGTGCACGCCCTGCTGACCACGCCCCTGGCCGAGGGCCTGTTCGACAAGGCCATCATCCAGTCGGGCGGCGGCCGGCCGCGCCTTTTGCCCTCGCTGCCGATCAAGGCCGCGCCGGGCGAGCGCTCGGCCGAGAGCGTCGGCGTCGCCTTCGCCGCCAAGGCCGGCGTGACCGGGGAGGGGGCCGAAGCCCTCGCGGCGCTGCGCGCCCTGCCGGCCGACGCGGTGGTCGATGGCCTGAACATGGCCACCTCCGGCGTGCCCACCTGGAACGGCGGGCCGATGGTCGACGGCAAGCTCGTCGCCAAGCCGGTGCTCGACGCCTACGCGGCCGGCGAGTGGACCAAGACGCCCGTGCTGGTCGGAGCCACCGGCGCCGACGGCTTCTTCTTCGGCGGCACGCGCGACCAGGTCTTCGCCCCGTTCGGCGACAGGCGCGCCGAAGCCGAGACGCTCTACGACCCGACCGGCGACGGCGACATCAAGGTCTATGGCTGGAAGGCCGCCGGCGACCGGATGTTCATCGAGCCGGCCCGCGAGGTCGCTCGCACCCTGGCCGCCCAAGGCGCGCCGGTCTGGTCGTTCCGCTTCTCCTACGTGGCCGAAAGCCAGCGCAAGGACTGGTGGAGCGCCCCGCACGCCACGGAGATCCCGTTCGTGTTCGACACCGTCGACGCCCGCTACGGTGCGGCCCTGACCCCGGCCGACGCGGCCGCCGCCAAGGCCGCCCACGCCTACTGGATCGCCTTCGCGACCAAGGGCGCGCCTGACGCCGCCGGTCAGCCGGCCTGGCCGAAGTACGATGCGGCGAGCGACGTGATCATCGACTTCACCAATGACGGCGTGAAGGTCGGTCCGGACCCGTCGAAGGCGCGCCTCGACCTCGTCAAGGCGACCACGCCGCCGTCGGCGGGGAAGTGACATGGCCGAGCGTCTGGCCGACGCGGTGATCGACCGCGACACCTTCCTGGCCCTGCGACGGGTCCTGCCGGCGGCCACCAAGGCCTGCCTGCAGGACACTTTCGGCATCAGCGAGACCACCTGGGTCAAGCTGCGCGACGGCCGGCCGGTCAAGCGGGCGACGCTGGACCGGCTCTTGGAGCGCTATCGGCGGATGTGCGGCGAGACGAGCCGCAGGGCGGCGTGAGTGCGTGGTCCTCGTCCTTCGACAGGCTCAGGATGAGGACCATTGATGCGGCGGTTCAGTAGAAAACCTCACCCTGAGCTTGTCGAAGGGCGAGGTTTTCGCTCGGCGCGTCAGCCGCCGATCGTCGGCAGCCCATCCATGATCGCCGTCAGGGCCAGCACCGTCTGGCCCTCCATGGCGCTGTGGCCCGCGTCGGTCTTCACGTAGCTCGACGGCGGCGCGCCGACCTCGTCCAGCGCCGCGACTAGGCGCGAGGCCTGCGACAGCGGGCAGACCTGGTCGAAGCGGCCGTGGACGATGTGGATGTCGAGACCCTTAAGCGCGTCCGCGTTGCGCACGATGTAGTCCGGCTCCAGGAACAGGCCGTTGGCGAAGAAGTGGGCCTCGATCTGGGCGAAGCACAGGGCGAAGTCGGCCTCGCCGAACTTTCCGGCGTCGGCGTTGTCGGGGATCATGTTCGAGATCGTGCCTTCCCAGACAGACCACGCCACGGCCGCCTCGAGCTGGCGCTGGCGTTCGGCTTCGCTCGCCGGGACCATGTCGAAGATCGTCTTGTAGGCGCCCATGATGTCGCCCCGGTCTTCCGGCACGATCACCTCGACGAAAGCCTTCCACTCGTCGGGATAGGCGATGTAGGCGCCGGGCTCGGTCAAGGCGTAGGGCGTCTGGGTGAAGGCCGCCGCATTGCCCTGGTACATGTAGAGCAGGTCTTCGGTCGCGCCGAGGAAGATGCCGCGCAGGATCAGCGAGGCCACCTTGTCGGCGTGGCGGATGGCGTAGGTCAGCGCCAGGGTGCTGCCCCAGCTTCCGCCGAACACATGCATGCGGCCGGTGATGCCGAGCGCGTCGCGCAGCTTGTTGATGTCGTCGACCAGATGGTCGGTGGTGTTGTGGGTCAGGGCGACCTGTGGGCCGGCCGAGGCCACGGTCGGCTGGCTTTTGCCGCAGCCGCGCTGGTCGAACAGGATGACGCGATAGCGGTCGGGATCGAAGAAGCGCGCCATCGGCGGGGCGCAGGCACCGCCGGGGCCGCCATGCAGGAACATCACCGGCTCGCCGTCCGGATTGCCGTATTCTTCCCAGTAGAGCTTGTGGTCGGGCACGGTGTCGACCTGCAGCAGGCCGCTCTTGCTGGCGGTCGGCTGGGCGTACTTCCACTCGGTGGTGACCTTGCTGGTCGTGCGCAGCGTCGAGAAATTCATGACCGGTCTTCCGTAAGCGACTCCGTGAGGGTGGCTTACCAGTTCGGCCGGATCGAGGCTTGCAGCAAATGGCCTCGACCGCGCGCACTGGGGTGACGCGCGGCCGGGGTTTCAGAGGGCTAGTACTTGTAGGTGAAGCCCATGAAGAAGCGGCGACCGAAGTAGCCCTGCTCGATCAGGCGGATATCGCCGGCCGTCGAGATTTCCTCTTCCTTGGTCAGGTTCTTGCCTTCGACGAAGAGCTGCAGACCCTTCGGACCCGGCTTCCAGGTGATCTTGCCGTCCAGATAGCCGGTCGGCTCCTTGAACACCGGCTGGCCCGAGGTGTCGGCCGCCGAGGACAGGTACTTCGAACGATAGTTGTAGGCGAGACGGGCGTTGATCGGGCCCTTGTCGTACCAGACCGTCAGGTTGGCGCTGCTCTTGGACAGGCCCGGGAACGGCAGCGGCGAGCCGTCGAGGGTGGAATAGAGCTCGACGTCCTTGGCTTCCTGGTAGGTGTAGTTGGCGTCGACGCCGAAGCCCGACAGCGCGCCCGGCAGCCAGGTCAGGGCCGTCTTGCCGGTCAGTTCCAGGCCCGAGATCTTCGCGCCCTGGCCGTTGATGTAGGTGTTGTAGTTGTAGAGCACGCCGTCGCCGTAGACGTCGACCTTGCCGATCAGCGTGCGCGAGCTGACGTAGAACGACTTGATGTCCTTGTAGAACAGACCCAGCGACAGCTGGGTGTCGCTGTTGGGGTACCACTCGAACGACAGGTCGTACTGGTTGGCGCGGTACGGCTTCAGGTTCGGATTGCCGGCCGAGCAGCTGGGTTCGTCATATTCGCCGCTGGCGTCAGGCGAGTTGTCGGTGGTGCAGCTGACCGTCGGCATCAGGTAGTCCATCCGCGGACGGGCCATCAGCTGGGCGAAGCCGGCGCGGGCCGACAGCTTGTTGGGCTGCAGCCACAGGCCCACGTTGAAGCTCGGCAGCCAGACCGTGTAGTCCTTGGTCATGGTGGCGATCGAGTTGCTCAGCACGTAGGTGGTCGAGGTGCCGCCGTTGGTCGCCGCATAGGTCTCGCTGCGGGTTTGAGCGCCCGTGCCGGAGGTCTTGGTATGGACCCGGCGCCAGCCGAAGTTACCCACCACGTCGTAGTCGAACAGCGGGAACTCGTAGTCGAACTTCAGGTACAGCGCGTCCGTCTGCTCGGCGATCCGGTAGGGGATCTGCTCGTAGGTCTTGCCGTCGTTGCCGGTGGTGGTCACCAGGTTGTTCAGGTTGAAGTGCGACGTGTCGAGGTACTGAGCGACCTGGTTGAAGTTCGGATAGAGCCAGGTCGAGGGCAGGGAGCCGCCGCCGTAGTAGAAGGCGTCGGGCAGTTGGGTCATCGCCTGCGAGAAGACCGCGTTCGAGAACGCCCGCGACCAGGTCTCGGTCGTCGACCAGTAGCCGGTGGTGTAGGCCGCCGAGGCGGCGGTCGGGCTGGTCTGGTCAGCCGTCTGCGTGCTCAGGATCGTCGCCGTCGAATTGACCGCGTTGGTATAGAGGACGGTGTCGTCGGCGGTGGAGTAGTCGTTCGTGCCGCCGTCGAGGATGTAGCCGCCGTAGCCGTAGCCCTTGGTCGAGAAGTCGGTGGCGCGGCCGCCGAACTCGATCTTCTTGAGGAACGGCAGGTTGGTCTCGTAGTCGAAGTCGATCTTGTACTGCTTCTCTTCCGTGGCCGAGTTCGACGGACGGTACTGAATCTGCCACTGGCGGATCGCCGAGGCGTCCGACGGGCTGTAGCCGGTGGCGAAGGTGAACGAGGGTGCGCCGGTGGTGGGGTCGAGGGTGACCGTCATGCCGGGGGTGTCGAAGCTGACGCTGACGTTATTGGTCTGCGAGACGGTCGAGGTCTCGGCGCTGGAGGCCTGGAACTCGACCTGCAGGCGGTCGCCGCGGTAGTTGGCTCCGACGTTGTAGTAGTCGCTCGAGGAGTCGTAGGCGAAGTCGCGCGAGCTGATGCCGAAGCCGTTGTAGCCGCCGGCGCCCGACGTGGTGAGGCAGTTGCCCAGGGTGTACTGGATGACGTTGTGGTTGGCGTCCACGACGACGGAACTGGCCGTGGTGTTGGTCGACGAGCAGGCGCTGGCCGAGGCCGCGTTGCGCAGACGGGTCGCCGAGGTGAAGTCGGTGCCGTAGTTGATGTCGTTCAGGCGCTGCGACCGCTCATTGCGGTTGTAGCTGGCCCAGACATCGATCTTGTCGCTGACCCGATACTGAGCGGTGAACTCGGCCGAGAGGCGCTCGTCCTCGCGGGTCCAGACGCCGTAGCGGGCCACGCGCGGCGCGTAGTCGTACCACTGGCTCTGGCAGGCGGTGCGCAGGTTGGTCGTCGAGATCTGCGTCGAATCCGGCGTCGTCAGGCTGGAGCAGCCGGCGTAGGTCGTGACGCCGCGGGCCAGTTCGTTGATCTGGTCGCTGTAGGCGGTCGAGTAGTAGTCGACCGTCTTGTCGGCCGAGCTGTCGAAGTCGGCGAACCGGCCCCAGGACGAGTTGCGGACATAGTCGCCGCGGGTGTTGACCTTGTCGTAGGTGACGTTGGCCATCAGGCCCAGGCGCCCGTCGAACAGCTGGGTCGCGGCGAACAGGTTCGTGCGCGGCTTCCAGCCCTTGACGGTGTCCAGGTTCTGCAGCGAGCCGGTGAACGAGACCGTCGGCTTCTTGAAGTCCAGCGGCTTGCGGGTGGTGACGCTGACCGTGCCGCCGACGCCGCCCTCGGTCATGTCGGCCGTGAAGCCCTTGAACACGTCGATCGACTTGACCAGCTCCGAGGCCAACTCGCGGAAGTCGTTGGCGCGGCCGCCCCCGCCGTAGACCGCCAGGTTGCCGGCGGTCGACAGGGTGCTCATGCCGTTGATCTCGACCCGGTTCAGGTCGGGCTCGACGCCGCGGATCGACACCGCGTTGCCTTCGCCGAAGTCGCGGGCCAACTGTACGCCGGTCACCCGGCCCAGGGCCTCGCCGACGTTCTTGTCGGGGAACTGGCTGATGTCCTCGGCGACGATCGAGTCCGAGATCGTGCCCGCCCGTTTTTTGCGACCCATGGCCGACTGCAGGCTGGCGCGGGTGCCGACGACGACGATTTCCGCGACCTTGTTCTCGACCGTGGCTTCCGGTGCGGCCTTGGCCGTATCGGTGGGCTGGGCGGCTTGGGCCAGGGCGATCGACGAGCTCGAGCCCAGGATGGCCGCGGCCAGGCCCGTGGTCATCAGCAATTGGGTTTCGAAGCGTGATCTGCGGACGTTCTTCATGAGTTCCCTCCGAGAGTGCAGGCGGTGACCGCCCTTGTTCAGCGCGGCGCCCCCTCCGGTCGCCGCGGTGTGTGTTGGCCGAAATCGAGACGCGCCAAGTCGAGCCGCCGGACGCCGCTGTGATCGCGGGCGTTGCGGTTGGATCGAAGCTGGCGTGTGGAAACACCGGGGCCTTGGCGATCGGTCGCCGACGCTTCGTTGCGTCGGGAGCAGCGCTCGCTGGCAGAACACGAGCGCCGAAGTTTCGACGTCATGCCTCGATGTATTGACGATCGTACGCGGGGGTTATCGCGGCGTCGCCTATTGTGAGCGGTCTTCACGTTCGCTGCGGATCTTTGCGATCTCTGCAACGATTTTGGCAATCTTGTCGAAGTCGATGGTTTGTCAATTCGGAAGCGTGCGCTTCGTGACTATATAACGGCGAATTTCGGCCAATCTGCATTCGGGGAAAACGAATGGAAATCTATCGGAAATCTATGTTTCAATATTGAATTGCAATCTCAGCCTTCGAGGCGCTGTTTCCCAATTTGTGAAACGTTCGGCAGGCTTGTGGGAATCAAGATCGCCGCGCCCGAAGCCTGCTCACGCCGCCAGCGGTTCGGTGAACTGCCGACGATGGCGCGGAAGGTGCGGGACATGTGCGCCTGGTCGCTGAAGCCGCAATCCATCGCGATCTGGCACAGCGGCAAGCGGGTGTGCAGCATGAGGCTCTTGGCGCGCTCCAGGCGTTTGCGGATCACATATGCGCGCGGGGCGACGCCGAAGCTGCTCTTGAAGCAGCGCGAGAAGTGGCTGGGGCTGAAACCGACGCCCTCGGCCAGTTCGGCGACGCTGATCGGCTGACCCAGGCGCTCGTCGATATGGCGCACGACCCTGCGCTCCTGCCATGGCGCGAGCGTCAGGTCCGAACGCCGCCTCGGCGCGAGGCGGACGTCGCGGGCCGGCGCCAGAAGGCGCGACGCCTGGCCGATGAGAATCCGGGCCTGGCGGGGATCCACCTCCACCGCCCGGTCGGCGCGATCCAGCATGTCCAGTACGGTCAGCGCCATCAGGTCGATCGGCGAAGCGAGTTCTGTCTTGTCCATCGAGGGATCGCACATCGTCATTTCCGTCGGCGGCCGTCGCTTGCGTCCGCCCGGGGAGGCATTACGCACGGGCGACGAAAACCCTCATTCGCCGCCGGGGGCGCACCGGGGCGATCCGCCGGCCGAGCCGAGAAATATTTTTGATGAGGACTTTCGCCGGCGCTGCGTTCTGCCCTTTCGAAAGCCCGCGCCACATGCCGTTGGACAGGGATCGGAGTCTCTGATGGGAATGGCGCGAGGGGAGCCCATGTCCGACGCCTCCGAGGCCGCTGCGCGCGCGGACGTCTTCGCCCGCCAGGCGTCGGCGATGCGCGGACCGCTGGCCGCCTATTTCCGACGCCGGGTGCGCAACCCCGTCGAGGTCGAGGATCTGGTCCAGGAGGTGTTCCTGCGCCTGACCGTGCGCGGCACGCCCTCGAACACCGATCACGCCAGCGCCTACATCTTCCAGATCGCCGCCAGCGTCCTGGCCGACCGCTATCGGCGCCGGGCTGTCCGGCACGCCGACGTGCACGTGGTGCTCGACCCCAGCCTTCGTGACGAGCACGACTTCGACCCCGATCGCATCTATGCCGGTAAGCAGGCCCTGAACGCGGCCGCCGCCGCCCTGATGACCATGCCGGAGCGAACGCGGACGATCTTCCTGCTGCGCCGGATCGACGGCCTGCGTCATCAGGCCATCGCCACGCGCCTTGGCCTTTCGATCAGCACGGTGGAAAAGCACATGGTCCGCGCCATTGAGCACCTGATGGCCCACGCGGGAGACGCCCGATGACCCGCGACGCCACGACCCCCGCCCAGGCCGCGGCGCGCTGGCTGGCCCGCGACGACCTCGATCAGTCGCCCCAGCGCGAGCAGTTCGCGGCCTGGCTGGAGGAAAGCCAGGACAACCGCGACGCCTGGATCCAGGCCCATCGGGTCTGGGACGTCTTCGAGGACGCCGAGGACAGCGACCTGATCGCCGCCATGGCGCGGGCGGCGCGGCGGGCCAGGCCCGAACCGGCCGCCAAGCCGTTCTGGCCTCGGGCGGTCGCGGCTTCAATCGCGGCTCTGGCGGTGTCGGCGGCGCTGCTCACGGGCGTTCATCAGGGCTGGTTCGGCGGTTCAGGCGAGCCGGCCAAGGTGGCGGTCGAGGCGGGGCCTTCGCTCACCGCCGTCGGCCGGGCCGACTACGTCACCGGCAAGGGCCAGAAATCCATCGTCGATCTGCCGGACGGCACCCGGGTGACGCTGGACGTCGACAGCGGGATCGACGTGGCCTTTTCGGGCGGTCGGCGCGAGGTGCGCCTGCTGAGCGGCCGGGCGTTCTTCGACGTCGCCCATGACCGCGCTCATCCCTTCGCGGTTCGCGCCAGCGGGCGCGTGGTCACCGCGCTGGGCACCCAGTTCGACGTGCGCCTGACGCCGGGCGCCTTGCGGGTCGTGCTGGCCGAAGGCGTCGTGTCGGTGGCCCCGGTCCAGGCGCGGGCGAGCGAGCCGCCGGTCCGGCTCGTGCCCGGCCAGGCCTTCACCGCCAGGAACGGCGCGCAGGGCACGGTGGCGCCGGTCGATCTAGACGAGGCCCTCGGCTGGAAGCAGGGCGTTCTGGAGTTTCATGACCAGCCGCTTTCCGAAGCCGTCGGCCTGTTGAATCGCTACACGCGGGCCAAGATCGTCATCCGCGATCCGAAGGTCGCGGCCCTGCGCATCACCGGCGTCTTCAGGACGGGCGACGCCAAGCGATTCGGACGCTCGGTGTCGCAGGTGCTGCCGGTCCGGATGGTCGCTCGCGACGCCGACACCTACGAACTCGTCTCCACGCGGCGCTGAACCTCGGCTTCCAGGTCCGATCGAACTCCGGGGGCAAGGCGTCGGTCTTGCCCCCGGAGTCGATGTCGTCAGGGCTTGGGCGCGTCGGCCGCCTCGACATAGTCGGTGCTGGTCGGGCCAAAGCCGGAGATGTAGACGCTGGCGCCTTCCGCTCCGGTCATGGCGAAATGCTCCACCCCGGCCGGCTCGCTGTAAAAGCTGCCCGGCGGCAGGATCTTGACCAGGGTCTCGTCGGCCTTGCGCCCGTAGCCGAAGCGCCAGACGCCGGCGACGACCACGGCGGTGCGGTCGTCGCGGTGCCCGTGGGCGGCGATGCGGGTGTTGGGCGGGACTTGCAGCGCGATCGTGTATGGGCCGGCCTTGGTCGGGTCGCCGTACAGGACCGTTGTGCGGATGCCCGATACGCCCGAGGTGCCGGCCGTGGCGCCGCCCTTGGCCAGGCCGTCGATCTCGGACGGCGTCAGGCGAACCAGGGGCTCCGCGGCCCAAGCGCCGCCCGCGATGGCGAAGGTCGCCAGCAGGATCGCGGCGCCGGCCGATATGGCGACGGGGCGGCTCACGGCTTAGCGTCCAGGAAATCGCGCACCATCGCCACGGTGGCCTTGGGGTTTTCCTCCATGATCCAGTGGCCGGAGTCCGGAACGACGCCCTCGGTAACGTTGCTGGCCGCGAAGCGCATCACCGTCGCCATCATCGGTCCGAACGACTTCTCGCCGCCCAGCGCGAGCACCGGCACGGTCAGCTTGCCCTCGGCGACGAAGGCCTTGTTGTCGATGGCGTCCTGGTCGAAGGCGGCGAACTGCGAGAAGCCGCCGTGCATGGCGCCGGGCTGGGCGTAGAGCTTGGCGTAGTGCTGGCGCGAGGCCTCGGTGAACCGGGCGGGATTGGCCGAGAACTCGTTCCAGAAGCGGTCGAGATAGATGCGCTCGCGGCCGGCGACCAGGCGCTCCATGTCGGGACCGCCGAACCGGAAGTGCCACAGCAGCGGGTTCTTCAGGATCTCGTCCCACGGCCCGACGCCGGGCAGCGGCGCGTCGATCAGCACGAAACGGCCGACGCGATCGCGATGCTCGGCGGCGAAGGCGTAGCCGACCATGTTGCCGATGTCGTGGGTGACCAGGTCAGCCTTGGTGATCTTCAGGGCGTCGAGCACGCCGGCCACGTCCTGGCCCTGGTTCTTCTTGTCGTAGCCGCCGGAAACCGGCTTTGACGACAGGCCAAGGCCCCGCAGGTCGGGCACGACAACGGTGTGATCCTTGGCCAGTTCGACGGCCAGCGGTTCCCACATGTCGCCGGTCTCGCCATAGCCGTGCAGCAGCACGACGGCGGGCCCCGAACCGCCGACGCGGACGTGGATCGTCGCGCCGTTGGTGGCGATTTCCTGGGTCTTGAAGCTGGCCGGGAAAGGCTTGACCTGCGCCATGGCGGGGGTCGCGAGAAGTAGGGTCGCCAAGGCGATTGGCGCGAGCTTGAACACTTGCTGTCCTCCAGGGGTGAGGCGCGGCGCAAGGCCGCGTCTGGGCGTCCGGGCGGACGCCTTCAGCGGGGGAGAACGCAGGTTTTCCGAGAACCCTCATCCGGGCTCGCCCGGCTCTAGAAATGACCGACCAGGCCGAACTCGAAGCGCCGTCCGCGTGGGTCGCCATAGGGGCTGTAGGGCAGGGAGCGGTCTGACGGGCTCGACTGCGCGATCAAGGGCGGATCGTGATCGAGGACGTTCTGCACGCCAAAGCGCAGCTGGACTTCCCGCGGGCCGCCGGCCGTGGTTTCGAGCGCCACGCGACGGGTCGCGTAGAGGTCGACATAGGCCTGCGGCGGAACTCGGCTCGCGCCCTGCTGCAACACCTTCCTGGCCACGGTGTCAGCGCTGTCGGCACCGCCGTATACGCGGTAGCCGTCGTAGAAGGCGATGTTCACGCCGAGGGTCGTGGCCCCCTTCGCCCAGTCCAGGCCGCCGTTCGCGCGCCAGACCAGCGGACCGTCGGCGTAGCCCGCCGCTTCGACCGCCTCGCTCCGCGGATCGGCGCGCCGTTTCAGGTGCGGCTGCCAGGTCGCCGCCGCGCGTAGCTTGAAGTCTCCCAGGCGCGCGGTCGGGATCAGGTAGTCGCCCTGCAGGTCGATCGCCTCGACCAGCGTCCTGCCGATGTTCAGGGCCGTGGTGTCCACGGCGGTGACGACCCCGGCGGTGAAGCCCTTGGCGCGATCGGCGTCGCTGAGCGGCGCGCGCGTCACGCGCCCGGGAAACAGCGTCTCGTTGTCGAGGAAGTAGTCCACGTCATGGGCGCTGGAACTGACGATCTCCCGCCGCTTGTCGATCCGGGTATAGTCGATGGAGACCCGCAGCCGCTCCAGCCAGGTCGGTGTCAGCACGACGCCGGCGGACAGGCTGCGCGCGCGCTCCGGCAGCAGGTTCGTCGATCCGCCCTCGACGATGTCATAGCCGCCCGCGAGGCCCAGCGCCTCACCGCCACGCCTGGGGTCCTTCGGGGCGAACGAGGCCGGCAGGTAGAGATAGCGCGACGAGTTCGCGAACGTGTCGGGGTCCGAGGTGTAGGAGCCGGTCGTCGACCACAGCTGGTCGGTCCGAGGCGGCAGGAAGCCCGACGCCGCGCTGGCTCGGACCATCACGCCGGTGACAGGAAGGAACTTGAAGCCCGCGGTGTAGACCGTGGTGGTCTGGGCGGCCTCCTTCGTCATGGCGTAGCGCGGATCCTCGGAGGCGAGGTTGGCGGCCAGGCGTTCCCGGTTGCGCTCGCGGCTGAGGACCAGCTGGAACTCCAGGCCCTTCAACCCGGTCGGGCCGTCGCGTCGGTCCGTCAGCGGCGCGCGGAGCTCGGCGTAGTAGTGGTGGGCCGATTGGGTCAGGCTCGTCATCGGCGTCTCGGTGGCGAGGCCGGTCAGTGTGTCCCATCGACGATAGACGGAGCTTGGGACATGGTCGCGCCGGTCCTCCGCCGTCAGCGACAGGGTCAGCGGACCGCCCCCCAGGTCGAGGATCGGTCCCGCCAGCCGGATCGACCGGTCCTGGAAGCGATCGACCTGCGAAAACGCATAGCCGGCGTCGACGGCATGACTGGCCAGCGCGCCGAGAAACGCGTCCAGCCCGCCCAGGGGACTGAGCGGCGCGCCGCCATCGAGGCCTCGGCCCTGCATGACCGCAGTGGAGACGATCGGCCCCGGCGGTCTGGCGGTCAGGGCGACGTCGATCCGCGCGCGGCCGGCGCTGTAGTCGGCGCTGAGCTTCCAGCCGCGCGACAGCTCCGCGATCACCCCGACCGTTCCTCTCGTCGTCCGGCTGCGGTTGCGGACGACCGGGTCGAAGCCGGGCGCCGGAAAGGTGACGTAGATGTCCTGCTGAAACGGATTGGTCGGGGCGCCCGCAACGATGCGGACGGCTTGCGACGTGTTCCACGGGATCACCGCCTCGCCGTCGTTCTGCAGCACCAGCAGGTCGGCATAGGCCTCGATCGCGTCGCCGAACCGGCGGCGGACGCTGCCGATCAGGGACGAGGTCTCGCGCTTGCTCAGAAGCGTCTGGCGCTCGCCGCTAACGTCCGGCGACAGGCTGAGGTCCAATCGTCCGCCGTTGGTCAGCAGCAGGGCGCCGCCGTCGGTGGTCGCGCCGCCGTAGGACGCTGGCGCGAAGGTCGTCGCCGCGGCCAGGCCGGCGCCGCCATAGGCGGGATCGAGCACCAGGGCGGCGCCGGAGGCGCTGAAGATGTTGATCGATCGGCTGACGGGGTAGTCGGCGAGGGCGGCGGCGGGATCGTTCGCGACGCGCCGCGCCCGGGCCCTGGCGCCGTAGTCGCGCGATCCTGCGCTCAGGGCGTCGGCGCGCAGCAGGCCGAAGGCGACCATCACTTCCGTGCGGCCATCGTCAGGGGAAAAGCCGACGCGTCCGTCGAGCCGGCGGGTCGAAGCGTCGCCGCCGTCGGTGATCCCGTAGGCGCCCGAGAGATCTGCGCCCTGATAGTCGCGTTTGAGCACCACGTTGATCGCGCCGGCGGTTGCTCCCGACCCGTAGACGCCGCCGGCCGTGGAATTCAGGACCTCGATCCGTTCCACCGCCGCGAGCGGCAAGCCGTTGAGGTCCGATTGCAGGATGGAGGCGGAGGCGCCCGAAGGCAGGGCGGGCATCCGCCGGCCGTCCACCAGGACCAGCGTCTGGTTGGAGCCCAGGCCCCGCAGGTCGACCTCGGATCGGTTGCTGGCGTTGTTATCGGCCGGGGTCTGCAGCGCCGACGCGATCTGGGCGTTGGCGGTCGTCGTCACGCGCAGGAAGTCGTTGATGTCGGTCGCGTCGGCCTGCTCGATGCCGCGACTGGTCCAGACCTTGTAGGGCTGGATGTCGTTCTCGGTGCGCTGGATGTCGCTGTTCTGGCTGCGCGCGGTCACGAGCAGTTCGGGCAAGGCGACCGGAACCTCTGGCGCTGGCGGCGGCAGTCTCGGCGCGACCTCGATGATGTAGACGCCATCGGCGGAGCGGCGGTGGCCAAGGCCCGATCCGGCCAGCAGCAGCGGCAGGGCTTGGTCGAGCGTGTAGCGGCCCTTGAGGCGGGGCGCGTCCCGCCCGCCGATCGTCGGCGCGGCCAGCAGCAATTCGCGTCCCGATCGCCGGGCGATGTCGGTCAGGGCCGTGGCCAGCGACTGGCCCGTCGTGTCGATCTGCAGGGCGCGCGCGCTCTGTGCCTGCGCCGGCGACACCGAGCTCGCGGCTGCGGCAATGCCCCAGGCCAACAGCGCTGCGTACGCACCGTTCCTGCGCATTAGGGATCCCCTCACGCGCCGCCCACTAGCAGGTAGAGTAACGACGATCAATCAACCGCGCCGCAAGAAAGCGGCGACTACGGGATCCGGCGTCCTAGGTGCAGCGCAGCCGGTCAGCCCATCCAGCGGCTGACCGGCACGGCGGCTTCCTCCAGCGGCTGGGAGATCACGTCGATCAGGGTGGGGCCGTCGTGGGCCAGGGCGGCGCGGACCACGCCGTCCAGCTGCGCCGGATCGCTCACCGACCAGGCCTTCAGCCCGAAGGCCTCGGCGATGCGGGCATGGTCGGAGCGGCGGAAATCGACCGAGAAGTAGCGCTCGCCATAGCCGCTCTTCTGGCTGGCCTTGATCCAGCCGTAGGAGGAATTGGAGAACACGATCAGGGTGATCGGCAGGCGCTTGCGGACGATGGTCTCCAGCTCGCCCACGGCGAAGCCGAAGCTGCCGTCGCCCATCACCGCCACCACCTTGGAATTGGGCGCGCCATAGGCCGCGCCGATCGAGGCGGGCAGGGAGAAGCCCAGCGCCCCGTGCGCCCGGTTGGTGATGAACCGCCGGCCGGTGACGTTGAAGTCGAAATAGCCCGAGAAGTAGGGGCAGGGCGTGCCCGGGTCGGCGACGATGATCCCGTCGCGGGGCAGGGCGGCTTGCAGCGCCGCCAGCACGCGCTCGGGGCGGATCGGGCGATCCGTGGACCGGGCCAGGTCTTCGAACCGGGCGCGCTTGGCCTGGCGCATGGCCTTCAGGCGTTCGGCCGCGCCGGTGTCGCGCGCCTCGCCGTCCAGCCGGCGGGCGATCGCCGCGCCCAAGGCGGCCAGGCACAGCCGGGCGTCGCCGACCAGGCCGGCCTCGACGCGATAGTTGGCCCCGACCACCATCGGATCGACGTCGATATGGACGATCGGCACGTCGCGGCCGGGGACCTCGCCATGCTCGGTGGTGGTCGAGCCGGCGCGGCAGCCGACGAAGATCACCGTGTCGGCGCCAGCCACGACCTCGCGCGTCTGGTCCACCCCGCCATTGGCCCCCACCACGCCGACAGCCAGCGGATGGTCGTCGGCGATCGCGCCATGGCCGCTGACGGTCGAGGCGACCGGCGCGTCGAGCAGTTCCGCCAAGGCGGCGAGTTCGGCGCTGGCGGCGGAGATGATTACGCCGCCGCCGACCACGAACACCGGCCGCTTCGCCGCAAGGATCACCTCGGCGGCGGCCGCCACCAGGTCGGGCGACGGCCCGCTCCGGAAAGCTGGGAACGACCCATGCTCGGCCTGGGCCCAGAGGTCGAAGTCCGCCGTCTGCTTCTGCAGGTCGTAGGGCAGGCCGATGTGGGTCGCGCCCGGACGGCCGGTGGTCGCCGCGCGGAAGGCGGTGCGGAAGACGTGCGGGATCTGGCCGACGTGATCGACCACGGTGTTCCACTTGGTCAGCGGCCTAAACAGGGCCTTCTGGTCCAGCTCGGTCAGGGGATAGCGGCCGCGGGCGGTCACCGGCACGTCGGAGGTGATCGACAGCAAGGCGATCGACGACTCGTTGGCCTCGACCACGCCGGGCAGGATGTAGGTCGCCCCGCCGCCGCTGGGGCCTTCGCAGACCCCGACCTTGCCGGTCACCCGGGCATAGGCGTCGGCCATGTAGGCGGCGCTGCGCTCGTCGCGGGTCAGCACGTGCTCCATGCCGTGGTCCAGGCGGGCGAGCGCGTCGTAGAACGGCAGGCTGGTGTCGCCGCACAGGCCGAAGATGTGCTTCACGCCGTGATGCTGCAGCATCCGCACGGCGGCTTCCGCGCCCGTGGTCATGGTCCTGGCTCCTCCCGTAGCCGTCCTTGGTACGGGGCGGCGGGATGGGCCGGCCATTCAAGACGGGCCGGCGGCTATCGGTTCTGTGCGAAGGAACGCGCCCTGAGGACGCGCCCCGCGTGACTGTTCCGTCCGGGCGGCGCTAAAGGTGCGCGCACCGCCGCCGTCCGATCGCGGCCAGGAGTATTCGATGGCCCAGCCGCGCCACCCCTTCGCGTTCGCCAGCTTCCGCTATTTCTGGACGGCGCGGATGTGTTCGGTCCTGGCCCAGAACATCCTGGTCATCGTCGTCGGCTGGCAGGTCTACGACCTGGCGCGCGCCACCATGGACACCAAGGACGCCGCGCTTCAGCTCGGCTTCGTGGGCCTGGCCCAGTTCGCGCCGCTGTTCGCCCTGACCCTGGTGACGGGCTGGGCGGCCGACCGTTACGATCGCCGGCTGATCGTCTGCCTCACCACCTCGCTGCAACTGCTGTGCGCCGTCGCCCTGGGCTGGCTGACCTGGTCAGGCGGGGCGACCATTCCGGCCCTGCTGGGCGTGGCGGTGTTTCTCGGCGTGGCGCGGGCCTTCTCGATGCCGGCGCTGAACGCTCTGGGACCCAACATCGTACCGCCCGATGTGCTGCCCCTGGCCATCGCCACCAACGCCATCGCCGGCCGTGTCGGCTCGATCCTCGGCCCGGCCGCCGGCGGGTATCTCTACGCCTGGTCGCCGCCGGTTCCCTATGTTGTCAGCGCCTTGCTGTTCGCCCTGTCGCTGCTGTGCATGCTGCTGGTGCGCCCGGCCGCCCGTACGATCGGCCCGCCGCGCAAGCCCTGGAAGCTGATGATCGAGGGCCTGTCCTACGTCCGCGCCAACAAGCTGGTGCTGGGGGCGATCTCGCTCGATCTCTTCGCCGTGCTGCTGGGGGGCGCCACGGCCATGCTGCCGATCTTCGCCCGCGACATCCTGCATGTCGGGCCGGAGGGACTGGGCCACCTGCGCGCCGCCCCCGCGGCTGGCGCCATGGCCACGGCGCTGCTGTTCTCCTGGCGGCCGTTGAAGCACGACGTGGGCGTGAAGATGCTGGTCTCGGTCGCCGTCTTCGGCGTCGCCACCGTGGTCTTTGGCCTGTCGCGCTGGCTGCCGCTGTCGCTGGGTTGCCTGGCCGTGCTGGGCGCGGCCGACATGCTGTCGGTCTATGTCCGCCAGTCGCTGATTCAGCTGTCGACGCCCGACGAAATGAGGGGACGCGTGGCGGCGGTCTCGTCGCTGTTCATCTCGGCTTCCAACGAACTGGGCGAGGCGGAGTCCGGCTTCCTCGCCGCCGCTATCGGACCAGTGCCGGCGGTGGTGTTCGGCGGCGTTGGCGCCATCATCGTCACCGGCCTCTGCGCCTGGTGGTTTCCAGCCCTGCGCCGGGCGCGGACCTTCGAATCCGCCCAGGTCGAAGAGCCTCCGCGCCGAAATGGATAGGGCCGGACGCAATTGTGATCGACACGCCGGGCCTTCCTCCGGCTTAGCCTAGAAGAACAAGAAGACGGAGCCGACGCCGTCCGACGAACACCAAGCCGCCGCGTGACAGGCGGCGCGTACCAGGAGGAATACATGGACCGCCGACACTTCCTCGCCGCTGTCCCGGCCGCGTTGATGGCGGGCAAGGCGATGGCCGCGGCGCCCGCATCGTCTCCGGCGGGGGGCAAAGGCGTGATGCTGATGAACCGCATCGGCCCGTCGTCGTCCGAGCTCTACATCGCCAATGCCGACGGCTCGAACGAGCGCAAGCTGCTGTCGAGCTCGGTGTTCGACTACCACGCCAGCTTCAGCGTCGACGGCAAGTCGGTGATCTTTACCTCCGAGCGCAACGGCGACGGCCAGTCGGACCTGTTCCGCGCCAGCCTCGACGGCTCCAACATCCAGCCGCTGGTCGTCGGTTCGGCGGTCGACGACTCCGGCGAGCTGTCGCCCGATGGTACGCGCCTGGCCTTCGTCTCGACCCGCCAGGGTTACGTCGCCAACGTGTGGATCCTGGACCTGAAGACCAAGCGCCTGACCAACCTGACCGGCGCGCCCGAGGTGCAGGGCGATCCCAGCCTGCCCAACGGCTTCTTCCGCCCGTCCTGGTCGCCCGACGGCAAGCAGATCGCCTTCTCGTCCGACCGCAACACCGACTGGCGCGGCCACCACGAGGGCAAGGGCTGGGAGCACACCCAGGAACTGTCGATCTACGTCATCGGCGCCGACGGCAAGGGCTTCCGCCGCATCGCCTCCAAGCCCGGTTTCTGCCTGGGCTCGCCCAAGTGGTCGCCGGACGGCAAGCGCGTGGCCTTCTACGAGCTGACCACCGAAGACACCTGGTTCACCCGCCGTCCTGACACCGTCGGCGGCGTCACCTCGCAGATCGTCTCGGTCGAGGTGGTCACCGGCGCGCGCGCCGAGCTGACCTCGGGTCCGGGCTTCAAGCTCTTCCCGCAGTTCCTGAGCAACGACGTCGTCGCCTATCAGCTGAAGGGCGGACCGGAGGAGGGGCTCTACACCACCGACGGCAAGCCCCCGGTGAAGCGCGTGTTGCGTTCGCCCGTCTGGTCGCCGGACGGCAAGAGCGTGATCTACGAGAAGGTCGGTTTCAAGGCTCGCGGCCAGTTCAAACCGCTTTACAGCTGGGACCCCAAGTTCGACTACCTGCACACCGACGTCTTCCCGGTCGTCTCCAAGGACGGCGTCCTGGCGATCACCGAGAAGCAGCAGGGCAACTCCTCGCTGGTGACCATGAACCGCGACGGCTCCAACCGCCGCGTGGTGTTCGATGTCGAGGGCAAGGGTCTGGACCCGGTGCTGCTCAAGAAGGGCCTGGCCGGCGCCTTCATGCCGGGCTGGTCGCCCGACGGCCAATGGCTGACCTTCGGCATGGGCGTCTGGTTCCAGGAGCGCGCCAAGGGCAAGGCCACCCTGATGCGGGTGCGCGCCGACGGAACCGACTACGAGCCCCTGACCGACGGGACGATCCATTCGGGCTTCCCCAGCTACTCGGCCGACGGCAAGGAGATCGTCTTCCGGGTCTGGGGCGAGAGCGAGAAGGGCCTGCGGGTCATCAATCTCGACACCCGCCAGATCCGGGTGCTGACCACCGGCTACGACAACCTTCCGTTCTGGTCGCCGGACGGCAAGCGCATCGTCTTCACGCGAAAAGTGGACGCGGTGAACTTCGACGTCTTCACGATCCGGCCGGACGGCTCGGACCTGCAGCGCCTGACCACCAACCGCGGCAACGACGGCCACGCCGTCTGGAGCGCCGACGGCCGCATCCTGTTCAGCACCGGCATGTACGGCTTCCGCGAGGAGGCCGCGCTCTACGACAACACCTTCCAGCCCTATGGCCAGATCATGGTCATGAACGCCAACGGCACGGGCAAGCGCCTGCTGACCGACAGCCTGTGGGAAGACTCCATGCCCATGTACCTGCCGGCCAGATAAGGGAAACGGCGTTCGGTAAAGCTATCGGGCGCTGCGGGTTTTCGATCCCTCTCTTCCGTCTTCCGCCTGATCTACTTCAACTCGGAGATCAGCGGGGGCGGGAGAGACCTCAGGGGATCGTCAGCAGACATCGAGAGCGCGTCTCGGCGCAGGGCTCCGTCGCTTGTCGCGGCGGGCGCGCGAGGCTTCGCGTCTTGATCTCTGGCGATCCTCCGAGGGCTCGGACCCCGCGAAATTCAGGTCGGCGACCGGTCGTGTGCGGGGCCGTCGATCCAAGAACCAATCAACGACCCCAGTCCAAAGAGGCGGGGCGATGACATATGAGGGAGGTTACGAATGAGGGGTCAAACCATGCCCGGACGTCGCCCGCTGAAGGCCGCGCTGCTCGCCGGGGTCGGCATCGCGATCGGCTGGAGCGCCGTCGCCAACGCCCAGGCCGCCGGCCAGGCGCCGGTCGAGCCCGCCGCGCTGGAAGAGGTGGTGGTCACCGCCCAGAAGCGCAGCGAAAACGTCCAGAACATTCCGGTGGCCGTCACGGCCATCAGCGCCGACAGCCTGGAGAAGCAGGCCGCGCCGAACCTGCAGGCGCTGCAAGGCTCGGCTCCCAACGTCGAGATCAATTCCAGCAACGCCGCCACCGGCGTCGCCATCCGCGGCATCTTCAGCACCAATGACGGCCCGCAGGGCGACCCTGCCGTCGCCTATCACATCGACGGCGTCTATCTGGGCCGGCCGCAATCGACCGGCGGGCTGATCTACGACATCCAGCAGGTCGAAGTGCTGCGCGGCCCGCAAGGCACGCTCTACGGCCGCAACGCCACCGCCGGCGCCATCAACGTCATCTCGGCCCGTCCGCGCTTCGACTTCGAGGCCGCCCTTGGCGCCGAGTACGGCTCCTACAATCAGGTCGGCGTCAGCGGCATGGCCAACCTGCCGCTCAGCGACAAGGTCGCCGCCCGGGTCGCCATGCGCACCCTGAAGCGCGACGGCTACGCGGCCGACGGCAAGAGCGAGGATCAGGATTCCCGCGCCTTCCGCGGCCAACTGCTGGTCAAGCCGACCGACGACCTGTCGATCCTGCTGGGCGCCGACTACGACCTGCGCACGGGCGTGGGTCCGGCGGCCTACAAGCTGAACGTGGCCGGCGTGGATCCGCGCTCGACCAACACCACCAACCCGGGCGCCCACATCGACAACCGCAACTGGGGCGTCCACAGCGAGATCACCTGGGACTTCGGCCCGGCGACCCTGACGGTGCTGCCGGCCTATCATGAGATGAAGCTGGACAACCTCTACGCCAGCGACCGCCGCATCCAGCTGAACCAGGAAGCCAAGCAGCAGTCGGTGGAAGTGCGCCTGGCCTCGCCCGGCGACCAGACCGTGTCGTGGATCCTCGGCGCCTACTACTGGGGCGAGGCCCAGAGTTCCTACCAGGTGCTGCTGGCGCCGCCGACCCAGGTCACCTTCGGCTATCCGGACATCGACGCCTTCTCGCGCGCCCTGTTCGGCCAGGCCACCTGGCATGTCACCGACAAGCTGCGCCTGACCGGCGGCCTGCGCTACACCAACGACCAGAAGAAGCAGACCGGCAGCACCCAGGTGCGCAACGCCGCGGGCGTGCTGCTGTCCAACATCACCAACTCCGCCAACGCCGAGTGGAAGGCCACCAACTGGAAGGCCTCGGCCGAGTACCAGCTGGCCGAGCGCTCGCTGATCTATGTCACCGCCGCGACCGGCTACAAGGCCGGCGGCAACTACGACGGCCTGCCGCCCAACTCCTACGAGCCCGAGAAGGTGCTGTCGTTCGAGGCGGGGTCGAAGAACCGCCTGTTCAGCAACGCGCTGCAGCTGAACCTCACGGCCTTCCACTACGGCTACAAGAACTACCAGGCCAGCCAGCTGGGTTGTCTGAACCTGCCGTCCAACCTGGCGGCCTGCACCGCCTCGGGCCGGATCACCTACAACGCCGACAAGGCGACGGTGTACGGCCTGGAGCTGGAATCGCAGTGGGCCATCAGCTCCGCCGACCGTCTCGGCGTGGTCGCGGCCCTGACCCATTCGGAGTTCAACGACTTCGTACTGCCGGTCACGCCCTATTCGTCGGGCGGCGACTTCTCGGGCAATCCGCTGCCCAAGTCGCCGAAGTCGACGGTGACCGTCGACTACTCGCACCGCTTCGACCTGCCCAACGGCGGCAGCCTGACGGCGGCGGCCCGGGCCCGGTTCGTCAGCAAACAGTACCTGCTGTTCGACATCCGCAGCCCGATCATCCGCCAGGACGCCTACACGACCGGCGACCTGAACCTGAGCTACGACTCGCCGGAAGGCGTGTGGTCGGTCACGGCTTACGCCAACAACATCACCGACGAACTGGTGAAGTCCTACGCCTTCGCCACCTCGACCGCCGGCGTCTACTACGGCTCCTACCTGCCGCCCCGCACCTACGGCCTGCGGGTGGGCGCGAAGTTCTAGCGCAAGGCCTCGCCGGAGGCGCCTGGGCGCTTCCGGCCGCTTTTTCGAGAATGCAGAAAGGGCGAAGCCATCGCGGCTTCGCCCTTTTCTCATTCGGCTTCCACCAACCGCCGAGCATCCCCGCGAAGGCGGGGATCCAAGCCGAGTCCATGAGCGGCAAGGCGTCTGCAGGTCGTCCTGAGAGCCTGCTTGGACCCCCGCCTTCGCGGGGGACTGTCGGTAAAAGCTAAGCCAGCACCTCGTCCGGCAGCAGCTCGGTGTCGATCTGCGCCTGGGCCTCGGCCGGATAGCGCGGGCCATGCACGGCGTCGCCGGCGAACAGGGCGTCGATGCGCGCGACCACATCGGCCGAAAGCGTCACGTCCGCCGCGCTCAGGTTCTCCTCCAGGTGCGCCACGCTCGTGGTCCCGGGGATCGGCACGACATGCTCGCCGCGCGCCAGGGTCCAGGCCAGCGACAGCTGGGCCGGCGTCAGGCCGAGCTCCGTCGCCAGGGCGTCGAAGGCCCTCACGGCGCCCAGGTTGTGGGCCAGGTTCGGTTCGACGAAGCGCGGCATCCAGGCGCGGATGTCGCCCTTGGCGTAGGCCGCGCTGGTCACGCCGCCGGCTAGCAAGCCGCGCGCGACCGGCGAGAAGGCCACGAAGGCGACGCCGAGGCGCTTGCAGGCCTCCAGCACCGCCACCTCGGGATTGCGCACCATCGGCGAATACTCGCTCTGCATGGCGGCGACCGGATGGACGGCGTGGGCCCGCTCCAGCGTGGCGGCCGACATCTCCGACAGGCCGATCGCCCGGATCTTGCCGGCCTCGACCGCGCGCGACAGGGCGCCGACCGAGGCCTCGATCGGCACGTTCCGATCCAGGCGGTGCAGGTAGAAGAGGTCGATGTGATCGACGCCCAGCCGTTGCAGCGAACGGTCCAGGCTGGCGGTGATCGCCTCGGGCGAGCCGTCCAGCACCCGTCTGGCGCCGTCCATGTCGAGCACGCACTTGCTGGCCAGCACGTATTCGTCCCGGCGATGGCCGACCGCGCGGCCGACCAGCTTCTCGTTGTTCCCGCCGCCGTAGAGGGCGGCGGTGTCCAGCAGGGTGACGCCCAGGTCCAGCGCCCGGTTCAGCAGCCGCTCGCCATCCTCGGCTGGCGGCGGCGCGCCGTAGGCGTGGCTGAGGTTCATGCAGCCCAGGCCGATCGGGGCGACCTCGAACGGGCCGATCTTGCGGTTAGGGGAAGCTTTCACAGGATGTCCGTCGATGGGCGCGACCTAGCGGGCGGCCAGGAACGCGAGGCTGGTGGGCTTGCCGACCGGCAGGGACTGGTCGGTGGGGGCGAGAAGACCTGAGGCCGGGTCTCGCGCCAGGACGGTCACCGTATTCGAGCCCTGATTGGCCGCCAACAGCCAGCGGCCGGTCTGGTCGATTCCGAAGCTCCACGGCGTCTGGCCGCCCGAAGCGATGCGCTGGATCTCGGTCAGGGCGCCGGTGCGCGGATCGACGGCGAAGGCGACGATGACGTTCTCCACCCGCACCGAGGCGTAGACGAAGCGGCCGTCGCGGCTGACGGCGATCTCGGCCCCGCTGGCCTTCGGGGTTTCGGACAGCGGCGGCGTCGCATGCGTCGGCGTCAGGCGGCCCTTGTGAGCGTCCCAGGCGTAGGTGCGAAGTTGCGGGACCAGTTCGCTGATCAGGAACACGAAGCGGCCGCCCGGATGGAAGGCCAGGTGACGCGGTCCCGAGCCTGGCGGCAGGGCGAGGCTGCCCGTGCTCGCCGGTCCCAGCCGCCGAGCGCGACGGTCGTAGGGATAGATGAACACCCGGTCGGCCCCGAGGTCGGCGACCAGCGCGAAGCGGCCCGACGGATCGACGACCGAGCCGTGGGCGTGCGGACCCTTCTGGCGCGGCGAAGGGCCGGAGCCCTGGTCGGCCTGCGCCGAGGCCGGCGGCTCCAGCCCGCCATCGGGGCGGACGGGCAGGGCGGCGACATGGCCCGAGGCGTAGTTGGCGACCAGCAGACCCTTGGCCGCCGCATCGAGCGCCAGGTGGGTCGGCCCGCCGCCGCCTGAGTCCACCGCCGAGATCGGGTTCAGCCGACCCGTGGCCGGATCGGCGCGCAGGGCGTGGACCTTGCCCTGCACCTGGCCGTCGGCGGCGCCGGTCTCGCTGACGGCGTAGAGCAACGGACGCGAGGGATGGGCCAGCACCCAGGTCGGGCGGGCGATCTCGGCCACGACGCCGAGTGGCGTCAGTCGGCCGGTCTTCGCATCCAGCCGCGCGGCGACCACGCCCTGGCCGGCCTCGTTGGCCTGGGTCCCGACATAGACCAGCGTCTCGGTCGGCGGCGCGGCGCGCGCGGCCCCGGCCGTCAGCAGCGACAGGGCGCCGGCGCCGACCGCTCGGCGGGTCGGCGTGCGATGTGGGGAACCGGTCATGCTTTTCCTTCGTCCGGCTTTAACGGGGCGGGTCGCGCCGGGCTTTGCGAACCGGCGCGCTTTTCGGGATCAGGGGTCGACCCGCAGTTCGACGCCGGCTTCCACCAGCGCCTCTTGCAGGCGGGTCGTCTGGTCGCCCGCGCCATGGACGGCGGCCTTGCCGTCCTTCAGGTGCAGGAAGGGAACCTCCCCGGTAGACGGATCCAAGACGTTGTTCAGCAGCCCGACGCCGATCATCGCCGCGTTGTAGAGCTGGCCAAGCCAAGCGCCGCCCTGACTTTGCAACGCGGCGGGGCTGGACCACACGAACGGTTGGGCGGCGTTCGTCGCCGGTTCCGGCGTCAGCACCGCATATCCGGACGACGCCAGTCGTTCGGCGATCTCCTGCGCTCGGGGCGCGCCGTCCGGCTCGCCCACGTGGAGGAACACCCCGGGCCAAGGGCCTTCGCCGGCGGGCGTGTGGAGGAAGGCTGGGTGCGGGCCGTCGGCCGTTTCGAGTTCCACGGTCTGGATGGGCATGTTCGAAGTGTCCCGGATTACCTGTGCGGTCGTCGATGCTAGCCGCCTTCAGTCAAGCTGGCGACGAAAGGGGCGGAAGGACCGTCAGCCGGCGTGCCGCACCAGGGTCGGGGTCGTGGTGTCGGCGGTGTGGCGGCGCAGCAGGTCGATGAACTCCTGGTGCAGGGCCGTCGGCAGCCAGCCGGCCCGCATGGTCACCCCGATGGCCGGCGCCGGTCCGGCGGGGCCGAAGGGCAGGGCGGTCAGGTCGCTTTCGTGCATCACCTCGTACGAGGTCATCAGCGCCAGGCGGTCGCTGCGTAGCAAGAGGTGGCGGACGATCGGCAGGGCGCTGGTGGCGATCGAGGTCTTGGGCCCGGGGCCGCCCTCGAACATCCGCTCGAAACAGGCCCGGCGGCTGGAGCCGGGCGTGCCAACCACCCAGTCGTATTGCAGCAGGTCCTCGAGCCGGATCTCGCCCTGCCGCGCCAGCTTGTGGCCGCGGCGGGCGACGACGGTGTAGGGCGTGCGGGCCAGGGCCTCGTTGACCAGGTCGTCGGCCGTGGTCTCCTGCACCAGGCCGATGACGAAATCGACCTCGCCGTCCCTCAAGCGCTTCAGCATCTCCGAAGCGCTTTCGTTGACGATCTTGACGTCGACCTTGGGGTTGGCCTGCACGAAGGCGTCGAGCACCGAGGCCAGCAGCATGCTGCCGCCGAACGGCATGGCCCCGATGGCGATCTGGCTGGCGACGCTGCCGCGCGCGGCCTCGATCTCCTGGATGCCCCACTCGATCTCCTGGGTGGCCAGCTTGATCCGACGGCCGAACTCCACCCCGGCCGGCGTCACCATCACGCCGGCGGCGGTGCGGTAGTAGATCGACTTCTTGAGGTTGCCCTCCAGGTCGCGCGCCGCCCGTTGCAGCGAGGCCTGCGACAGCTCCAGAGACTGCGCCGCCTGGGCGAAGGAGCCGCTCTCGACGATGGCGATCAGGCTGCGGGCCTGGGAGCGGGAAATGCGCTTGGCGATCACCGGCGCGGTGTCTTCCGGCACGCCCAGGATCGTCAGCGCCTGCTCGAACTGCTCGAACAGGCGGGTGGTGCGGCGGTGGAAGATCTCGCCCAGCTCGTTGAGGTAGCTGCCGCTGGCGCGGCGCTCCAAGAGGACGGCGCCGATCTGCTGTTCCAGCTTGGCCAGGGCCTGGGTCACGGCGGGCTGGGAGAGATTGCACTCCTCCGAAGCCCTGCGGACGCTGCAAAGCCGCCCGACGCTTTCGAACAGCTTCAGCTGGCGAAAGCTCAGCGACGCGGCCCTGTGTTCAGGATCCATGTCGATCATTTTTCTTCCTCCGATCGCCAACGGGTAACAGGAATCAATCGGGGTGCAAGTCGGGCGGGAAGGGGTCGAATACGGTCGGTTTGGGCGCCGATCCGGCCGCGATGACGCCTTTGAAGACCTCCATCTCACGAGCGAAAACAGCGAAAAACATCGGAAATTTCGCAATCATTCCGGGCTCTTGGCCAGAGCGTTTGGTTGCGGTCGAAACGCGTGCGTTTGCGCCGATGTGGAGCTCTGGGGTGATAAGAAACCCGTCTTCAGACGCACGATCTATGATGCCGTGCGGCGCAAAACTTATCACCCGTCGCGCCGAACCTATCGCGGGCCTCGCACGCCGCCGATAGGAAATGGAGCGCGCCCTGAAGGTTTCGCGGTGCGTCGGTTGCGATCGTTCGAGCGTCAACGCCTCTGTCGGTGCGAACGGGGACGACGCCTGGTCCGATGACCGCCGGCCATTCCCCGGATACAGACAGATCCAAGGAGAGGAACTTTGGCCGGGAAGAAGGTGCCCCTTAAGATCGCCGTGGCGGAACATCCGCACACGTCGGCCATCCGCGACGGCTCGATCCCCATCGAGGGCGTCGAGGCCGAGATCATCACCGTCAAGCCGCAGATCGGGGCGTTCCGGCGGATGGTGCGCGACGTCGAGTTCGACGTCTGCGAGATCGCGCCCACGACCTACATCATCGCGCGGGCCTATGGCGCGCCGTTCAAGGCGCTGCCGATCTTCGTGGTCCGCCGCTTCCACCACTCGGGGATGCTGATCCGCCCCGACGCCGGCATCGTCACGGCCAAGGACCTGGAAGGCAAGAAGGTCGGGGTGCGCGCCTACTCCGTCACCACCGGCGTCTGGCTGCGCCAGGCCCTGATGGACGACTGCGGCCTGGATCCCTCGAAGGTCACCTGGGTGGTCGACGACGAGGAGCACGTCCGTGAGCTGAAGCTGCCGGGGAACGTCATCCACGCCACCCGCCCGCTGGCCGACATGATGGCCGACGGCGAGCTGTCGGCCGGCGTCGAAGGCGCGGCCGGCATCGGTCGCACCGGCGCCCCGACCGGCGGCTGGCAGGAGGTCGAGGCCGACTATCCGGACCTGCTGCCCAACGCCGCCGAGCTGGAGGCCGACTACTTCCACCGCACCGGCGTCTATCCGATGCACGGCACCATCGTGGTCAAGGACTCGGTGCTGGAAGAGCATCCGTGGGTGGCCCAGTCGCTGTACAAGGCCTTCAAGCAGGCCAAGGACGAGTGGCTGGAGCGCGTGCGCGCCGACGGCCCGCAGAACGCCACCGAGAAGAAATACGTCAAGCTGACCGAAATCGTTGGTCCCGACCCGCTGCCCTACGGCATCGAGGCCAATCGTCCGACCATCGAGGCGCTCGAGCGCACCGCCTTCGCCCAGGGGCTCACCCCCAAGCGGATGAGCATCGACGACCTGTTCGTCGATCCGGACAAGCAGTGAGCGTTGGGGAAGACACGACCATGATCATCGATTGCCACGGCCACTTCACCACCGTTCCGAAGTCGTTCCGCGACTGGCGCCAGCGCCAGGTCGACGCCGCTGACAGCCCGTCCACCGCGCCGCCCGTCTCCGAGGCTCACGTCAGCGACGACGAGATCCGCGAAGGCGTCGGCAACGGCCAGCTGAAGCTGCAGCAGGAGCGGGGCAGCGACGTCACCCTGTTCTCGCCGATCGCCGGCCTGATGAGCCACCATCTCGGCAATGAGCGCACCAGCCTGCAATGGGCCGAGGTCTCCAACAACCTGGTCAAGCGGGTGACCGAGATCTATCCGGACAACTTCGTACCGGTCTGTCAGCTGCCGCAGTCGCCCGGCGCGCCGCCGGCCAATTCGATCCCCGAACTGCGCCGCTGCGTCGAGGAACTGGGCTTTGTCGGCGCCAACGTGAACCCTGACCCGACCGGCGGCTATTGGACCGGCAAGCCGCTGACCGACCGCGAGTGGTATCCGCTGTTCGAGGCCCTGTGCGATCTGGACGTGCCGGCCATGGTGCACGTGGCCGCCTCGTGCAATCCGAACTTCCACGGCACCGGCGCCCACTACCTGAACGCCGACACCTCGGTGTTCATGCAGATCCTGCAGAGCGACCTCTTCAAGGATTTCCCGACCCTGCGCCTGGTGATCCCGCACGGCGGCGGCGCGGTGCCCTATCACTGGGGTCGCTATCGCGGCATGTCGCTGGAGATGGCCAACCGGCCGCTGGAAGGCCTGCTGGACAACATCTTCTTCGACAGCTGCGTCTACCACCACCCGGGGGTCGACCTGCTGACCAAGGTCATCCCATCGAAGAACGTGCTGTTCGGTTCGGAGATGATCGGCGCTGTCCGCGGCAAGGATCCAGACACCGGCCACTACTTCGACGACACCAAGCGCTATGTCGACGCCTGCGTGGGCCTGACCGACGAGGACCGCTTCAACATCTACGAAGGCAACGCCCGTCGGGTCTATCCGCGTCTCGACGCCCACCTGAAGGCGCAGGGCAAATAGGCTAAGATATCAAGGCGCTAGGAGGGCGCGGTGCGGGCGATCCGCGCCGCGCCCTTTGTCGTTCCGACGGGCTTTCGGAGCGGCCCGAAACTTATACCTCGCCGCATAGCTTCGACTGCTCCCAGCCTGCGATCTCGCGTTCCATGGCCCTCGAAACAACGGCGGCGAACAACCCGCCGGAGGCCAGTCTAGGGAGCGCTTATGTCCTCGGTGATCGACATCCATCCGCACGTGATTTCGGATGACGAGGGCCGTTATCCGCCGGCGCCGCTGTTCGGCAAGCGCTCGGACTGGTCGCAGGAGCGGCCCTGCGTCGTCGAGACCCTGATCGCGGCCATGGACGAGGCGGGCGTGGCCAAGGCGGCCGTCGTGCACTCCTCCACCACCTACGGCTTCGACAACAGCTACGTCGTCGACGCCTGCAATCGGTACGCGGACCGGCTGATCGCCGTCGGCTCGGTCGACGTGCGTGCGCCTGACGCTGTCGAGACTATCAAGGCCTGGACCGACAAGGGCCTGGCCGGCCTGCGCATCTTCACCGGCGGCAGCACCAAGGATTTCGACCCCACCGAACTGGAGGACGAAAGCGCCTATCCGGCCTGGGAGCTGCTCGGTGAGCTGGGCCTGACCATGTGCATCCAGACCGGTCCCGTCGGCCTGCCGCAGGTGCGGGCCTTGGCCGAGCGCTTTCCGAACGTGCCGATCATCCTCGACCACCTGGGCCGCCCGGAGGTCGCCGACGGCCCTCCCTATGCGGCCGCCCAGAGCCTGTTCGACCTGGCCGACCTGCCGTCGATCTACATGAAGCTCACCCCGCGGATCATGGGCGACAGCACCAAGGGCTCGGCCACGCCGGAGACCTGGTTCCCCAAGCTGGTCAAAGTGTTCGGCGCGAACCGCCTGGCCTGGGGCTCCAATTTCCCGACCTCGCCGGGGACGCTGTCGGAGATCCTCGACACCGCCCGCCAGCGCCTGGCCACGCTTTCGCCGGCCGACCAGGAATGGGTCTTCGGCAAAACCGCCCAGACGCTGTATCCGAAGCTGGGCGCATAAGATGACAAATGCTCGGGAGGAAAACATGGCCAGCATCGATCCGGCCGCGACGGCCGCCCATGCCGCCACCAAGGCGGTCGAGAACGCCGCCTGGAAGCGGTGGGCGATCCTCGCGCTGCTGGCCGCCGGAGCGCTGATCGCCTTCGTCGACCGCACCAGCATCTCGTCGGCCCTGGCGGTGCCGTCGTTCAAGGCGCACTTCCATCTCTCCAACCTCGACCGGGGCTGGATCAACTCGGCGTTCTTCTGGTCGTACGCGGCCCTGCAGATCCCGATGGGGTGGGTGGTCGACCGCTACGGCGTGAAGGTGCCCTACACGATCTGCTTCGTGCTCTGGTGCCTCGCTTCGGCCCTGACCGGCCTGACGACCACCCTGGCGGCCCTGATCGTCATGCGCCTGATCGTCGGCGCTGCCGAGGCGGTGGTAGTTCCGGCTAGCTACCGCTGGATCCGCAACAACTTCCATGAGGGGCAGAGCGGCACGGCCGTGGGCCTCTACATGCTGGGCAACAAGTTCGGCCCGGCCATCGGCGCGCCGGTCGCCGCCTGGCTGATCGTCGCCTACGACTGGCGCGCCATGTTCGTGATCACCGGCGCGGTCGGCCTGTTGTGGCTCGTGCCGTGGCTGTTCGGGGTCAAGAACGACCTGCCGGCCAAGAGCGACATGGTCGCCGTGCGGGCCAAGGCCTCGGCCGTGCCGCTGAAGAACATCCTGGCCAGCCCGCTCGTCTGGGGCACGCTGGTGGTCAACTTCTGCTACAACTACTTCACCTTCTACTGCATGACCTGGATGCCGGCCTATTTGGTCGAGCATCGCGGCCTGACGCTGGAGAAGATGGGGCTCTATTCCTTCTTCAGTTTCGCCGGCATCGCCATCGTGGCGCTGGTCGCCGGCTGGACGGCCGACAAGTTGATTGCCCGGGGCGGCGACGCCGTGGTGGTGCGCAAGAGCTTCGTGGTCGCCGGCTTCCTGGTCGCTTCGACGGTGATCCTGGGCGCCAAGACCGAGAACACGGCCCTGGCCCTGTTCTGGAACGTGTTCTCGCTGTCGGGCCTCGGTCTGGCCACCGCCAACAACCTGGCCCTCTGCCGCCTGACCCTGATCCCCAAGCCCGCCGTCGGCGTGGTCACGGGCATCCAGCAGGTCGCCGTCAGCCTCGCCGGCATGGTCGCGCCGATCCTGTCGGGCTGGCTGCTCGACGTCAGCGGCGGCTACGCCGTGCCGATGTACGTGATCTTCGCCTTCCTGCTGCTGGGCGCCCTGACGACCCTGTTCGTCCTGCGCCGCGACTGGGCCCCGAAAGTGCCCGAGGGCGTGGTGGTCTGATCCGAATATCCCGGCGTGAAGCGATCACGCCGGGCCTGAAACGAATTGGCGAGTCTGGGGCGCGAGCCCTAGGCCTCGCCGATCAAGGAGACGCGTATGGCCAAGATCGTATTTGGCATGGCTGTGCCGCACAGCGGCATGCTGGGGCAGGCCCCCGAGGACTGGCTGACCAACGGCGAGCGGGACCGCAAGAACCCCGAGCTGTGGTTCCGCAACCGCACCTGGACCTATCCCGAACTGGAAGCCCACCGCGAGGCCGCCTTCGAACCGTTCCTGACGATCGAGGAGCGCACCGAGCGCGCCGGCCGCTGCCGCGCCGCGCTCGACAAGATGGCGCAGGCCTATGGTCGGGCCAAGATCGATGTCGCCATCGTGCTGGGCAAGGACCAGAAGGAGATCTGGCCCGACCAGTCGCCGTCGATCACCATCTACACCGGCGAAGACGTCCACAACGGCCCGCCCCAGCGCCCCGTCTACGCGCCCGACCACCACGTGGTGCACAAGGCCTATCCCGAGCTGGCGACCTATCTGATCAAGGCCTTCCAGAAGGAGGGCTTCGACCTCAACGACCTGCAGGCCTGGCCCGACAACGTCTGGATGGAGCAGCGCCAGGGCATGAAGCCGGACTATCCGGTGGTGCCGCACGCCTACAGCTTCGTCTATCACCAGATCATGGGCGACCAGCCGCCGCCGCACGTGCCGGTGCTGTTCAACCTGTTCTATCCGCCGACCCAGCCGTCGATGAGCCGCTGCATCGAGTTCGGCCGCGTGCTGCGCGAGGCGATCGAGGCCTGGCCGGCCGACGTGCGCGTGGCGATCATCGCTTCGGGCGGGCTGTCGCACTTCGTCAACGACGAGGAGTTCGACCGCGACGTCATGGGCAAGCTGGCGGCCTACGACTACGACGGCCTCGCCGCGATCCCCGACGGCTACTACCAGTCGGGCACTTCCGAGGTGAAGATCTACAGCATCGTCATGATGGCCCTGCAGCAGACCGGCGCGAAGATGACCCTGGTCGACTACGTGCCCTGCTGGCGCACCGCCGCCGGCACCGGCGAGGGCATGGGCTTCATGTACTGGAATCCCGAGGAGGCCGCCGTCTCCGCCTGATCTCTCCCGATCCTCTTCTCGAAGCGCATGAGGACGACTCGCGCGCGGGGGCTTGACCGGCTCCCGCGCGCTTTTTCTATCGGCGGGGAAGGTTCATCGATCAGGGCGAGACGGCCGCGCGGGTCTAGCTCAGTCGGACAGAAACCACGGGGAAGAACCATGACCGACACCCGCCTGAACGGCGTCATCCGCGCCTGGGAAGCCGGCAAGCCCGCCTTCACCTGCTTCGCCAAGGCCGACAAGCAGAGCGCCATCGACCTCTCGGACTCGCCCTATGACGGCCTGGTGTTCGAGATGGAGCACAATCCGTGGGACATGGCCGCCCTCGGCGATTCCCTGCAGTACCTGCTGAATCGCAAGCAGATCCATTCGGCGCCCACCCTGGCCCCGCAGGTCACCCCGATCGTCCGCGTGCCGGCCAACGGCGTCGAGATGAACCAGGCCTACGCCAAGCAGGCGCTCGACCGCGGCGTCTACGGCGTGATCTGGCCGCATATCAACGACGTGGCCCAGGCCTACAACGCCGTCGCCTCGTGCCGCTACGCCCGCCCCAGGAACGCCCCGCTGTACGAGCCGCGCGGCGTGCGCGGCGATGGTCCCGCCACCGCCGCCCGCTACTGGGGCCTGTCGATGGCCGACTACTACGCCAAGGCCGACGTCTGGCCGCTGGCCCCGCAGGGCGAGCTGCTGGTCGGGCTGATGATCGAGAGCGTCAAGGGCGTCGAAAACCTCGACGAGATCCTGAAAGAGGTGCCCGGCATCGGCTTCGTGCTGATCGGGGAGGGCGACCTTTCCCAGGAGATGGGCTTCCCGCGCCAGTACGACCATCCCGACGTGCGCGACGCCATGAAGAAGGTTGCCGAGACCTGCGTGCGCCACGGCGTGCCGGTCGGCAACCCGCACACCAACGCCGGCAATCTCGAGCGCCTGCTGTCGGAAGGCTATCGCTGGCTGATGGCCGCCCCGCAGCGCTCCTACGGCGTGGTCGGCAAGGGCAAGGAACTGGCCGGCTACTGACGTCCGGAAAACATCCCAAGGGCCGGAAATCTATCGCTTTCCGGCCCGATTGGATTGGAGGCCGCCCCCTCCGCCGTGGTCTCAACTTCCCATGATCGAACAACACCCGGCCGCGTAATCGCCGGGGAACGGGGAGTGACCATGAACGGCGCCGAAAGCCTTGTGAACACGCTGGCCGACCAGGGCGTCGAGGTCTGCTTCGCCAATCCCGGCACCTCGGAAATGCACTTCCTGGCGGCGCTGGAAAATCCCCGCATCCGCAGCGTCCTTTGCCTGTTCGAAGGCGTGGCCACCGGCGCCGCCGACGGCTGGGCCCGGATGAAGGACAAGCCGGCTTCCACCCTGCTGCACCTGGGGCCGGGCCTCGCCAACGGCCTGGCCAACATCCACAACGCCAAGCGCGCCGGCGTCGGCATGGTCAACATCATCGGCGAGCACGCCGCCTCGCACCTGAAGTACGACGCGCCCCTGACTTCCGACATCCAGGGGCTGGCCCGGCCGCTGTGCCACTGGGTGCGCACGACCGACAGCTCGGAGTCCATCGCCACCGATACCGCCGCCGCCGTCGCCAAGGCCAATGAAGGCCTGGTCTCGGCCCTGATCCTGCCCGGCGACGCCAGCTGGGGCGAGGCGGGCGATGTGCCCCAGCTCCCCAAGCGCGAGCCGACCCGCCGCGCGCCGCCGGCCGACAAGGTCGAGCACATCGCCAAGGTCCTGCGCTCGGGCGAGCCGACCCTGATCATCTTCGGCGGCAAGTCCATGCGCGGGAAGTCGCTGGACCTCGCCGGCCGTGTCGCCGCCAATACCGGCTGCCGCATCGCCACCCAGTTCTTCAGCGTCCGCATCGAGCGAGGCGCTGGCCGCACGCCGCTGGAGCGCATTCCCTATGCCGTCAACCAGGCCGTGGCCTTCCTCAGCGCCTTCAAGCACATCGTCACGGTCGAGACCGACGAGCCGATCGCCTTCTTCAGCTATCCCGACAAGCCCAGCGTGCTGAAGCCCGCCGGCTGCCAGGTGCACGAGCTGGTCGCCAAGGACGAGGACAGCGTCCTCGGGCTTGAAATGCTGGCCGAGGCTCTCGGCGCGCTGAAGGCCGATCCCGTGCTGCAGGCGCGCTCGGAGCAGGCGGCCCCGCAGGGCGCGCTGAACCCCGTCAGCATCGCCCATGCCCTCAGCTACGCCATGCCCGAGAACTGCATCCTCGTGGACGAGTCCCTGACCACCGGCCGGGAGTCGATGGGCCTGACCGCCGGGGCGCGGCCGCACGACACCATCCAGAACATGGGCGGCTCGATCGGCTACGGCACGCCGGTGGCGACGGGGGCGGCCATGGCCTGTCCGGATCGCCGGACCTTCTGCATGGTGGGCGACGGCAGCGCCATGTACACGATCCAGTCGCTGTGGACCCAGGCCCGCGAAGGCCTGCCGGTGACGACGATCATCTTCGCCAACAACAGCTACGCCATCCTCAAGGCCGAATATTCGAACATGGGCGCGGGCGCCGCGCCGGGGCCGCGCGCCCTGTCGATGATCGACATCGGCAACCCTACCATCGACTGGGTCGCCATGGCCAAGAGCATGGGCGTGCCGGCGGTCAGCGTCGAGACGGCGGAAGACTTCACCCAGGCCATGATCAACTCCACCCGCGAGGCGGGCCCGGTGCTGATCGAAGTCAAACTCTAAGAACGAACCGGGAGGGACCGCGTCATGAGCGACGTTGCGGCCGAAGTGCTGACTCTGAAGACCAACCTGGCCGACTATCCGGTGACCAAGGCCATGAAGGACGGCCGGGTGACGTCCGACATCGTCACCCTGGACTTCTGCGGCCCCGAACAGGCCCACAACGGCTTCAAGGACATGGTCCGCCGCAACCAGTACGACGCCGGCGAACTGGCGATCGTCACCTACCTGCAGGCCAAGTGCTACGGGAAGCCCTACGTGCTGCTGCCGGCCCCGATCTCGGGCCGCTTCCAGCACCACTGCGCCGGCTTCAACAAGGAGCTCGGCCACCTCGACCCCAAGGACATCGAGGGCAGGGAAGTGGGCGTGCGCACCTACGCCCAGACCACGGGCCTGTGGATCCGCGGCGTGCTCCAGCACGAATACGGCGTCGATCTCGACAAGGTCACCTGGCGCACCACCGGCGACGGCCACCTGGAGGAATACAGCGATCCGGCCAACTGCGTGCGCCTGCCCAAGGGCTCGGACATCGGCCAGATGATGCTGGACGGGCAGTTGGCCGCCACCCTGCAAGGCGTCGACCTTCCCAAGGATCCGCGCGTGCAGTACCTGGTGCCGGACCCGTTCAACGCCGCCAAGGCCTGGTTCGAGCGCGAGCAGGTCGTGCCGATCAACCACATCTTCGTGGTCCACGAGGATGTCGCCAGGCAGCGTCCTGACGTGGTCCGCGAGATCTACCGGATGATCGTCGAGAGCCGCGCCCTGACCGAGGGCGGCCCGCCGGCCGTCTATCCGCCGTTCGGCCTGGAGGCCAACCGCAAGGGCCTGCAGCTGGCCATCGACTGGGCCTTCGACCAGAAGATCATCCCGCGCAAGCTGTCGGTCGACGAACTGTTCGACGACCTCACCGCCAGCCTCGGCGCCTGATCCAGATCATCTCGGTTTCTTCGACGCCGGCGCGTCTGGACCTCGCGGTCCGGACGCGCCAGCGTTCGTCGTTGTGAAGTCGTCACAAAATATTTCTTGAGATTCCGGCCGGTCGCGGCGGCGAAAAATGAATAGGCCTGTCCGGTAAAGCAATCATCGGGCGAGGCGAAGGCGCGTCATCCTCCTGACGCTGCGTCAATGAACGCGGCGAACCATAAGAACAGGCCGACCGGGCAGCGGATACGGCGTGGAGGGAACGATGAAGAACCTCGGAAGGACCGCCGTCTTTCTGGCCGGGGCCAGCGCGCTCGCGCTCGCCACCTCGGCCTTCGCCCAGACCAATCCGCCAGAAACCCCGCCCGCCGGCGACACCGTCGAGACCACGGTCGACGCCGTGGTCGTCACCGGCTCGCGCGTGATCCGCAACGGCGACGCCAGCCCGTCGCCCGTCACCGTCGTCCAGACCGACGACGTGCTGCGCGCCGCGCCCGGAAGTCTGGCCGAGGCTCTGAACGTCCTGCCGGTGTTCGCCGGCTCGCGCGGGGCGGGGGTCAATCCCACCTCGACCGGCAGCGTCGGGGCCGGCAACGCCTCGGCCAACCAGCTGAACCTGCGCAACATCGGCGCCAATCGCACCCTGATCCTGCTGGACGGCCTGCGCGTGCCGCCGACCTTGCTGAACGGCGTCGTCGATGTGGATCTGATCCCGCAGATGCTGGTCCAGCGTGTCGACACCGTCACCGGCGGCGTCTCTGCGGTCTATGGCTCCGACGCCGTCACCGGCGTCGTGAACTACATCGTCGACAAGAAGTTCGAGGGCCTGAAGATGTTGGCCCAGACCGGGATCTCCCAGCAGGGCGACGGCGAGAAGGTCGATGTCGGCCTCGCCGCCGGAACCCGCTTCGCCGGCGGCCGCGGCCATGTGGAGGCCAGCTACGAGTATCGCGACGAGAAGGGTATCGCCTACCGCTCCGACCGCGACTGGATGAACGTCTGGGGCGTGGCCGGGGCCGGCACGGCGGCCAATCCCTATGTGCTCTACAGCGACCTGCGCCAGGCCGGCTTTCCGTTCGGCGGCCTGATCACCAGCGGCGCGCTGTCGGGCCAGACCTTCGCCACGAACGGAACCCTGCGGGCCTTCGTTCCGGGCACGGCAACCGGTTCGTCGGCCCTCCAGGTCGGCGGCGACGGCGGCTATTACGACTCCTCGCTGCTGGCGCCGATGAAGGGCCACCAGCTGTTCGGCCGCGTCGACTACGACCTCACCGACACCATCCACGGCTATCTGCAGGTCGGCGGCAACCTCAAGACCAACGCCAACTATTCCGACTACGTCCGGCTTACCAACGTCACGCTCAGCTCGACCAACGCCTTCCTGGCGCCGACCTACCAGGCGCAGCTGGCCGGCGCGAACCAGTCGACCTTCCGGCTCAGCGAACTGATGAGCAGCGGCGGGCGGCTGGAGGCGCGCTCGAAGTCACGGCAGTGGATCTACATGGGCGGGCTGAACGGTTCGCTCGGCGACTACAAGTGGGGCGTCGACTTCACCCACGGCCAGACGCGCCTGGGCACGACCCTGGCCAACAACCTCAACAACCAGCGCCTGGCCGCCGCCCTCGACGCCGTCGTCGATCCGTCCAGCGGCAAGATCGTCTGCAACATCGCCCTGACCAATCCGAGCCTGGCCCAGGGCTGCGCGCCGCTGAACGTCTTCGGCCCCACCGCCGCCAGCGCCGAGGCCATCGACTACGTCTTCCAGGAGACCCACTACACGGCCCGCACGGTGATGGACTCGGTGTCGGGCCATATCGACGGCTCGCCGTTCAGCACCTGGGCCGGCCCCGTGGGCCTGGCTTTGTCGGGCGAGTGGCGCAAGCTGAGCTTCGAGTCCTCCAGCGACGCTCTGCCATCCGACGTCGTGAACTGCACGGGCATCCGCTACAACTGCACCGCCGGTTCGGCCCTGTGGACCCAGACCTTCGCCAGCAGCCCCAAGGTCAGCCAGACCGTCAAGGAGGCCGCGCTCGAAGCCGACGTGCCGTTGGTCAAGGACCTGCCCCTGATGCGCGCGCTCAGCATCAACGGCGCGGCCCGCTTCACCAGCTACGACACCAGCGGCGACTACTGGACCTGGAAGCTGGGCCTCGACTGGCGTCTGAACGACACCGTGCGCCTGCGCGGCACCCGCTCGCGCGACATCCGCGCGCCGACGCTCTACGAGCTGTTCGCCCCGGTCAATTCGGTGCCGGTCAGCACCCAGGATCTGCTGACGACCCTCAGCCCGACCGTGGCCTCGGTCGATCTCTCCAACCCCGACCTCAAGGCCGAGATCGGCGACACCGCCACGCTCGGCGTGGTCTGGAGCCCGATCCCGCGCTTTTCGGTGGCGCTGGACGCCTACCACATCACCGTCAAGGACGCGGTCACCCAGGTGAACGGCGCCACGGCCGCCTATCAGCGCGCCTGCTACGATAGCGGCGGGACCTCGCCGTTCTGCGCCTTGCAGGACCGCCTCAACGGCTATGCCGACAAGAGCGCCTCCAACGTCGTGCAGCGCTGGTACACCAAGTACTACAACATCGCCCAGGTCGAGACCTGGGGCGCGGACCTGGAGGTCAACTACGCCACGACGGCCTTCGAGCGGCCCGCCTCGCTGCGGTTCCTGGCGGCCTTCCAGCCGCACGTCTACTACCGCCAGCCGGGGGTCACGACCACCGACCAGGGCGGCGTCGCCTTCGGTCCGCTGGGAGCTGCCGCCGGCCCGTCGCTGCGCCTGACGGCGCTGGCCCGCTTCCAGCCGCTGGAGAACCTGACGGTCGACGTCATGCAGCGCTGGCGTGACGACATGAAGCTGGGCGGCGACCCGTCGCAGATCTGGGCGAACAACAAGATCGCGTCCTTCGCCACCACCAGCCTGACCCTGACCTATCAGGCCGACACCCGGGCGGGGCGGACGGACTTCTTCTTCAACGTCCAGAACCTGTTCGACGCAGATCCGCCGCCCGGGGCCTACGCCCTCAACGGTACGCGGGCGGGCCTGCGCGACGGCTACGCCATCGGCGACGACGTCATGGGCCGCTACTTCACGATCGGCGCGGGGCTGAAGATGTAGCGATGAGCGGAAACGGCCGGAGAGCGTCTCCGGCCGTTTCACGTCGTGGTCTATGGCGAGAGGTCAGCCGACCGGATGGCCCTCGAACCAGAAGGCGGCCGAGGTCAGCATCAGCGTCCAAGCGGACGCCGGGCGCGCGGCTTGCGGGCGAGGGGGCTTCTGCGTCGGCGAGCGCGTGGAAACCGAGGCGCGCGGCGCCGTCGCGGCAATTGACCTGGACACTTCCAACCCTCGTATTTTTCGCGAGTAGGCGCGGAAGGCGCGGGCGAAGCAACGGGGCGGGCCGGTGAGGACCCTGGTCGTGCGCGAAACTTATCGCGCCGAACGACAAACTAATATGCGGGCCGCGTCAGGGCGGTGCGGGCGCCCATCCATGCGAGGGCGCGGCCAGGCCGCCGTCCTCGGGTTCCGTTCAGCGCGCTGGCAGAGGACGCGTTGAAGCCGTGCGGAGCATCTTACGCAGGGCTGGCCGAATGGCCGGCCGGCGCTCGCTACCGCATCGGATTTTAGGAAGGGAAATGGTGGATGCTGCAGGGATTGAACCTGCGACCCCCTCGGTGTGAACGAGGTGCTCTCCCGCTGAGCTAAGCATCCGCCGGGTGGGCTGGGCCTTCCGAAGAAGTCCCCGCCGCGAGAGGAAGGGGGCTATAGACCGCTCTTTTCCGCGCCGCAAGAGCCCAAAAGCGAGATTGCCGCCTCGGGGACCTCGGAAAAGCGATCTATCAACAGATCTCCGCCGAGCGTCTCGACCGGGGCCTCGGTGTAGCCGAACGAGACCAGCAGGGCCGGCACGTTCGCGGCCTTGGCGCTCAGGACGTCGTTGATGCTGTCGCCGACCATCACCGCCCGGGTGGGATCGCCGCCGACCGCGGCGATGGCCGCCAGCACGTGACGCGGGTCGGGCTTGGGCGCGGGGGCGTCGTCGGCGCCGACCACGGCGTCGAAGAATCGGGTCAGGTCGACGGCGTCCAGCAGGGCGACCGACAGGTGGGTCAGCTTGTTGGTGCAGACGACGAGGCGCGCGCCGGCGGCCTTCAGGTCGGCAAGCACCTCGACCACGCCCTCGAACGGCGCGCTCTCGTGGGCGATGCGGCCCAGATAGATGGCGATGAAGCGCTCGACCAGCCGGGGCGCGCGCTCGGCGTCCAGCGGCGCGCCGGCGGCGGCGAAGCCGCGCTCCAGCAGCGCCTTGGCCCCACGACCGACCATCTTGCGCACGTCGTCAAAGGGCAGGGCGGGCAGGCCCTCCTCGGCGAGTATAGTGTTCAGCGCGCCCACCAGGTCCGGCGCGGTGTCGACCAGTGTGCCGTCGAGGTCGAAGGCGATGGTGGCGTCCCGAAGGGCGGTTTCGTGGGCGTGCGGAAGAGACATGCTCTGGCCTTTCGGCTAAAGGCGCGGCTAATGCAACTTTGGTTCGCTTCGGAGTCGCTCTGGTCATGACTACGACCACCTCATCCCACGGCAGTGGCCGTCCGCGCGCGGCGGTGATCCTGGCCGCCGGCCAGGGCACCCGGATGAAGTCGCCGACGCCCAAGGTGCTGCACAAGGTCGGCGGCCGGCCGATGCTCGACCACGCCATCGACGCCGCGCAGGCCCTGGGCTGCGAGCGCATCGTGGTGGTCGTGGGCGCGCACAGCCCGCAGGTCGGCGAGCACGCCAGGAAGCGCCTGGGTCCGAACGCCACCGTCGTGCAGGACCCGCCGCTGGGCACGGGCCACGCCGTGCTGGCCGCCAAGGACGCCCTGGCCGACTTCGACGGCGACGTGGTCGTCACCTATGCCGACTGCCCGCTGCTCAACGCTCCGGTGATCGCGCCGCTGTTCGACCTGCGCGCCGCCGGGACCGACGTCGCCGTGCTGGGCTTTGAGGCCGCCGATCCCGGCGCCTACGGCCGCCTGGTGCTGGCGCCCGGCCACGTGCTGCTGCGCATCGTCGAGGCCAAGGACGCCGAGCCGGCCGTGCTGGCGCTCAAGCACTGCAATTCCGGCGTGCTGGCCGCCGACCGCGCCCAGCTGTTCGACCTGCTGGCCGCCGTCGGCAATGACAACGCCAAGGGCGAATACTATCTGACCGACATCGTCGGCATCGCCCACGATCGCAAGCTGGCCACTCGCGCCGCCTTCGCGCCCGAGGCCGCCGTGCAGGGCGTCAATTCCCAGGCCGAGCTGGCCGCCGCCGAGGCCGTCTGGCAGGCCGGCCGCCGCGCCGTCCTGATGGCCGAGGGCGTGACCATGCCCGCGCCCGAGACCGTCCACCTGTCGTGGGACACGACGATCGCGGCCGGCGTCACGGTCGAGCAGTTCGTGGTGTTCGGCGCGGGCGTCAGCGTCGCTTCCGGCGCAGTGATCAAGGCCTTCAGCCACCTGGAAGGCGCGTCGGTCGGGGAGGGCGCCCTGATCGGCCCTTACGCCCGCCTGCGTCCGGGGGCCGAGATCGGTCCCGAGGCCCACATCGGCAACTTCGTCGAGGTCAAGAAGGTCAAGGTCGGCGCGGGCGCCAAGGCCAACCACCTGAGCTATCTGGGCGACGGCTCGGTCGGCCCGAAGGCCAACATCGGGGCCGGCACGATCTTCTGCAACTACGACGGCTTCGAGAAGTTCGAGACCCATGTCGGCGCGGGCGCCTTCATCGGCTCCAACTCGGCCCTGGTCGCGCCGGTGCGCATCGGCGACGGGGCCATGACCGGCTCGGGCTCGGTGATCACCGCCGACGTTCCCGCCGGCGACCTGGCGCTGAGCCGCACGCCGCAAGCCAACAAGACCGGGTGGGCGGCCAAGTTCCGCACCCTGAAACAGGCCAAGAAGGACAAGAAGGCATGAGCGCCGACGCGCAGAAGAAGGCTTCGGGCGAAGCCGCCGCCCTGCTGGTGGAGCCGGGCATGGTCGTGGGCCTGGGCACCGGCTCGACCGCCGCCTGGTTCGTGAAGGCCCTGGCCGCCCGCAAGCTCGACGTTCGCGGCGTGCCGACCTCGGAGGCGACCGCCAGCCTGGCCCGCGAGCTCGGCATTCAGTTGGCGACGCTGGACGACGTCATGTCGATCGACCTCACCGTCGACGGCGCCGACGAGATCGGCCCTGGCCTGTCCCTGATCAAGGGCGGCGGCGCGGCCCTGCTGCGCGAGAAGCTGGTCTGGGAGGCCTCCAAGCGCTGCGTCGTCATCGCTGACGCCGCCAAGCACGTGAAGGTCCTGGGCAAGTTCCCGCTGCCGATCGAGGTGGTGCGCTTCGGCCATCCTCACACCGGGCGTCGCCTGGCCGATATCGCCGCCGAGTTCGACCTGCCGCCGCCGCGCCTGCGCATGGCCGACCGCGGCGTCGTCGCCACCGACGGCGGCAACGTGATCTACGACATGGCCTCGGGCGCGATCCCCGACCCGGCGGCCCTGGCGGCGGCCCTGAAGACCGTCACCGGCGTGGTCGACCACGGCCTGTTCCTCGACTTGGCCGACGAGGCCCTGATCGGGACCGACGAAGGGGTGGTCAAGCTTCTGCCTTGATCCCATATCCCGATCCCGCTGTTTCCAGTTCGCTTTGATCCGGAGCCGATGATGGCTGAGTACGACTTCGACCTCTTCGTCATCGGCGCCGGCTCGGGCGGCGTGCGCGCCGCGCGGCTGGCGGCCCTGTCGGGCGCCAAGGTGGCCGTCGCCGAGGAATACCGGGTCGGCGGCACCTGCGTGGTGCGCGGCTGCGTGCCCAAGAAGTTCATGGTCTACGCCAGCGAGGTCTCCAGCCAGCTGAAGACGGCCAAGGGCTATGGCTGGACGATCGGGCAGGCCAGCTTCGACTGGAAGACCTTCCTGCACGACAAGGACGTCGAGATCGCGCGGCTGTCGGGCATCTACGTCACCAACCTGCGCAAGGCCGGCGCCCACCTGCTGCATGGCAAGGCCCGCATCCTTGACGCCCACACTGTCGAGGTGCTGCCGCGCGAGGGCTCGCAGGACGCTGGCCGCTACACCGCCAGGCGGATCCTGGTGGCTACCGGCGGTCGTCCGGTGCGTCCTGAGTTCGAGGGCGCCGAGCACGGGATCACCTCGGACGAGGCCTTCCACCTGCCGACCCTGCCCAAGCGGGTGCTGGTGGTCGGCGGCGGCTACATCGCCGTCGAGTTCGCCGGCATCTATGCCGGTCTCGGCGTCGAGACCACGCTCTGCTACCGCGGCTCCAACATCCTGCGCGGCTTCGACGACGACGTCCGCGCCCATCTCGCCGACGAGATGGAGAAGCGCGGCGTCAAGGTGGTGCTGGGCTGCTCGCACAAGTCGATCGAGAAGACCGACACGGGCCTCGTCAGCACCTTCAACAACAATCTGACCTTCGAGAGCGACGTCGTCCTCTTCGCCACCGGCCGCGATCCCTATGTCGAGGGCCTGGGCCTCGAGAACGCTGGGGTGAAGCTGAACGACAAGGGCGCGATCGCCGTCGACGCCCATTCCAAGACCAATGTCGACAGCATCTGGGCCGTCGGCGACGTCACCGACCGCATCAACCTGACGCCGGTGGCCATCCGCGAGGGCGCGGCCTTCGCCCAGACCGAGTTCTACGGCAATCCGACCACCTTCGATCACGACCTGGTCGCCTCGGCCGTGTTCTCGCAGCCGCCGATCGGCGCTGTGGGCATGAGCGAGGCCGAGGCCCGACATGCCTTCGGCAAGGTCGACATCTATCGCGCCGTCTTCCGGCCGATGAAGCTGACCTTCTACGGCGGCCAGGAGCGCTGCCTGATGAAGCTGGTCGTCCGCCAGGACAACGAGCAGGTCGTCGGCGTCCACGTGGTCGGTCCCGACGCGCCCGAGATCATCCAGATGGCCGCCATCGCGGTGAAGATGGGCGTGACCAAGCCGCAGTGGGACAGCACCTGCGCCGTCCACCCGACCCTGGCCGAAGAACTGGTGACCATGCGCGAGAAGTACGTTCCGGCCGAGGTGGGCGGCGTATGAACCAGACGGCCGTGACCGAGAAGCCGACGCCGTGGCTGGGCGGCGTCATGATCTTCCTCTTCGTGATGACGCCGCTGCTGGGCTATCTCGCCCAGCTCGGTTTCGCGCCTCTGCTGTCCCTTGTCGGGCTGCTGGCCTTGCCAGTGATCGGCCGCCCGCGCGCGCCGATCGTGCCGGCCCTGATCTTGCTGCTGCTGGCTCTGTGGGGCGTGTGGAGCATGACCTGGAGCCCGGCCGCGCCGCCGCCCGGCTCGCTGAAGGCCTATGCCGACCTCGAGAAGCTGACGGCGGCCAAGCTCGTCCTGCAACTCCTGCTGTACGGCGCCGCGGTCGCCGCGGCGTTCCGCCTGTCGGCCCGTGCGGCCGACCGGGCCACGACGGTCATGGGGTTCGGCGTCTTGGCCCTGGCGGTTGTCATCGGCCTGGACGCCATAACCGGCGCCTCGATCTTTCAGCGGTTTCGCGAGCTGACCGGCGATCCGGTGCGGCCCGACATAGCCAAGGTGAAGATCAGCATCGGCTGCTACGTGCTGGCGGTGATGTTCTGGCCGGCCGCAGCCGCGTTGGCGCGACGGGGCAAGGCGGGGGCCGTGCTGCCGCTGCTGGCCGGTACGATCATCACCTCGGTGCTTTCGAGCGCCGACTCCTGTCTGGTCGCGCTGGCGGCCGGACTGGTGGCCTGGGCGCTGATCAAGTTCAGCGGCAAGATCGGCGGCCGGGTGCTGACTGTCGTCGTGGCCTTGCCGTTCATCGTCGCGCCGATCGCCGTGCTCTGGGCCATCCAGAGCGGCTTCTGGGCCTGGCTTCACGCTTTGGTGCCGCCGTCCTGGGACGCGCGCCTGAACATCTGGGCCTTCGCGGCCGACCACGTGCAGTCCCACCCGTTCCGGGGCTGGGGTCTGGACGCCAGCCGCACCTTCGGCGACGCCATCCCGCTGCACACCCACAACGCCCAGCTTCAGCTGTGGCTCGAGCTCGGCGCGATCGGCGCGGCCCTGGCCGGCGCCTTCTTCTGCTGGCTGGCCTATGGCGTCGCCCGCACGGCCGAAACCGACCGCGGGGCGGCGGCGACGGCGGGCGCGGCCCTGGTCAGCTATCTGGTGATTGGCGCGCTCAGCTTCGGGGTCTGGCAGGAGTGGTGGATCGCCGTCGGCGCCCTGGCGATCATCGCCTGCGTCGCCTTGCGTCGTTCGAGCAGCGAATACAGCGACGAGTTGGTTGAAATTTCCCCGCTGGGCTAAAATATACAGCTTCGCCGCACGATTTTTGCTTTTACCCTCGGGGTGCGCTATCAGCGCTCCCCTTTAGAACGTTTGAGAACATCATGACCGCCCGGTGGACCCCCGCGACCTGGAGAGCCAAACCCGCCAAGCACGTGCCGACGGATTATCCGGACGCCGGCGCTGTCGAGCGGGTCGAGCAGACCCTCCGCCAGATGCCGCCGCTGGTCTTCGCCGGCGAGGCGCGCCGTCTGAAGAGCCTGCTGGGCGACGTGGCTGAAGGCCGGGCCTTCCTGCTGCAGGGCGGCGACTGCGCCGAGAGCTTCAAGGAATTCCACGCCGACAACATCCGCGACACCTTCCGCCTGATCCTGCAGATGGCGGTGGTGCTGACCTTCGCCGGCGGCAAGCCGGTGGTGAAGGTGGGCCGCATCGCCGGCCAGTTCGCCAAGCCGCGTTCCGAGCCGATCGAGACGATCGACGATGTGACCCTGCCGTCCTACCGCGGCGACATCATCAACGGCATGGACTTCAACGAGGCCGAGCGCGTTCCCGACCCGGACCGCCTGCTGAAGGCCTACGGCCAGTCGGCGGCGACCCTGAACCTGTTGCGCGCCTTCGCCAGCGGCGGCTATGCCGACCTCTACAACATCCACCGCTGGACCCTGGGCTTCGTCGGCGACAGCCCGCAGGGCGCGCGCTACCGCGAACTGTCGGAGAAGATCTCCGAGGCCCTGACCTTCATGTCGGCCGTCGGCGTCACGCCCGACACCCAGCCCGACCTGAAGCGCGTGGAGTTCTTCACCAGCCACGAGGCCCTGCTGCTGGGCTTCGAGGAAGCCATGACCCGCGTCGATAGCACTTCGGGCGACTGGTACGACACCAGCGCCCACCTGCTGTGGATCGGCGAGCGCACCCGCCAGCTGGACGGCGCCCACATCGAGTTCATGCGCGGCGTGAAGAACCCGATCGGCCTGAAGTGCGGCCCGACCATGGAAGGCGACGACCTCCTGCGCCTGATCGACGTGCTGAACCCCAACAACGAGCCGGGCCGCCTGACCCTCTACGGCCGTTTCGGTTCGGACAAGATCGCCGACCGTCTGCCGCGCCTGATGAAGGCCACCAAGGCCGACGGCCGCGCGGTGGTCTGGGCCACCGACCCGATGCACGGCAACACGCTGAAGGCCTCGACCGGCTACAAGACCCGGCCGTTCGACCGGATCCTCTCCGAAGTGAAGAGCTTCGTGGAAGTGGCCCATTCGGAAGGCGTCCATCCGGGCGGCGTACACCTGGAGATGACCGGGCAGAACGTCACCGAATGCCTGGGCGGCGCCCGCGCCGTCTCGGAGACCGATCTCGCCGACCGCTACCACACCCACTGCGACCCGCGCCTCAACGGCGAGCAGGCGCTGGAGCTGGCCTTCCTGGTGGCTGAAAAGCTGAAGGCCGCCCGCGACGACCAGCGCAAGGCCGCCAACGGCTAAACACAGTTCAAGCTGACCCTAAGGGAAAGCTCGAATCCGAGACCAAAGGGGCCGCGTGGATCAGTTCCACGCGGCCCTTTCAATAGTGCCCTTACGGCATGTGAGACGATTTCGCCGCTGCGAGCGATTGCGTTTCGCAGATGCACACGCAAGACCTTCCAACGACTTGACCGCTAGCCCGGCGCTCTCCAATGGTTGTTTGAAGGGAGTGAATTTATGCGTCTGCAGGCCAAGTTGAAGCGGGAGTGGCGGTTCCTCAAGGGGCTGACTCGCACTCTGAAGCGCGTGAACTCGATAGCGCCGGACAGCGACAACCTGATCTGCGACGACCTCGAGGCCGCCGTCGACAAGTGGAAGTCCAGCCCCGCGATCACCTTCGAGGGCAAGACGATCACCTATGGCGAGCTCGACGCCATCGCCAACCGCTACGCCCACTGGGCGAAGGGGCAGGGGATCACGCGAGGCCAGACCGTGGCCCTCTTCATGCCCAACCGCATCGAGTACCTGGCGATCTGGTACGGCCTTTCGAAGGTCGGCGTCGCCACCGCTCTCATCAATAACCAACTGACGGGCGCCGCGCTGGCGCACTGCCTCAACATTTCCCAGGCGCTGCACTGCATCGTCGACCCGGAAACCTCGCCCTGCTTCGAGCAGGTCAAGGACCAGCTGGGCCGTCACATCCAGCAGTGGGTGCTGGGCCCGGTCCACGGCGACCAGCGCGACCTCGTCAACGCGCTCAAGAGCTGCAGCCAGCTGCGCCCCGACCGCGAGACCGCTCGCGGCGGCCTGACCGCCAAGGACACCGCCCTCTACATCTTCACCAGCGGCACCACCGGCCTGCCCAAGGCCGCGCGCATCACCCACATGCGCGCCCAGCTCTACATGCGCGGCTTCGCCGGCTCGACGGACTCGCGAGCCAGCGACCGCATCTACGTCACCCTGCCGCTCTATCACGCCACCGGCGGCCTCTGCGCCATGGGCGCGGGCCTGCTGAACGGCGGCAGCATCGTGCTGCGCAAGAAGTTCTCGGCCACCCACTTCTGGAGCGACATCGTCGCCGAGAAGTGCACCATGTTCGTCTATATCGGCGAGCTGTGCCGCTACCTCGCCAACCAGCCCGAGAGCGAGTACGAGCGCGCCCACAAGATCCGCCTGATCTTCGGCAACGGCCTGCGCCCGGACGTCTGGGACGACATGCTCGACCGCTTCAAGGTCGGCGGCGTGCTGGAGTTCTACGGCGCGACCGAAGGCAACGTCTCGCTGTTCAACTTCGACGGCCGCCGCGGCGCCATCGGCCGGGTGCCGGGCTATCTGCGCAAGAAGTTCAACATCCGCATCGTCAAGTTCGACGTCGAGACCGAGACCCCGGTGCGCGGCCCCAACGGCTGCTGCGTCGAGGTCAAGCCCGGCGAGATCGGCGAGTGCATCGGTCACATCGCCAGCGACGCCCGCTCCAACTTCACCGGCTACGCCGACAAGGCCGCCACCGAGAAGAAGGTGCTGCACGACGTCTTCGAAAAGGGCGACGCCTGGTTCCGCACCGGCGACCTGATGCGCCAGGACAGCGACGGCTACATCTATTTCGTCGACCGCATCGGCGACACCTTCCGCTGGAAGGGCGAGAACGTCGCCACCAGCGAGGTGTCCGAGCGCCTCGCGGGCTTCCCGGGCGTCAAGGAGATCAACGTCTACGGCGTGCCGGTGGGCGACCTCGATGGCAAGGCCGGCATGGCTTCGCTGGTCGTCGGCCCCGAGTTCGAGATCGACAACCTGGCCGAATATGTCGACCGCGAGATGCCGGCCTACGCCCGTCCGGTGTTCGTGCGCCTGCAGCCCGAGATCGAGACCACCGGCACCTTCAAGTACCGCAAGATCGACCTGGTCCAGGAAGGCTTCGACCCGGCCAAGATCAAGGATCCGCTGTACTTCCGCGAGCCCGGCAAGGGCTATGTGAAGATCACCAAGGCGGTGCACGCCAAGATCGTCGCGGGCGGATTCAAGCTGTAGCCTTGCCTCCGATCGCCTCCCGCTTCCGTATCTCTTGCGAACGCGAGGGGCGGATGCGGGCATGGATCTTCGAATGACGCGCCGGACGGGCCTTGCGACCCTGGCGGCGAGCCTGGCTTCGGCCTGCTCGCCTCTGTCGCTGTTCGCCACCCTGACGCCCAAGGACGCGGCAACGTCTCCTCTGCGCGGGACGGCCTATGGCGCGCATCCGCGCCAGCGGCTGGACGTCTACGCCCCGCCGGGCGGGATCCAGGGCGCGCCGGTGCTGGTGTTCTTCTACGGGGGCGGCTGGAACTCCGGCCGGCGCGCTGAATACGGCTGGGTCGGACGGGCGCTGGCGGCCCAGGGCTTCCTTGTCGTCGTGCCCGACTACCGGCTCTATCCCGAGGTGCGGTTCCCGAGCTTTCTGGAGGACGCGGCCCTGGCCGTGCGCTGGACCGTCGATCACGCCGCCGGCCTGGGCGGGGATCCGTCCCGCCTGCTGTTCGCCGGCCATTCGGCCGGAGCCTATATCGCCGCCATGCTGGCGCTGGACGCCCGATACCTCCAGGCCGCCGGCGTCGATCCCCGCGCGGTGAAGGCCTTCGCGGGTCTTTCGGGGCCCTACGCCTTCCTGCCGCTGGACGGGGAGATCTCGACCCGCACCTTCGGCGGCGCGCCCGATCTGGTGGCCACCCAACCGATCAGCTTCGTCCGCGCCGACGCCCCGGCCGCCTTCCTGGCCACGGGCGAGGCCGACACCACTGTCCGCCCGCGCAACACCCGCAAGCTGGCCAAGGCCCTGCGCGAGGCGGGCGTCATCGTGGAAGAGCAGGTCTATCCCGGCCTCGACCACGCCGCCCCGCTGCTGGCCCTGTCGCGGCCGTTGCGGAACAAGGCGCCGGTGCTGGCGGGAATGACGGCGTTCCTGAAGGCCGCGGCGGCCTGATCGGCGGCAGCCATCCACCGCGCCGTGCTGCGCTGCGATTGAACGCGCGGCCCATCCTGTCTATATGGCCCTGACTGAACGCGGGTCATGTGTGTGGCTACCTCGCGAAATCCCAGTGACTCAAAGAGATAAGAAGGGGCGTCGCCATGCTTCTGACCATGATGAAGGCCAAGCTGCACCGCGCCACGGTGACCCAGGCCGATCTCGACTACGAAGGCTCGATCGCCATCGACCGCGACCTGCTGGACGCCTCGGGCATCCTGCCCAACGAACAGGTCGACGTGCTCAACATCACCACCGGCGCGCGCTTCACCACCTACGCCATCGAGGCCCCGCGCGGCTCGAAGGTGATCGGCGTCAACGGCGCCGCCGCCCGCCTGGTGCAGAAGAACGACACCGTCATCGTCGTCACCTACTGCCAGATGCCGGCCGAAGAGGCGCGCAACTACGCCCCCACCGTCGTGCTGCTCGACGAAGGCAACCTCATCAAGAAGGCCGCCTGATGCGGTCCGGCGCCGTCCTGGTTCTCCTGGCCGGCGCCTTGGCGCTCGCCGGCTGCGCGCCGAAGCTGCCCAAGGGCGTCGACGAGGACGCCCTGACCCAGTACGTCGGCCGCGCCATCGGTTCGGCCTCGACCTGCGTGCTGGTGGCCGACGCCAAGGGCAAGACCGTCTGGACCGGCGGCGGCTACGTCACCTGCGCCCGCAACCTGCCGACCTGCGAAGGCAAGGTGACGACGGCGCAGGAGGTTCTGAAGGCCAACCTGTCCGGCGAGGCCCGCTTCCTCAGCTGCGACAGCGCCGGCGCCAACACCGTCGGTTGGGCCATGGGTCCGGTCCCGGCCGGCAAGGGCCGCCAGCCCTCCGGCCTGCGCTACCTCGCCGTCATGGAGGGCGAGCGCGCCCTGCCGGGCATAGAGATCCAGGACCGCGTCGAGCGGGCTTTCGTCCGCGCCGGCTTCTAACCAGCGCGGACTTCGCGTTCTCTTACTGGCGCGCCTCGTAGGTCGCGCTGACCTCGATCCGCACCTTCAGTTCGCCGCCGGAGATCGCCGTCGAGTCGGCCATCTCGCGCTTGGCCATGGCGAACATCGGCGCGGGCTGCGGGGAGGGCGTGTAGCCGCCAGCCTCGTTCAGGCTGACCAGGCGCACCACCTTGTAGCCGGTGGCCCGGGCGTAGAGGTCGGACTTGGCCTTCAGGGCCTCCACCGCCTTCACGCGCGCGGCGTCCTCGGCCTTCTGCGGGTCCTGCAGGCCGAAGCTGATTCCGCCCACGGTGTTGGCCCCGGCCGAGGCGGCCGCGTCGATCGTCTGGCCCAGCTTGGAAAGGTCGCGCGCCAGGATCGTCACCTGGTTGCTGGCCTGGTAGCCGGTCAGGCGCGGCGGTTGGTTCTGCTCATAGACGTACTGCGGATTGACGTTGAGGTTCGAGGTCTGGATGTCGCGCTCGGCGACGCCGGCCTTCTTCAGCGCCGCGATCACCTTGTTCATCGCCGTCCCGTTGGCCGACAGGGCCGCCTGGGCGCTGGCGCCTTCGGTCTGCACGCCCAGGGTGATGGTCGCCATGTCCGGCGCGATCACCGTCTCGCCGGTGGCCGACAGGTTGAAGGTGGTGGCGCGGAACGCCGCGTCGTTGGCGCTCTGGGCGCTCGCGGGCAGGGCCGACAGGGCCAAAGCGGCGGCGCCGAAAGAGGCGATGGCCAGGGCGGTCGTGCGGGTGCGGGTCATGCTCGTTCTCCAGCGAAGGGCAGGACGCCACAGTGCGTCGCCCCTCGGTTGGTTCCCGTGTCGCAAACTCAACCTGAACCGCACCTTTAAGCCGCGTGCAGCCCATGCTAATCGACCCGTCCTCGCCCGCGCCGACTCTGCTGTTCCGCGCGGTCCTTGGGGGCCTGTAGCTCAATGGTTAGAGCCGACCGCTCATAACGGTCTGGTTGGGGGTTCGAGTCCCTCCAGGCCTACCAATTCACCGCTTTGCCGCGCTTGGGAGCGGGTCAGTCCCCCGCGTCGGAGATCATCTCCTGCGCGATCAGAATCGCGTTTATGGCCATGCTGCTCTCGGGGATGCCGGTGCTGCCGTAGCTCCTCATGTCCGACCGCGACCCATATCCTTCGACGGAAACGGTCTGACTCAGCGTCCGGGAGCCCGAGACGATGCGTTCGCATTTGTGGGTCTTGCCGCCACGCTCGACGGTGAAGGTGTGTTTGCTCATGGTGACGCTAGTTAGGACGCGCGGCTGGCGGCGCAAGAGGCGTAGCCGATGAGAGCCTGTGGCCCCTCAGCTGTGGCTGCCCAGGTACTTCCGCACTTCCTCGGCCGACACGCCCGCGTGTTCGACGGCGGTGTGCAGCTGTTCCTCGCTGACGCCCAGGGTTTCGGTCCAGTAGCGGACGGTGCGGGGCTCTTCGAGATCGACGGCGTCGCGGTCGGCGGCCGCCGCGCGTTCCTCGGGCTGTTCGGAAAGATCAGGCTTGCGAGCGGGCGGAATGATCTTGGTCGGATCGGCGTCGGGCATGGCGGGCCTCCTGTGACTAGGAAGCCGTAGCGCGGCCGGACGTTCCCTCTCCGGGGACCGCCGCCTCGCCCGCGGGGGCGGGGAGGGCGAAGCGGCGGTCGGGCGGCCGTCTTTGGGGGAGAGGCGAGGCCGCGAGGAGCGGTCGGCGTCGCGGTGAAGCGCCCGACCAACGCCGTCATGCTGCCGGTCTGGCGGCGTCCCGGCTTGGAGGTCGTCTCCGGCTTTTGTCGAAAGCCGGCGCATCCGTTGCAGAGAAAAGCCGAGACCTCCATTTTTCCCTCGTCGGCCAAGTGCGACATGTTGCCTCTGCAACGGGTCCGGACTTTGCGGAAAAGGGCGAAATTCCGTTGTTGCGGCCAAGCTTGCGTAACGGTGGTCGAAAACCGACGTTTTCCTTGCTGACTCAATCTTTCCGCGTCCCGAAAGTGGACTTACCGCCACTTTCGATAGAGGTGTGTATCGAAATTCCCCGGTCGGGCGAGTGAACCTGTGCCGCGGGCCGTCGCACCCGACCCCTAACACGCGTTAATCACTCGGCAATGGCGAGAGCAGCAAGTCTTACGCGAGTGAAAACCTGTTCGAATTTCCAGAAGGGGCGGCCGGACATGAAAAAAATAGCGACTTCAGTTTTCGTCATTGGAACCTTTGCGGTCATGGCGATGTCTGGTTCGGCGACCGCTGCGACGGCGTCGAGTTCCTTTCAGGTCAACTTGACCATCCAGGGCGAATGCAAGGTGCAGTCGGCCTCTAATGTGAGTTTCGGGTCGCGCGGCGTCATCGACGCCAATATCGATACTACCAGCACCATCGGCGTGCAGTGCACCAACTCCACGCCTTACACCGTCGCTCTGAGCGCCGGTGCGGGCACGGGGGCCACGGTGGCCGCGCGCAAGATGACCAGCGCCGCCAACGACACGGTCAGCTACGCCCTCTACCGCGACGCGAGCCGCACCCAGGTCTGGGGCGTCACCCAGAACGTCGACACCCAGGCCGGCACCGGCAACGGGGCCGTGCAGTCCTACACCGCCTATGGCCGCGTCGCGGCCCAGTCCACCCCGGCCGAGGGCGCCTACAGCGACCTCGTCGCGGTGACGATCACCTACTGACATGCGCGCGGTCGCTCTCCTGGCCGGTCTGGCTCTGGCCGCGCTCGGCGGCGCGCAAGCGACCGCCGCGTCGCTGCGCGTCAGCCCGGTGAGCCTGGACCTGCCCGCCGGCCAGAACGCGACCACCCTGACTCTGCAGAACGACGACGCTGCGGCGCTGAACGTCCAGATCCGGGTCTTCCGCTGGACCCAGGCCAACGGCCGCGACGTGCTGGTGCCCGCCACCGGCGTCGTCGTCAGCCCGCCGATCGCCAAGGTCGATCCGGGCGCCAGCCGCACGGTGCGGGTGGTGCGGCTCGACGGCCGTCCGCCGGAGGCCGAGGAATCCTACCGCCTCATCGTCGACGAACTGCCGCCGCCGCTCAGCGAGACCGGCCGGCAGGTCACCTTGCTGATGCGCCATTCCATCCCGCTCTTCTTCGGTTCCGGTCGCGAGCGGCCCAAGATCGAGTGGCGCCTGCGGCCGTCCGAGGACGGCGGCGCGGCCCTCGTCGGGCGCAACACCGGAACCCGTCGCCTGCGCCTGGCCAACCTGCGCATCGGCGACGCCAGCGGCGCGGTCCTTGCCGAACGCAAGGGCCTTGTGGGTTATGTCCTGCCCGGAGCGGAAGTCTCCTGGCCCGCGGGGGCGTTCCAGCCCGCCGCCGGCGTGCGGCTGATCGCCGACACCGACACCGGGCCAATCGATGCGCCGCTCAAGAGCGACTGAAGCGGTCGCCCTCAGTCTCGCCTTCGCCGCCTTGGGAACCTCGGCTTCCGCTCAGGACCTGCCGCTGCCGGATCTGAAGGCTATCGAGACGATGCGTGAAGACCTTCAGCTGGAAGTCTGGATCAACGGACGCAACACCGGTCTGGTGGCCGCCGTCGCGCGCGAGGCCGACGGCCGCCTGGAGATGCGCGCCGACGAGATGCGGGCGGTGGGCCTGACCGCCAGCGGCGTGGGGCTGGTGGATCTGTCCGCGCTCCGCGGGCTGTCGGCGGCTTATGACGACGTCGGCCAGCGGCTGATGGTCAATGCCGACATCGACCTGCTCGCCGTTCAGCGCTTCAACCTGGCCGCCAACCGCGATGCGGCCGGGGCGCCGCGCCAGGACCTGGGCGCGGTGCTCAACTACGTGTTCTCCGCCGACGGCGGCCAAGTCGACGATAGCGATGGCCTGGGGGTGGATTCGCTGGGCCTGGCGCTAGACGGCCGCGTCTTCGGCCGCTTCGGAACCCTCTCCAGCAGCGTGGCGGCCAGCCGCGTCGGCGACACCGGACGGATCGTGCGGCTCGACACGACGTGGTCCTGGTTCGAGCCTCGGCGGATGATGGGGCTGAAGGCCGGCGACTACATCAACGGCGGCTTCGCCTGGACCCGCCCGATCCGCATGGCCGGCTTCCAGCTGCGGCGCGACTTCGCCACCCGCCCCGACATCGTCACCATGCCGTCGCCGCGCCTGGCGACCACCGCCGCCGCGCCCTCGACGCTGGAGCTTTATGTCAACGACACCCGGATCCTCAGCCGGCCGGTGGGCGCCGGCCCGATCGAGATCGACGGCCTGCCGCCGGGCCAGGGCTACAGCGACGTGCGCCTGGTCCTGAACGACGCGGCCGGCCGGCAGGTGGCCGTCAGCGCGCCGTTCTTCGCCACCCCCCTGCTGCTGCGCAAGGGCCTGGCCGATTTCTCGGCCGAGGCCGGCTTCGCCCGCCGCGGCTTCGGCGTCGAGTCCGCCGACTACGCCGGTTCGCCCATCGCCTCGGCCAGCCTGCGCTACGGCGTGCTCGACGCCCTGACGGTGGAGGGTCATGTCGAGGCCGGCGCGGGCCTGATCCAGGGCGGCGGCGGCCTGACGGCCCAGGTCGGCGGCCTGGGCGTGGTGTCGGGCTCGTTCGCCGCCAGCCGGACCGACGACGAGAGCGGCGCGCTGGCGGCCGTGGTCTTCGACAGCCGCTTCGCCGGCTTCTACCTGTCGGGCATGAGCATGCGCGCCACGGCCGGCTATCGCGACCTGGCCGCCGTCACCTCGCGCCCCTCGTTCTACCGCAACTGGAAGATGGGCGGCGACGAGCCGCCGCGCGCCATCGACCAGTTCACCGTCTCGACGCCCCTGCGGCTGGCCCTGCTGATGCGCAAGGGCGAAGCGCCGGTGGCCAGCGCCTCCTACAGCGCCCAGACCGCCGCCGCCGGCCCGCGCCGCCAGGTGTGGAGCGGGTCCCTGCGTCATACCTTCGGCGAACGCCTGACGGCCTATCTCACCGGCTATGTCAGCCGGGGAGAACAGCGCGACACCGGCGCTTTCCTGGGCCTGTCGGTGCCGCTGGGCTCGCGCAGTTCCTCATCGGCCGGCGTGCAGGTCCAGGGCGGCGACACCACGGCCTTCGTCGAGGCCAGCCGGGCCGAGACCCAGGCCGACGGGACCTATGGCTGGCGGGCCCGCATCGAGCAGGGCGCTCACCAGGGCTTCGAGGGGCAGGCGGCCTATCGCGGCCGCAACGCCCGCGTCTCGGCGGCCGCCCAGTACGCCGACGGCGCGGTGCGCGGCCAGCTACAGGTCGACGGCGCGGTGGCCTGGCTCGGCGGCGTCGCGGCGACCACCAACCGTCTCGAGGGCTCGTTCGCCCTGGTCGAGGTCGGCGCCCCCGACGTGCCGGTGCTCTACCAGAACCAGAAGGTTGGCCGCAGCGACCGCAACGGCCGCCTGCTGGTGCGCAATCTCGAGGCCTTCGACGTCAATCGCCTGTCGATCGACAGCCAGGACCTGCCGCTGGAGCTGGAAGCCGCCCAGACCGAGCGCAGCGTGGTCCCGATGGCCAACGGCGGCGCGATCGTCCGCTTCGGCGTCGGCAAGACCCCGCCGGCCGTGCTGCTGACCCTGCATCGTCCGGACGGAAGCTTCGTGCCGCCCGGCGCCGAGGTGATCCGCGCCGGCGTCGCCGAGCGGGTCATCGTCGGCTACGATGGGCAGGCGTTCCTGACCGGGGTGAGCGAAGACGCCGACCTGCGCGTTGTCGTCGAGGATGGAAACGAATGCTTCGCGCGCCTGGTGATCGGCGCCGCCAGCGAGGGAGGCCGGCATGTGGTCGACGCCGTCTGTCGTTAGCCTCTGGCGGGCGCGCCTCGTCGCGCTGGCTGGCCTGCTGGTCGCCGCCTTCGTCTGGTTCGGCGCGCCGTCCTCGGCCCAGGCCGCGGCCAGTTGCACGGCCTCGGTCACCAGCGTCAATCTCGGCTCCACCCTCAGCCCGCTGACGGCGGGGACGGTGGACGCCACGGCCAACCTCAATTTCAGCTGCACCGGGTTGGGATCGCTGCTGAGCTATTCGCTGTGCCCCAATCTCGACGCCGGCTCTGGCGGCGGCAACGCGGGCGGGCAGCGCTACATGGTCGGCCCCGGCGGGGCCACAGTGGCGTTCCAGGTCTACCAGGACGCCGGCCGCACCCAGACCTGGGGATCCTCGTCGCTGCTGGCGTTCGGCGCGGTGCCGACCATCACCGCCAGTCCCGGGACAGGCACCACGATCAACGTCAACCAGACCGTCTATCTGCGGCTGACGACCACGACCACGACCGTCCCCGGCGCCTATTCGACCAGCTTCACGGGGCAGAACTTCTTCTGGGGCCTGAACCTGCTGAGCTGCGCGGGGGTGACGATCGGCTATGCGGTCGTGCCGGCGACCTTCACCTACAGCGCCACCCTGATCCCCGACTGCACGATCTCGACCGGCAATCTCGGCTTCGGAAACGCCGGCGTGCTCAGCGCCGTCAAGGACGCCCAGAGCGCCATGTCGGTGACCTGCACCAAGGACACCCCCTACGCCATCGGGCTGGACAACGGCCAGCAGGGAACCTCGGCCACGGCGCGGCGGATGAAGGCGGGAACCGAGTACGTCACCTACGGCATCTACCATGACGCGGCGCGCGCCTCGCCTTGGGGATCGACGGCCGGCCAGACAGCGGGCGGAACCGGCACGGGCGGCACCCAGCCTCTGACGCTCTACGGCCGCGTGCCGGCCCAGACCACGCCCGCGCCCGCGACCTATGGCGACCAGGTGGTGGCGACGGTCACCTACTGACGAGATCGTTGGCCAGGTTCCAGGCGAAGGCCTCGCCCTCGTAGCAGTCCGCGCCCCGGCCGATCGCCTCGATCGCCGCCGACATCCGTCCCTCGCGCCCCAGCGCCGCATCGGCCAGGGCGACCATCAGCCGATTGGGCGTGGCCGAGGGCGACAGGCGCCGCAGGGCCTGGGCCAGCTCCGCTTCGGCGCGGTCCGGGCGTCGGGCGCAGGCCAGGATGAAGGCCGCCGCCGTCGAGCGGCTGACCCCCGCATAGCAGTGCAGCAGCAGCGGCCGCTCGCCGGTCCAGCCCTCGGCGAAGGCCAGCAGGGCGGCGATGGTTTCCGCGCTGGGCGCCATAAGGCCGGCACGCGGCTCGGCGATGTCGTGGAACGCCAGATACAGCCGTTCCACGCCCTCGACCGGCGACGGCTCGGCGGTTGGCGACAGCAGGCTGACGAGGTGCGAAGGTCGTTGCGCCGCCAGATGCTCGTCCAGCCGGCTCAGCGGGCAGACCGCCAGGATCACGCCAGCACCGCCGCCAGGCCCAGCAGCGCGCCCAGCTCGGCGACCTGCTCGATCCCGCCCAGCACGTCGCCGACATAGCCGCCGATCAGCCGGCGGGCCACCAGGGCCAGAGCGATGGCAAGGATGGCGGCGAGGGTCAGGCCGACCAGGGCGGCGGTCGGCGGAACCAGCAACAACGGCCACAGGCCCAGCAGGGCGGCGACCAGCACCTCGGCCGGCTTCACGCCGTCGGGCGCGGGCTTGTATTTGGCGTCGGCGCGGTCGCTGACGTGGGGCAGGGCGGCCATGGCGGCGACGGCCGCCACGCGTCCGACGCCATGGGCGGCCATCAGGGCCAGGGCGGCGTTCAGGGGCGTCAGCGTCGCGAGCGTCGCAGCCTTGGCGCCCAGCACCACGACCAGGGCCAGGACGCCGTAGGTCCCGACCCGGCTGTCCTTCATGATCTCCAGCCGCCGCTCGCGGGTCTGGCCGCCGCCCAGGCCGTCGGCGGTGTCGGCCAGGCCGTCCTCGTGGAAGCCGCCAGTCAGCAGGAAGCCGGCGCCCAGGGCCAGGATCGCCGGAACCCAGCCGTCCCACCCCTGGCTCGCCCCCAGCAGCACGAGAGCGCTGAGCCCGCCGACCAGCAGACCGACCAGCGGGAAGTAGCGGGCCGAGCGGGTGATCCAGTCGGGCTCGAACTCGCGCAGGGCAGGGGTCGGCAGGCGGGTCAGGAACTGCACCGCGCAGAGCAGCAGCTGGACCTGCCGGCCGATCATCCCAGCACGTCGGCGAGGTCGGCGACCTCGTTCAGCAGGTTGGCAGCCGCCGCCAGCAGGGGGGCGGCGAGCGCTGCGCCGGTGCCTTCGCCCAGCCGCAGGCCAAGATCGAGCAGGGGCCTGGCGTCCAGGGCCGCCAGCATGGCGGCGTGACCCTTCTCGGCCGAGCCGTGGGCGAAGACGCAGTAGTCCAGGGCTTCAGGGACCAGGCGCACGGCCGCCAGGGCCGCCGCGGTGGCGATGAAGCCGTCCACCAGCACGGGCCGCCGGCGCGCGGCCGCGCCCAGCACCGCGCCGGCCATCATGGCGATCTCGCAGCCGCCGAACTCGGATAGCACGGCGAAGGGTTCGGTCGCGTCGCTGCGGGCGGCGGCGCGGGCGATGGCGGCGGCCTTGCGGGCCAGACCGGCCTCGTCGTGGCCCGTGCCCTGGCCGACGCAGGCCTCCAGCGGGGCGGGCGCCAGCCGGTGCATGACCAGGGCTGCTGCGGAGCTGTTGCCGATGCCCATCTCGCCGATGGCCAGCACGTCCGCTTCATCGAGGGCGCGGCCGGCGATCTCGATCCCGCGCGTCAGGGCCAGAGCCGTCTCCTCCGGCGTCAGCGCGGCTTCGCGGGCGGCGTTGCGGGCGCCCAGGCGCACCTTGGCGTCGATCAGGTCGGGATGGGCCGGCAGCGCGGCGGCGACGCCGGCGTCCACCACCTTCACCGACACGCCCGTGGCCCTGGCGAAGGCGTTGACGCTGGAGCGGCCGATCAGGAACAGGCCGACCATCGCCACGGTGACGCTCGACGGATAGCTGGAGACGCCTTCTTCGGTCAGGCCATGGTCGCCGGCGAATACCAGCAACGCCGTGCGGGCGGCGCGGGGCGAGAGGTTCCCCTCGATCAGGCCCAGTTGCACGGCCAGGTCCTCGATCCGGCCCAGCGACCCCGGCGGCTTGGCCTTGCCGTCCAGCTTGGCGCGCAAGCTCGCTTCCAGGGCGCGGTCGACGGCGGGGATGGCGGGGGGCGTGAAGGTCATTGCACAAGTCTCCAGCCGGCGGCGCAGGCCAGGGCGACCAGCAGCCACAGCAGGGCGCAGGACCGGCGGTAGATCCGCAGGCCCCGGCGCAAGTCGGTCAGGTCGGGCGCGCGGCCGTCGCCGAAGCTCGGGCGCTCCGTCGTCTCGCCATCATAGCGCGCGGCGCCGCCCAGCTTGACGCCCAGGGCCCCGGCCATGGCGGCTTCCGGCCAGCCGGCGTTGGGCGAGGCGTGCTTCTTGGCGTCGCGGCGCATGACGTCCCAGCCCTTCCAGCCCGCGCCCAGGCAGATCAGCAGGCCGGCGAGACGCGCGGGGACGAAGTTCATCACATCGTCGGTTCGGGCCGCCGCCCAGCCGAACGAGCGCCAGCGCGGCTCCATGTGGCCGATCTGGCTGTCGGCGGTGTTCACCGCCTTGTAGGCGAAGAGACCCGGCAGGCCGAACAGGGTCAGCCACGAGGCGGGAGCCACGACCCCGTCGTTGAAGCTCTCGGCCAGGCTTTCCAGCGCCGCCGCCGTGATCCCGTGCAGGTCCAGCTCCTCGACGTCGCGCCCGACGATCCGGCCGACCGAGATGCGGGCGGCGGGCAGGTCGCCGGCCTCCAGCGGGTCGAGCACGGCCATCACGTGCTGGTGCAGGCTGCGCTGGGCCAGGCCCAAAGTGGCGAGCAGCGCCACCGCCAGGGTCGCCAGCAGGCCGCTGTCGAACATCGACTCCAGCGCGCCGCCGATCAGCACCGCGCCGAGGACCAGCAGCGCCACGCTCACGACGCCCAGCTCTCGCCGCCGCAGTTCCGAGGTCTCCGGCCGGTTCCAGCGCCGCTCCAGAGTGTCGATGGCCTTGCCGACCCAGGTGACCGGATGGGGGATGGCCGCGTGCAGGCTCGCCGGATAGCCGATCAGGGCCTCGATCACGAGGGCCAGCGGAGGGGCGAGCAGCAGCGGTTCAGCCATGGCGTCCGACCAGTTCGATCAGCGGGCCGGTCTGGCCCTCCACCACCCTTGCCGTGACTCCGTAGGCCCTGGCCAGGACATCCGGGGTCAGGGCCTCGCGCGGCGGGCCGTCGGCGATCAGCTTGCCGTCCACCAGCACCAGCACCCGGTCGGCCAGGCGCGCGGCCACGGCCAGGTCGTGCAGGGTCATGACCACGCCCTGGCCGTCCTTGGCGGCGAAGTCGCGCATCAGGTCAACGGCGTCCAGCTGGTGGCCGGGATCCAGGCCCGCCAGCGGCTCGTCGGCCAGCAGCCACGACGGCTCGCCGGCCAGCACCCGGGCGAACAGGGCGCGGCCGCGCTCGCCACCCGACAGGCTCTTGACCTCGCGCCGGGCCAGATCTTCGAGATGGGTCTGCTTCAGGGCCTTGGCCACGGCCAGGTGGTCAGCTTCGGAGAGACCCCGCGCGCCGCTGTGCGGCGTGCGGCCAAGGCCCACCAGGGTCTCGACGTCGACGGCCCAGGCCACTTCCGGCGTCTGCGGCAGGAAGCCGATGCGCCGCGCCCGCTCGCGATGCGTCAGCGAAGCCAGGGGCGCGCCGCCCAGGGTCACGCTACCGGCGTCTGGCTTGCGCAGACCCGCCAGGCAGGCCAGCAGGGTCGACTTGCCTGCGCCGTTGGGACCGACCACGGCGGTCACCTCGCCGGGGCGGAACTGCGCGCTGACGCCCTGCAGCACCGGGCGGCCGCCCAGGGCGACGGTAAGGTTCTCGGCGGAAAGCGTGGCTGCGGTCATGCAAGCCTCCGGCGCATGGTGATCAGAAGAGCCAGGAAGAACGGCCCGCCGACGGCGGCGGTGGCCACGCCCAGCCGCATCTCGGCCGCGGACGGGGTCAGGCGCACCATGATGTCGGCCGCCAGCACCAGGGCCGAGCCGGCCAGGGCCGACGGCACGAGCAGGGCGCCTGGCCGGTGTCCGACCAGCGGCCGCACCAGGTGGGGGGCGATCAGGCCGACGAAGCCGATCAGGCCCGTGACGGCCACGCTCGCCCCGGAAGCCACGCCGACGCCGACGGCCAGCAGCACCCGCACCGCCGACAGGTTGACGCCGAGGGCCGCGGCGCCGGTCTCGCCCAGGGTCAGGGCGTCGAGCGAACGGGGCAGGGTCAGCAGCACGGCCAGGCCCGCCACGATCAGCGGCACGGCCAGCCGCACCTCGTCGACGCTGCGGTCGGCCAGGGAGCCAAGCAGCCAGCTAATGATCTCCTGCGCGGCCCAAGGGTTCGGCGCCAGCGACAGAGCCAGCGCCACGCCGGCGCTGGCTACGGTGTTGAGGATCACCCCGGCCAGCAGGAAGGTCACCGTGCCGCCGGTAGTGCCGGCCAGGGCCAGCATCAGTCCCACGCCGATCGCCGCGCCCAGCACCGCGCAGGCCGGCAGCAGCCAGGTCGCGGTGAAGGCCAGGCCCAGATAGAGGCTCATCACCGCCCCCAGCGCCGCCATCGACGACACGCCAAGCACGCCCGGATCGGCCAGCGGGTTGCGGGTGTAGCCCTGCATGGCCGCGCCCGACATGCCCAGCGCCGCGCCGATGGCCACGGCCAGCACGGTGCGCGGCAGGCGCAGTTCGAAGATGATCGCCCAGCGCGGGTCCGAGCGGTCGACCCAGGCGCTCCACGGCGCCCAGACGCGGCCGCTCATCAGCGACAGCCCGAAGAGGACCGCCACGGCCAGCAGCAGGCCGGCGATCAGCAGCCAGGTTCGGCGGTTATGGCTCATGCTCGGGCCTTCAGGGCGTTGCGGCGGGCGGCCGCCAGGGTCGCGGCGGTGTGGATCAGGGTCGGGCCGCCGCAATAGAGCAGCCGCTCGGGGAAGGTCTCGCGGGTCATGCGATGGCTCACCTTGGCGAGGGCTGGGTGGTTGAGCATCCGTTCGGCCCAGGTCGGGGCGTCGGGACGGGCCTGTCCGGCCAGCAGCACCTGCGGCGGATCGGCCAGCAGCCGCTCCAGCGGGACATTGCCCCACTTCTTCAGGCCGTAGCGGCTGGCGACGTTCTTGAAACCGGTGCGGGTCAGCATCTCGTCGACCAGCGTGCCTTCGCCGGCCGCGAAGCCGTTGGGCTGGAAGACCAGGGCCTCCAGCGGCCTGGAGCCCGGCGGCGGGGCGGCGGCTGCCAGGGCCTGGTCGATGCGGGCGATCAGAGCTTCACCGCGCTCGGGATGACCGGCGGCGGCGGCGATGCGGCGGATGTCTTCCTGGTTCTCGGCCCAGCTGTTGGGCACCTTGAAGAGCTCGGCCCGCACGCCCAGCCTCTTGAGAGCCGCGCGGGTGGCCGGCGAGGAGTGGGCCGCGCTCAGCACCACGTCGGGCCTAAGCGCGATCACCTCCTCGGCGCTTTCGTAGGTCATCGGATAGGACTTGGCCCGCTCGGCGATGCTCGATTGCTGCGGATCGCGGGCGTAGTGGCTGAGCGCCGCGATCTGGTCGCGGTCGGCGACTTCGACCAGCACGCCGTCGAGGCAGGGATTGAGCGACACGAGGCGCGGCTTCTTCGGCGCGCCGGCGCCGAGGCCGACGGCAAGGCTAGCCCCCAGAGCGACCCGCCTGCTGAAACCAGTCAAAACTCCACCCCGCGCTGGGCCTTGAAGCCCTGCTCGAACGGATGCTTGACCAGGGTCATCTCGGTGACCAGGTCGGCGATTTCCAGCAGTTGCGGCTTGGCGTTGCGGCCGGTCAGGCAGACGTGCTTGTCGTTGGGACGGGCCTTCAGCGTCTCCACCACCTCGTCGATGTCGAGATAGTCGTAGCGCAGGGCGATGTTGATCTCGTCCAGCAGCACGAAGTCGAGCGTCGGATCGGCGATCATCGCCTTGCTCTCTTCCCACGCGGCCTTGGCCGCGGCCACGTCGCGCTCGCGGTCCTGGGTGTCCCAGGTGAAGCCCTCGCCCATGACGCGGTAGCGCACTTGGTCGGGAAAGCGGCTGAAGAACAGGCGTTCGCCAGTCTTCCACTTGCCCTTGATGAACTGCACCACGCCCACCTGCATGCCCCAGCCCAGCGAGCGGGCGACCATGCCGAAGCCGGCCGAGGACTTGCCCTTGCCGTCGCCGGTGTGGACCAGCAGCAGACCCTTCTCCAGGGTCTTCGATTTCATCAGCTCTTCACGCTCGGCCTTGAGGGCGCGCATCGCCTCGGCGTGCTGCTCGTTGGCGTTGTCGCTCATCGCGGGGTCTCCAGGGCGGCGGCCAGGCGCGCCCAGTCGGCGTCGAATCCAGGCAGGCCAAAGCGTAGCAGGCTCGGGTCGTGATCGAAGGGCCGCGTCAGGATTCCGGCGCGCGCCAGGGTCTCGAAGCGAACGGCTGCGTCGGCCGCGCGGGTCAGGCGGAACAGGCTGGTCCCGCCGACCACCTCGAAACCGGCACCTACCAACAGGGCGTCCAGCCGCGCGGCGTCGTCGGCCAGGCTGGCGCGCGTGGCGTTCGCCCAGGCGGTGTCGGGATAGGCCGCCAGGCCCGCGGCCAGGGCCGGGGCGGAGAGGGGCCATTCGCCCAGAGTCTCGCGCAGGCGCCTGGCGAGCGCCGGCCGGGCGATCACGAAGCCCAACCGCAGTCCGGCCAGACCGTAGAACTTGCCGAACGAGCGCAGCACGATCAGCCGCTCATGGTCCGGCGCGCCGGCGAACGGGGCGACCGACAGCGACGGCTCGCACTCGACGAAGGCCTCGTCGACTACCGCGCCGCGCTGGCCCAGCGCCAGCACCGCCTCGGGCGCCAGGCTGCGGCCGTCGGGATTGTTGGGGTTCACCACGACGCAGAGGTCGGCCTCGTCCGGGTCGGCCACGACCTCGGAACCGACGCGCCGCCAGGCGAGCGGGTGGCTGGAATAGGTGGGAACCGGCAGGCTCACGCGGCCGCGCGGCAGGATCTTGGGCAAGAGACGGATCGCCGTCTCGCTGCCGGGCACGGCGACGACCCGGGCGGGGTCCTCGACACCGAAGGCCTGGGCGGCCACGGCCTCCAGCCGCGCCAGGTCGGCTGGATCGGGCAGGCGGCCCCAGTCCTCGAAGGCCTGGGGCGGAACCGGATAGGGGCGGGGATTGATCCCCGTCGACAGGTCCAGCCACGGCGCGGGCGCATCCGGAAAACGCGCCCGCGCCGCCGCCAGGCGGCCGCCGTGTCCGGAAAGGGACGACGGCGAACCGCTCATCAGAACTTCGCCCGGACGCCGGCGAAGGCGCCGCGGCCCACCGAGCCGTAGCGGTAGATGGTCTCGTATTCCTTGTCGAAGAGGTTTTCGACGCGGCCGAACACCTCGAAGGTGTCGTTCAGCGGATAGGCGGCCCGCAGGTCGAAGAGGGCGTAGCTCTTCAGGCGGCGGGTGTTGGTGGCGTTGTCGTAGCTCTCGCCCACGTACTGCACCGAGACGCCCGTGGTCAGGCCGCTCTTCCAGTCGTAGTCGGCGTTCAGGTTGGCCGTCTCGCCGGCGCGGCGCGGAAGGCGCTTGCCGTTGTTGGTGGCCGAACGGTTAATCGGGTCCATGTTGGTGTAGTTCGCCGTCACCTTCAGCGACGAGGTCACCTCGATGGTGGTCTCCAGCTCCACGCCGCTGGTCTCCGTCTTGGCGAAGTTGGCGTAGCCGCCGTAGTTGGGCGGGGTGTTGTTGGAGACGTAGTCGATCTGGTTGGTGATGTCGCGGTGGAACCAGGTCAGGCCCGCGCGCACGCGGCCGTTCAGCACGCTGTGCTCGACGCCCAGGTCGACGCTTTCCGACTCCTCGGGATTCAGGTTCGCATCGCCGTAGATGCTGTAGAGCTGGTACAGCGACGGGGCCTTGAAGCCCTCGCCGTAGTTGGCGCGGAACACCGTGACGCCGCCGTTGGGCGAATAGGACGCGCCGGCCTGATAGACCGTGGCGTCGCCGAAGGCCGAGTGGTCCTCCCGGCGCACGCCGCCCGTCAGGGTCAGGCCCTCGACCGGCTGGGCGCGCAGGTGCAGGTACAGGCTGTCGGTGCGCGCGGCGTGGCTGTCGGGCGTCGGGTTCGGTTCCCATTCCGATGGCGAGGCGGTGCGGAACCACGAGCGCTCGGTCTCGGCCCCGAAGGTCGCGCGGAGGATCTCGCTGACCTGCCAGGTGCCCTGGTACTCGAAGCGCTTGTTGGTGCCGCGGGCGTCGAAGGTCTTGGGGACCGACGAGCTGGGATCGAAGTTGTCGCGGTCGGTCTGGGTGTAGCCGAAGCCGAGGCGATTTTTCAGCGCGCCGTCGAAGGCGCTCAGGCGCACGCCGGCGTAGCTGACCAGTTCCTTGGTCTTGCCGTATTCGGGGCTGTCGGCGAAGGCGTAGAGCGGGGCGGGGAAGCCGTCGAATTCGTTCTTCGAGGCGGCGTAGGACGTGCGCAGGTCGACGGTGGCCCAGTCGGTGACGTTCAGGTCCAGGCGGCCGCTGACGCCCGCGTTGCGGTAGCCGTCCTTCTCCTTGCCGCCGTACGACTTGCCGAAGGCCGAGACGCCGTCGGTGGTGTAGTAGGCGCCGGCGATCCGCCAGCCGCCCCAGTCGCCGCCGGCGCTGAGCGCGGCGTTGCCGTAGGCGGTGTCGCGCGAGCCGACCTCGGTCGCCAACTGGGTGGTGAGCGGGCCGCTGGGCGTGGCGGTCAGCAGGTTGACGACGCCGCCGATGGCCTGGCTGCCCCACAGGGTCGACTGCGAGCCGCGCAGCACCTCGATGCGGTTGACGTTGCCGGCCAGCAGGGTGGCGAAGTTGTAGCCGCCGCCGGTCGAGGACGGATCGTTCAGCTTGACGCCGTCGATCAGCACCACGGTCTGGTCGGTCTCGGCGCCGCGGATGCGCAGCTGGGTCGTGCCGCCGACGCCGCCGTTGCGAGTGACGGTGACGCCCGGCGTGCGCGACAGCAGGTCGGAGATCACGACGGCCTGGGCCTTCTTCAGGGCCTCGGCGTCGATCACCGTCATGCTGGTCGAGACTTCCGACAGCTTTTCGGGCTCGCGACCGGCGGTGACCACCACCTGATCGACTTCGGCCACGGCCGTATCGGCGAAAGCCAGGCCAGGCAGGGCCAGGGCGGGAACTGCGGCCATCAGGGCCAGCAGGGAAACAGGGCGCATGTCATTCCTCCGTGCGCGACAAGAAGGAGCGTGTTCTCGTGAACACGCCCGGACCGAAGCGTCGCCATGCGGGAAGACCCGATCGTACGGCGCACCCCGGCCGGACGAAGGACGACCGCGACAGGCAGGTCTCCTGGCTCGCGGGTCATCGTTGCTGCGCGTCGCCTTCCCAGCTCTCTTCCGAAGAACAGACCCAGTGGCATGTGACGCGCGAACTCGCCGCTTACAGTTGCGGGGGCAGCCCGGGTTTCACACCCGAGTTCCCTTTTCATCCTCTTTGGGAGGAACCTGTCGCGCCGGCTGGACTATAGGGTGCGCCGCACACCGTCAATCTGGAGTTCCCCGTTGTCACTGACCCTGGTTCTAGGCGGCGCGCGTTCGGGTAAGAGCGCCTTCGCGCAAGGAGCGGCCGAGGCGAGGGCCGCCGCGGTCGGCGTCCGACCGGTCATGATCGTCACCGCCCAGGCCTTCGACGCCGAGATGGAGGCGCGCATCGCCCGCCACCGGGCCGATCGCGGAGAGGCCTGGACCACCCTGGAGGCGCCCTTCGATCTCGTGTCCGCCTTGCGCGGCCTGCCGCCGGGCGGCGTGGCGGTGGTCGACTGCCTGACCCTTTGGTTGACCAATCTCATGCTGGCGGAAAAAGATCTCTCGACCGAAGCGGCAGCGCTGGTCGCGGCGGCTTCGGCCTTCGACGGCGAGCTCTGGCTGGTGTCCAACGAGGTCGGCTGGGGCGTCGTGCCCGACAACGCCTTGGCTCGCAGGTTCCGCGACGAGGCCGGGCGGCTGCATCAGGCCCTGGCGGCCGCCGCCAACGCCGTCGAACTGGTCGTCGCCGGACTAAGCCTGCGGATGAAGTGATTCCCGATGCTCTCGCCCCGATTGCTCAACTTTCGGCGATGCGACGATTGCGCACGCAGACACCGGGCGCGCAGGCATGGTTAAGACCTATTTACACATTCGAGTTCACTTAATTCGACGGGCGGGCTGCCATGCGACGGATCCTCATCGCCGAAGACGACATGCTGCTTGGCGGCGTCTACGAGGTCCTGCTGGAAGAGGCGGGGTTCGAGGTGCTGTGGAGCCGTGACGGCCAGGAAGCGCTGGAAGCCTTCGACGCCTTCGCGCCCGACCTGCTGATCACCGACAACGCCATGCCGCGCATGACCGGCGCCGAGCTGATCCGTTCGCTCGAAGGGCGGGGGACGCCGGTGCTGATGGTCTCGGCCAGCGATCCGAGCGTGCTGCAGGTCGAGCCCGACCAGTGGCTCGAAAAGCCGGTGACGCCGGCTCGCCTGCTGTCGGCCGTGCGCGCCATGCAGCGCGCGGGCGTTCAGGCCGCGGCCTGAAGTCCCACCGCCACGGCGGTCGCGAACAGTCCCAGACCCAGACCCCAGGCGGCGCAGAAGGCCAGGGTGGGGTGGCGCTGCCACCAGCGCGGCTGGGGAACCCCCGTGATGGTCTTGTCGGTCATGCGGTCGCCTCGCGTGGTCGTCGAAGACCCAACGCGAGACGCCCCGCCTTCAGTTCCGTCTAGCCGCCGAAGCCGCGCGAACCGCCGCCGAAGCCGCCGCGCGAAATGACGCTGCTGCGGCTCTGCACGCGGCTCGGCGCCTCGTAGCGCGACGGGGCGTCGAAGCTGTCGGTGCGCACCCGGCTGCGGCCGGTCAGGTAGTCGCGCGACACTGGATAGCCCGAGCCGCTGTAATAGGTGCCGTCGCGGTCGCGATACATCGGCGCGCCGCGATAGCCGCGGTTGCTCATGCCTTCCAGCGCCTGGCCGATGATGAAGCCGGTCAGCAGCGGGGTGAAGAAGCTGCCGCCGCCGTTGGCCTGGCTGCGCGGCACGCACTGGTCGACGCCGTAACGCTCCTCGCAGCTCTGCTGGTCGGAGAACTTCGGCGCGTTCTCGGCGCTGGCCTTCTGGGCCTCGTCATAGGCTGTCTGGCACTGGTCGGCCGTGAAGTCGCCCGAGGCCTTGCACTCGTCGAGATTGGCGAAGCTGGAGGCGTCGACCTTCTTGCCCGAGACGGCCGCGGGGGGATCGCCCCACTGGGTGGCCGAGCCGGGATCGTCGCACGCGACCAGGGTGAAGGCCGAGCCGGCCATCAGGCCCGTCAGCGCGACGGCGCTCGAGCGCTTGCGGCGGCGGGACGGGGCGGGGGAATGGGCGTTCATGTCCGGCCTCACGAGGTCATGCAGGCGGCGTTCAGCAGGCCGACGGCCAGCGAGATCGAGGCCAGGTAGACGCCGGCGGCGACCTCGGCCTTCTCGATCCGGTCGATCAGGTCCTTGAGCACCGTGAACCGCACCAGGGTGAAGGCGGCGATCTGGATGACGGCGGCCAGCAGGGCCCAGGCGGCGAACTCCAGCAGGCTGACGGTGTGGCTGAGCGCGGAAGCCAGCGGCAGCACGTAGCCGACCACGGCGCCGCCCAGGGCGATGGCCGCGGCGACGTTGCCCTCGCGGATCAGCTTGGCCTCGTTGTAGGGCGTCACCGCCTGGTAGACGATCTTGAAGATCACCGTGAACACGCCGGCGGCGACGAAAGCCACCAGGAAGGCCAGGGCGCTTTCGCCGAAGGCTTGGACGTCGAACATCTCTAGTTTCCCCTATGGACCGTGGTTCAGGCGCGGAATTCGCCGACTTCGAGCGGCACGCCGATCATGGTTTCGAACGAGACCTCGCGGTCCTCGGTCTCCATCTCGATGGCCAGCAGCAGTTCGCGCCCCTCGCCCGGCAGGTCGCGGGCGAACAGCATGCAGGTCTGGAAGATCCGCCGGTCCGGGATCCCGTCCCGGTCGTCGTGCAGGTCTTCCCAGAAGGTCACGGGCTCCTGGCTCTCGGCCTCCTCGCCGAACCAGAAGCGGTGGTATTCGGGCAGGCCGGCGGGCGTGAAGGTCCGGGCGCGCAGGCGCTTGCCCCAGGCGTCGCGATCGGCGCGGCTGCCCGGATAGGCGCTGTCCCAGGGGACGAACAGGGTGACGTCGGTCAGGCGCTGGCCCTCGCGGTCGTCGGAGACCGCCTGAAACATCACGTGGTCGTCGGTGTAGAACCGGTGCACGAAGCCGCCGTCCTTCAGGTCCACCAGGCCCTGGGCGGTGATTTCCAGCGTGTCGTGGTCGAGCGGGAACTTGCTGTCGGCGCCGAAGCGCTTCCAGGCCAGAGGGTCCAGCCAGACGGTCCGCCCCAGCGTCACGTTGCGGATGGCGGGCAGGGCCGACTCGGGAGCGGGCTCCTTGCGGCCGAATAAGCGACTGAACATGGCTGGTCCCTGAAAGAACGCTCCCTCATGTACGGCGCCAGCCTGCGCTGTAAAAGGGGCCATGCTCGCTCTCGACGACTGGCCTTCGGTCTCCCATCTTGTATGAAACGGCCAAGATGGCCCGCGAAGAGGATGACGACCCGATGAGTCAGACGCCCTGGACTGTCCGCTCCCTGAAGGCGGCCCTGGACGAAGCGCCCGGCGTGGGCGCCGACGAGCTGAGCGTGCGGGTGCTGGAAGGCTCCGACCCGATCCTGCTGGTCACCATGCACTGGCAGGGCGACCTCGAGATCTATGTCAGCGTCAGCGACCAGCAGATCGCCGCCTCGGCTCTGCTGTGGCCCGTCGACGAGCAGGAAGACCGCCACGCCTTCAATGAATTCCTGCTGAAGGCCCAGAAGCTGGTGCCGCTGTCGAACTTCGGCATCAGCGCCGTCGGCGGCCGCGACTACTACGAGCTGTTCGGCGAGCTTTCGACCACGACCTCGATCGAGGATATCGTCATCGAGCTGCGCACCCTCGCCGAAAACGCCATCGAGGCCGCCTCGGACCTGCGTACTTCGTTCTCCACCGCCGCCTGACCCTAACCGAAATTTCCCGGAGCCCTCCGATGTCCATCTGGCGCAAGCTGTTCACCCTGGGTCGCGCCGGCGCGCACGAAGCCACGTCCGCCGTCGTCGACGCCAACGCCATCCGCATCCTCGACCAGGAGATTCGCGACGCCGACACGGCCCAGGCCAAGGCGCGCGACAACCTGGCCACCCTGGTCGCCCGCCGGCGCATCCAGGAGAACGACGTCAAGAGCCTGCGCGAGCAGGTCGCCAAGTACGAGAACTCGGCCCGCGCCGCCGTCACCAAGGGCGACATGGACCTGGCCCGCCAGGTGGCCCAGCGCATCGCCGACCTCGAAAGCGACATCGCGCTGAAGGAGCCCCAGATCGGCGGCATGCGCGAGGCCGAGGACCAGCTCCACACCGCCATCGCCGCCACCGACCGCCGCATCGACACGCTCAAGCGCGAAGTCGAGGTCGTGAAGGTCAACGAGTCGGTGCAGCGCGCCCAGGCCGCCGTCACCGCCCGCGGCGCGGGCGCCGGCGCGTCCCTCGGCTCGGCCGCCGACAGCCTGGCGCGCATCAAGGAGCGCCAGATGGTCCGCGGCGAGAAGATCAAGGCCGCCGGCGAACTGGAAGACCGCCGCACCGGCGCGGATCTCGACGAGAAGCTGCGCGTGGCCGGCATCCTGCCCGGCCAGTCGTCGGCCGACGACATCCTGGCCCGCCTAGCCCCGGCCGCTCCGCCTCTGCAGATCGAGCAGAAGTCCACCGACGGTTCGAAGACCGAATAGAGACCCCGCGTGCGCCGTCTTTCCCTGACCCCGCGCCCAGACTGGCGCGAGAAGGCCGAAGCCGTCGGCTTCGTCTACCACCACACCGGCGGACAGGCCTATTGGGACGAGGGGACGGCGTACGCCTTCACCCTGCGCGAGATCGAGGAGGACCTGGAGCCGGCCGCGGGCCAGCTTCATGACCTGTGTCTCGATCTCGTCGACGAAGCGGTCGCCAGCGAAGAGCTTCTCGAGAAGCTGGCGATCCCGCCCGAGCACTGGGACTTTGTCGCCGCCTCCTGGCGCGCCAAGGAGCCGTCCCTCTACGGACGGTTCGACTTCGGCTATGACGGCTCCGCGCCGCCCAAGCTCTACGAGTACAACGCCGACACCCCCACCAGCCTGTTCGAGGCCGCCACCTTCCAGTGGCTGTGGCTCGAGGACCTGCTGGCGCAAGGCGCGCTGCCGGCCGGGACCGACCAGTTCAACAGCCTGTTCGAGGCCATGCGCGAGCGCTTCGGCGTGCTGTTCCCCAAGGGCGGCTTCGTGCACTTCGCCAGCGACGCCGACGCCGTCGAGGACCGCCAGACGGTGCGCTTCCTCGAAGACCTGGCCACCCAGGCCGGTCTGGATCCCAAGTTCGTGGCCATGGACGCCATCGGTCTGAACGAGGAGGGCCAGTTCGTCGACACCGACGGCTACCTGCTGCAGGCGGCGTTCAAGCTCTATCCCTGGGAAGACATGCTGCGCGAGCCCTACGCGGCCAACCTCACGACGGCGAAGGTCCGCTGGCTGGAGCCGCCGTGGAAGGCGATCCTGTCCAACAAGGCGATCCTCCCGCTGCTGTGGGAGCGCCACAAGGGCCACCCCAACCTGCTGGAGGCCTATTTCGAGGACGACCCGGCCGCCGCCAGCCTCGGCGCGAACTATGTGCGCAAGCCGCTGTTCTCGCGCGAGGGGGCCAATGTCGAGATCGTCGGGGCGGGCGCCGAGCCGGTGCTCGACCAGGGCTACGGAGCCGAGGGCGCGATCGTCCAGGCCTTCCACCCGCCGCCCAGCTTCGACGGCAGGCATCCGGTGGTCGGCGCCTGGATCGTCGGGGCCGAGCCCGTGGGCATGGGCATCCGCGAGGACGACAGCCAGGTCACCAAGAACCTCGCGCGCTTCGTGCCGCACATCATCGAGGGGTGAGGTCTCTGGGAGTGGGGACTGACTTTTCCCCGTAAAATCCCCGCGAAAGCGGGGACCCAGGCTTTTTCTGAAACGCGCGGCGCTTGACGATAAAACCCCTGGGTCCCCGCTTTCGCGGGGATTTTACGGTTTAGGGACAAGGTCCAGACCCGTGCTAGGCTCCCCCAAATGAGCGACTCCAACGACGACGGCCCGCCGGGCGAGACCCCGATCCAGCGCGCCCTGCGACTCAAGCAGGCGGCGCTGGCCGCTCGTCCCAAGCCGCCGCGCGGCGGTCGCTTCCAACGTGAGCAGGCCAACCGTATCGCGGCCGGCTCCTCCAAGCCGTGGAACAGCTGATGGCCGGTCTCAAGGACAAGCGTGGCTTCATCGACAAGGAGCGCCTCGACCTCTCCGAGCGCCAGGCCGTCGAATATTGGATGAAGCGCTGGGGCGTCACCCGCGACCAGCTGACCGCCGCCCACCGCAAGGTCGGCAAGATGACCAAGGACATCGCCGCCGAGCTCGGCAAGAAGCGCTGAGCGGGCAGGGCGCTCGCCCCCCGCTCGCCTCATGAGTCCGTCCCGCGACTCCCGCTGTGCGATCACAATCCAAATCGACGACGCGCGGTGGTCGTCCGCCAGTCCCGAAAAGGCGGCGTGATTGTCCGTGTGGCGACGTTTCGTGCCTTTGAAATGGCGAGCGCCGTCAAACTGCGATCAAGACAACGTTGTCATAGCAATGATTTGCTGAATTCTTGGCAAAACTGCGGGAACGCAAAGCGCAGGTGGACGCGTTCTTGGCCAAAATGCTAGGGAGGCCACGGATATTGCACTGCGGGATTCAAGAACGCGGTCATGTTCCAGGGCGAGACGACCCCGATAGAGGGCGCGGCCTTTTTTCACTTTATCGCAGGGTGAATTCAAAATGCCGGTTGAGACGCTGACGAAGTCCCTTTGGGTCTATTCGTTCGGGGGAGGCGGCGCCGATGGCGACGCTTCGATGAAGAACCTCCTCGGAGGGAAGGGCGCGAATCTCGCTGAGATGTCGTCGCTGGGCCTGCCCGTTCCGCCTGGCTTTACGGTCACCACCGAGGCCTGCGTCCACTATTACAGCAACGGCAAGCAGTACCCGGCCGAGCTGGCCGGGCAGGTCGCCGCGGGCCTGGCCAAGGTGGAAGCCATCACCGGCAAGCGCTTTGGCGACGTGACCAACCCGCTCCTGGTGTCGGTGCGCTCGGGCGCCCGCGCCTCGATGCCGGGCATGATGGACACCGTGCTGAACCTGGGCCTCAACGACGAGACCGTCGAGGGCCTGGCCAAGCTGTCGGGCGACCGCCGCTTCGCCTACGACAGCTACCGCCGCTTCATCCAGATGTACTCGAACGTCGTGCTCGACCTGGAGCACCACATGTTCGAGGAGATCCTCGACGACCATAAGGACCGCCTCGACGTCCACGTCGACACCGGCCTCACCGCCGACGACTGGGCCGCGGTCATCAAGGACTACAAGGCCGCTGTCCAGAACGAGCTGGGCAAGCCGTTCCCGCAGGACGCCCAGGAGCAGCTGTGGGGCGCCGTCGGCGCCGTGTTCGCCAGCTGGATGAACGACCGCGCCAAGTTCTATCGCCGCATGCACGACATCCCCGAAAGCTGGGGCACGGCCGTCAACATCCAGTCGATGGTGTTCGGCAACATGGGCGACACCTCGGCCACGGGCGTGGCGTTCACCCGCAACCCGTCGAACGGCGACAACCGCCTCTACGGCGAGTTCCTGATCAACGCCCAGGGCGAGGACGTCGTCGCCGGCATCCGCACCCCGCAGTCGCTGACCAAGGCCGCCCGCGAAGAGATGGGCGACACCTCGCCGTCGATGGAAGAGGCGATGCCGACCGTCTTCCAGCAGTTCAAGAGCGTGGTCGAGACGCTGGAACGCCACTACCGCGACATGCAGGACATCGAGTTCACGGTGGAGCAGGGCGTGCTCTACATGCTGCAGACTCGCAACGGCAAGCGCACCGCCAAGGCCGCGCTGAAGATCGCCGTCGACATGGCCGCCGAAGGCGTGATCAGCAAGGAAGAGGGCGTTTCGCGCGTCGAGCCGGCCTCGCTGGACCAGCTGCTGCACCCGACCATCGACCCGACCGCCCACCGCGACGTCGTCACCGTCGGCCTGCCGGCCTCGCCCGGCGCGGCCACCGGCAAGATCGTCTTCGACAGCGACGAGGCCGAAAAGGCCGCGGCCAATGGCGAAGCCGTCATCCTGGTGCGCGAAGAGACTTCGCCTGAAGACATCCACGGCATGCACGCCGCCCGCGGCATCATCACCGCCCGCGGCGGCATGACCAGCCACGCCGCCGTCGTGGCGCGCGGCATGGGCCGTCCCTGCGTCTCCGGCGCCGGCGACGTGTCGATCTTCGCCAAGGAAGGCCTTTTCCGGGCCAAGGGCCGCGAGTTCAAGGCCGGCGAGATCATCACCATCGACGGCTCCACCGGCGAGATCCTGGCCGGCGCGCCGAAGATGATCGAGCCCGAGCTGACCGGCGACTTCGCCACCCTGATGGGCTGGGCCGACCAGGTCCGCCGCCTGAAGGTGCGCGCCAACGCCGAGACGCCGCTCGACGCCAAGACCGCCCGCCAGTTCGGCGCCGAAGGCATCGGCCTGTGCCGTACCGAGCACATGTTCTTCGACGACACCCGCATCGCCGCGGTGCGCGAAATGATCCTGGCCGACGACGAGGCCGGCCGCCGCACGGCTCTCGCCAAGATCGCGCCCTTCCAGAAGGCCGACTTCGTCGAGCTCTTCACGATCATGGAAGGGCTTCCGGTCACCATCCGCCTGCTCGACCCGCCGCTGCACGAGTTCCTGCCGCACACCGAGGAAGACGTGCAGGCCGTGGCCCAGGCCACGGGTCTGGACGCCGCCAAGCTGCTGCGCCGCGCCAAAGAACTGCACGAGACCAACCCCATGCTCGGCCACCGCGGCTGCCGCCTGGGCGTCTCCTATCCCGAGATCTACGAGATGCAGGTCCGGGCCATCGTCGAGGCCGCCTGCGAGATCGCCAAGTCGGGCAAGGCAGCCCCGGTGCCGGAAATCATGCACCCCCTCGTCGCCAAGGGCGAAGAGATGAAGTACCTGCGCGAACTGACCGACCGCGTCGCCAAGGCGGTGCTGGCCGAGCAGGGCGTCGACGTGAAGTACACCGTCGGCACCATGATCGAGCTGCCGCGCGCCGCCCTGCGGGCCGGCGATCTGGCCGCCAACGCCGAGTTCTTCAGCTTCGGCACCAACGACCTGACCCAGACGACGTTCGGCATCAGCCGCGACGACGCCGGCAAGTTCCTGGGCGCCTATATCGACAAGGGCATCTTCGAAAAGGACCCCTTCGTCAGCCTCGACCAGGAAGGCGTCGGCGACCTGATCCGCATTGCCGCCGAGCGCAGCCGGGCCGTGCGTCCGGACGCCAAGCTCGGCATCTGCGGCGAGCATGGCGGCGACCCGGCCTCGATCGCGTTCTGCGAAAAGGTCGGCCTCGACTACGTCTCCTGCTCGCCCTACCGCGTGCCGATCGCCCGTCTCGCGGCCGCGCAGGCCGCACTGGCCGGGAAGTAGGCAAGGGGTTCTCCCCCTCACACTGCGACAACTTGAAACGGCCCCACTCCACGAGCGGGGCCGTTTTTCGTCATTCGTCCGCTTGCACGAACATCGATAGGAAGCTATCTAAATAGATAGCAAGCTACCTATCGTTCTTCGAGCATCGTTCCATGACCGACGTCCGCATCCTCAGCGAGCGCACCTTCACCGGCGCCATCCTGCGCCTGGCGCGCATCTACCGCCGCGAGGTCAACCGCGCCCTGGCCGAACACGGCCTGTCCGACGCCCGCGCCTTGCCGGTGCTGCACATCGCCCGCGCCGGCGGCGGCATGCGCCAGGGGGTTCTGGCCGAGGAACTGGGCGTCGAGGGGCCGTCCCTGGTCCGCGTGCTCGACCAGCTGTGCGCCGCCGGCCTCGTCGAGCGCCGCGACGACCCGGCCGACGGCCGCGCCAAGACCCTGCATCTCACCCCCGACGGCCAGGCCCTGGCCGTGATCGCCGAAGACACCGTCCAGGCCGTCCGCTCGCGCCTGCTGGTCGGGGTCGGCGACGAGGATCTTTCCGCCACCCTGCGCACCTTCGCCGCCTTCGAGGCGGCGCTGGAAGTCGCCAACGGGCAGGGGGCTTAAGTCCCCGCCATGCCCAAGTTCGATCGGTGGACGCTGCTGTTCTCGCTGAACAGCTTCGCGGCCGCCATGCTCGCCCTCTGGATCGGTTTCGCCGTCGGCCTGCCGCGTCCGTACTGGGCCATGACCACGGCCTATATCGTCAGCCAGCCCCTGGCCGGCGCCGTGCGCTCCAAGGCGCTCTACCGCGTGCTCGGCACCATGCTGGGCGGCGCGGCCGCCGTCGCCCTGGTCCCGGCCCTGGTCAATGCGCCGGTCCTGCTGTGCCTGGCCCTGGCCCTGTGGGTCGGCGGCTGTCTGGCCGTCTCGCTGCTGGACCGCACGCCGCGCAGCTATGTCCTGATGCTGGCCGGCTACACCGCCGCCATCATCGGCTTTCCGGCCGTCAGCCAGCCGTCGGCCATCTTCGACCTGGCCGTCTGGCGCGTGGTCGAGATCGGCCTGGGCATCGTCTGCGCCACCCTGGTCCACAGCCTCGTTTTCCCGCGTCCCGTTGGGACGGTGCTGCGCGCCCGCCTGACCGCCTGGCTGGGCGAGGCCGACCGCTGGGCGCTCGACGTGCTGAAGGGCGCCGACGCCCAGGCCTTCGCCCGCGACCGCCGCCACCTGGCCGCCGCCGCCAGCGAGATCCAGATGCTGGCCGTCCACCTGCCGTTCGACACCTCCCGCCTGCGCGAGACCACCGGCGTCGTCCGCGCCCTGCACGAGCGCCTGCTGATCCTCATCCCGCTGCTGTCGGGCCTGTCCGACCGCATGCTGGCCCTGAAAGACGTCCGCGACCCCGCCGCCCGCCAGGCGCTCGACGCCGTCGTCGCCTGGATCGAGGCCGGCGCCACGCGCGGCCCGGGCCTCGAGCTGATCGACCACCTGCGCGCCGAGGCCGCCACGCGCCGCGGCGGCGACTGGAACGCCCTGCTGGTCGAGAGCCTGCTGGTGCGCCTGGCCGAGACCGTCCAGGCCCTGGCCGAGGGACACGCCCTGATGGTCCGCTTCGAGAACCCGGACGCCCCGTTGTCGCCGGCCCTTGCCGCCGCCACGCTCACGGCCGCCCGCCGCCGCATGCACAGCGACTTCCCGCTGGCGCTCCTGTCAGGAGCAGCGGCCGCCATCGCCGTCCTGCTGTCCTGCGCCCTGTGGATCGTCTCCGGCTGGGGAGACGGCGCCTCGGCCCCGGTCATGGCGGCGGTGTTCTGCTGCTTCTTCGCGGCCATGGACGACCCCGTGCCGGCCATCCGCAGCTTCGGGATCTTCACCCTGGTCTCGCTGCCGCTGTCGGCGCTCTACATGTTCGCCGTGCTGCCGGCCATCGACGGCTTCCCGCTGCTGGTCCTGACCCTGGCCCCGCCGCTGCTGTTCATCGGCCTGTTCATTCCCAACCCCAAGACCATGGGGGCGGCGCTGGCCGTGCTGATGGGCTTCTGCAACGCCATGGCCCTGCAGGAGACCTTCAGCGCCGACTTCGCCAGCTTCCTGAACGTCAATCTGGGCCAGTTCGTCGGCTTGGGCGCGGCGATCTTCGTCACCGCCGCCATGCGCTCGATGAGCATCGACGCCGGCGCCCGCCGCCTGCTGTCGCGCACCTGGAAGGGCCTGGCCCGCCTGGCCCGCGCCCGCAACGCCCCCGAACCGGCCGCCTTCGCCGCCACCCTGGTCGACCGCCTGGGCCTTCTGACCCCCAAGCTGGCCGCGGTCGGCGAGCGCCATGACCTCGTCGGCGTCGATGTCCTGCGCGATCTCCGTGTCGGCATGAACCTGGTCGCCGTCCAGGGCGCGCGGGGCGAGGTCTCGGGTCCGGCTCGCGCCAGCCTCGACGCCGTGCTCGATGGGATCGGCGATCACTACACCGCCCTGTCGGCTGGCCGCCGCCAGCCGCCGCACGCCGACCTGCTGGCCTGTCTCGACCAGGCCCTGACCCGCATGGGCCAGACCGTTTTCGTACCCAATGGTGCTTTGGGCGGCGTCACCGGCCTCGTCGGCCTGCGCCGCAACCTCTTCCCCGAAGCCCCCGCCTTCAATCCGGAGCCCGCCGCATGATCGGCGAATACAACATCGACGGCGTCTTCCTGTCGTCCGTCCTCGTCTCGGCCGTGGCCGCCCTGGCCGCCACCTTCGTGCTGCGCCGCGTGCTGTCCTGGACCGGCGCCTACCGCCTCGTCTGGCACCCGGCGCTCTTCGACACCGCGCTTTTCGTCATCCTCTGGGCCGCCGCCGTGGCCCTCGTCCGTCCGTAAGAAACCATGCCCCAGCTCAAGACCATCCTCCCCCAAGCCGGCCGCGTCGCGGTCACCCTGGCCGTCGTCGCCGTCGCCGGTATCGGCGGCAAGCGCCTCTGGGACCACTATCAGGTCGATCCCTGGACCCGTGACGGCCGCGTCCGCGCCGACATCGTCCAGGTCGCCCCCGACGTCTCGGGTCTGGTGACCGACGTCCAGGTGGTCAACGACCAGACCGTCAAGGCCGGCCAGCCGCTGTTCTATGTCGACCGCGACCGCTACGCCCTGGCCGTCCGCCAGGCCGACGCCGCCGTCGCCGCCCAGAGAGCGCAACTGGCCCAGGCCCGCCGCGAACTGGCCCGCAACCGCCTGCTGGGCGACCTCGTCGCCGGCGAGGTCACCGAGCAGAGCCTGGCCAAGGTCGAGCAGGGCCAGGCCGCCCTGGCCCAGGCCGACGCCGCCCGGGATCTCGCGGCCCTGAACCTCAAGCGCACCCTGGTCACGGCCCCCACCGACGGTTTCCTGTCGGACCTCACCTTGCGCACCGGCGACTACGTCACCGCCGGCAAGCCGGTGCTGGCCCTGATCGACAGCCGCTCGTTCCGGGTCGAGGGATACTTCGAAGAGACCAAGCTCAAGGGCCTGTACGTCGGCCAGAAGGTCGACGTCCGCGTCATGGGCGAGGACCGTCCGCTGCACGGCCACATCCAGTCGATCGCCGCCGGCATCGAGGACCGCGACCGCGCCGCTGGCGCGAGTTTGCTGCCCAACGTCAACCCGACCTTCAGCTGGGTGCGCCTGGCCCAGCGCGTGCCCGTCCGCGTCGCCCTGGACGAAACGCCGAAGGACCTGCGCCTGATCGCCGGCCGCACCGCCACCGTCGCGGTGCTGGGGCAAGGGGGCGCGAAATGAGCACGCTCCGCACCCTCGGCGCGGCCGCCTCTCTGCTGGTCCTGGCCGCCTGCACGACCGTCGGCCCCGACTACAAGCGCCCCGACGCCGCCAAGATCAACGAACCGGCGGCGCAGGCCCCGTTCATGGGCGCGACCAACGCCGCCGTCAGCCAGGACCCTGTCCCGGAAGGCTGGTGGAAGCTCTATGACGACGAGACGCTGAACGGCCTCGTGCAGGAGGCGCTGAGCGCCAACACCGACCTGCGCGTCGCCGCCGCCAACCTGGCCCGCGCCCGCGCCGTGGCCGGCGAGGCCGACGACGCCGGCGGCTTCTCGGCCGGCGCCTCGGCGGCGGCGATGCACGCCCGGGAGTCCGGCGAGCAGTACCTGCTGACCGAGCCCCTGCCGGTCGAGAACCTGGCCGACGCCGGGGTCAAGGTGTCCTACCAGGTCGATCTGGTCGGCCGGCTCAAGCGCGCCGCCGAGGCCGCCCACGCCGACGAAGACGCCAGCCAGGCGGCCCTGGATCTCGCCCGCGTCAGCGTCGCCGCCGACGTCGCCCGGGCCTATGTCGAGGCCTGCTCGTCGGGCCACGAGATTCACGTCGCCGAACAGACGCTGGATCTTCAGCGCAAGAGCCTGGACGTCACCAACCGCCTGATCGCCGCCGGCCGCGGCACGGCGCTGGACGCCACCCGGGCCCGCGCCCAGGTCGAGCTGCAGCGCGCCGCCATCCCGACCTTCGAGGCCCATCGCAAGGCCGCGCTCTACAAGCTGGCCGTGCTGACCGGCAAGCCGCCCGCCGAGTTTCCGAAAGCCGTCGAGGCTTGTGCGTCGCCGCCGAAGCTGTCGCAGCCCCTGCCGGTCGGCGACGGCGCGGCGCTGCTCAAGCGCCGGCCCGACGTGCGCCAGGCCGAACGCACCCTGGCCGGCGCCACGGCCCGCATCGGCGTCGCCCGCGGCGCGCTCTATCCGAACATCAGCTTCGGCCTGGGCGCTGGCACGACCGGCCTGCTTGCCGATCTCGGCCAGCCCGCCGCCAACCGCTGGAGCCTGTCGGGCCTGGTCTCCTGGACCCTGCCGGGCGAGGGCGAGCGCGCCCGCATCCGTGGCGCCGAGGCCGGCGCCGACGGGGCCTTGGCGAAGTTCGACGGCGTGGTGCTGAACGCCCTGCGCGAGACCGAGACCAGCCTGACGTCTTACGCCCACGAACTCGACCGCAACGCCGCCCTGCGCGCCGCCCGCGACGAGGCCGGCAAGGCCGAACGCCAGGCCGCCACCCTCTACAAGGCCGGCCGCACGCCCTACCTGCAAGGCCTCGACGCCCAACGCACCCTGGCCGGCGCCGAAGCCGCTCTCGCGGCCTCCGACGCCGCCGTGGCCGCCGACCAGGTCAACCTCTTCCTGGCGCTCGGCGGCGGCTGGGAAAACGCGCCGGCGGTGAAGGTGGTGCAGGCCCAACGCTAAATCCCTCTCCCCGTACAATCCCCGTGAAGCGCCGGCGCCTTATCCCTCTCCCCTTGCGGGAGAGGGTGGCCCTGCGGAGCAGGGTCGGGTGAGGGGTCTCTCAGAACTGAAAGCGCCACTCCTCCCCCGTGCAACGGGGGAGGGAGACCACGAAGTGGTGGAGGGGGCGAGACTGGGCTCGGGGCCTGACCTCTCTCCTCCCGTAAAATCCCCGCGAAAGCGGGGACCCAGGTGTTTTATCGTCGAGCGCCGCAGGTTGCAGAAAAAGCCTGGGTCCCCGCTTTCGCGGGGATTTTACGGATTTGGGGTGGTCTTACGCACACCACTCACACGGCGTAATCGGGAAAGAGTTCAACGAACTCAATGCCCTAAAACTTTATAACCCCAACTTATCCTCCCCTACTCAAGCCGCCCCATAATCATC
>NZ_JBYCZS010000024.1:0-95965 GCF_057586355.1 Caulobacter sp. SRI_008
GCCGCGTTCGCCTCGGCGGCGGCGCGGGCCTCGGCGGCGCGACGTTCGGAAGCCTGACGCTCCTGGTTTTCGCGAGCGGCTTCGATGGCGCGCTGACGCGCGCGCATCTCGTCCTGCGACAGACCGCCGGCCGACGAACCGCCGCCACCGCCCTGCCCTTGCGGACGCGGAGCGTCGTAGCGACGCTCGGCCTGCGACGGCGCGGCGAGGTTGCCGGCGGCGGGCGCATGCGGACGCGTGCGCTTGGTCTCGACGACCACCGTCTTCGTCCGGCCGTGGCTGAAGCTCTGCTTCACAACGCCCGCGCTCACCGAGCCCTGGCGGGGCTTCAGGGTGATGGGGGCTCGCCCACCGGGGTTGGAACCAGGCCGACCGTTATCGTTCTCGTCGCTCATGCGCTCGCTTGTACTTCCGCCGGGCGGGTTCCCGGCCCAAAAACCGATCAATCCATACGAGAAAGGGGCCTGGACGTACCTCCAATAGGAAGCGCGTTTCCCGGCCCTTCGCTCAAGAGCGCGACGCCTTAGGCGGCTTGCTCCAACATTCAGGTTCTAGACCTTTCGCACCGCCGGATGAAGTCATCCGAGGACGCATCGAAGCCTAGGGCTCCTCGTTCTGACGCACCACCCAGTCCGGCGGCATGAGAGGACGGAAGCCTGATAACCGCTCGACATCCAAAGTCCAGCGATCCGTGCCTCGCCCCGTGAGGAGCGCCGTGTGTATCACATTCTCCCCGCCCAAGGCCAAACCCAATTCGTCGGATGTGAACATCCCGAGGATTCTGGGCGTGTTAGGCGCTTTGCGGGCGGCTGAAAACACCTTGCGGCGGCCGTCTTCGGCGCCATTGGCGGCTTCGATCAGCCAGGCGGTCTTGCCCGAGGCGAGGGCCGCCAGAACCTTTTCGTACCCGGAGATAATGCCGCCGGAGCGTCGTGCAAGGCCCAGCCCGTCCAGAACCCGCTTGGCAAGCAGCCGTTCCACCTGGTCGGGCAGATCGGCGGGCGCGGCCAGCTTGGTCTTGGCCGAGCGCGAAAACGCGTTCTTCTTCACCGCCGCGGCGACGGACTCGCGATCGGACGCGACCCACATGCCCCGGCCCGGCAGCTTGCGAGCCACGTCGGGCACCACCACGCCGTCGGGACCGGCCACGAACCGCACCAGGCGCGCCTCGTCGACCGCTTCGCCCAGGACGACGTCCTTGCGCTGGCGGTTGGCTTCGGCGTGCGTCTTGGGGGCGGCCTGGTCGATCATGAAGTCCGTGACGGGGTCCTGAAAGGAAGCGGCCCCTCCGAAGGCCGGAGGGGCCGGGGTTTCTTACTGCTCTTCGGCGGCTTCTTCGGAGGCGGCCTCTTCGGCGGGGGCTTCTTCGGCGGGGGCTTCTTCGCCTTCCGCCTCGATCTCGCCTTCGAGCTCGGCCTCGGCGTCAGCCTCGCCCTCGAGAGCCTCTTCTTCTTCGTATTCCGGCTCCGGCGGAGCCTCGACCCAGCCCATGACGATGCGGGCGCGCATGATCAGCGCTTCGGCGTCGTCGGGCGACAGGTTGAAGCTTTCGAGGATGCCCGGCTCGCGCACGCGCTCGCCGTTCTTGCTCTCGAACCAGCCGCGCATGTCGTCGGGCACCAGGCCAGCCAGGTCTTCCACCGACTTCACGTCGCCTTCGCCCAGGGCCACGGCCATGGCGAGGGTCACGCCTTCGATGGCCAGCAGGTCGTCCTCGACGCCCAGCTCGACGCGCTTGGCGTCGAGGGCGGCGGCTTCCTTCTCGAGGAACTCGCGGGCGCGGGCCTGCAGTTCTTCGGCGGTCTCCTCGTCGAAGCCCTCGATCGAGGCGACTTCGTGCGACTCGACATAGGCCACGTCTTCCACGGCGGTGAAGCCTTCGGTGACCAGCAGCTGGGCGATGACTTCGTCGACGTCCAGGGCTTCCTGGAACAGGGCGGTGGCCTCGGCGAACTGCTTCTGACGGCGCTCGCTCTCCTGGCTTTCCGTCATGATGTCGATCTGCCAGCCGGTCAGCTGCGAGGCCAGGCGGACGTTCTGGCCGCGGCGGCCGATGGCCAGCGACAGCTGCTCGTCCGGCACCACGACTTCGACGCGCTCGTCTTCCTCGTCCATGACGACCTTGGAGACTTCGGCCGGGGCCAGGGCGTTGACGATGAAGGTGGCTTCGTCTTCCGACCACTGGATGATGTCGATCTTCTCGCCCTGCAGCTCGGCGACCACCGCCTGCACGCGCGAACCGCGCATGCCGACGCAGGCGCCGACGGGGTCGATCGAGCTGTCGTTCGAGATGACGGCCATCTTGGCGCGCGAACCCGGGTCGCGGGCCACGGCGCGGATTTCGATGACGCCGTCGTAGACTTCCGGCACTTCCTGCGCGAACAGCTTGGCCATGAAGCCGCCGTGGGCGCGGCTCAGCATGATCTGCGGGCCCTTGGTCTCGCGACGGACGTCGTAGATGTAGGCGCGGATGCGGTCGCCGACGTTGAAGTTCTCGCGCGGGATCGACTGGTCGCGGCGCATGATGCCTTCGCCGCGGCCCAGGTCGACGATGACGTTGCCGTACTCGACGCGCTTGACGCTGCCGTTGACGATCTCGCCCGAGCGATCCTTGTACTCTTCGTACTGGCGCTCGCGCTCGGCTTCGCGAACCTTGTGCATGACGACCTGGCGGGCCATCTGGGTCTGCACGCGGCCGATCTCGAACGGCGGCAGGGATTCTTCGTAGACCTTGCCGATCTCGGCGTCGCGCCAGGTGCGCTTGGCCGACGAGATCTGGACCTTGCCGATCTCGCCTTCCATCTCGTGGTCGTCGCCGACGACTTCGATCACGCGCTTCTGGGTGGTCTCACCGGTGCGCGGATCGATCTTGACGCGGATGTCGTGCTCGGCGCCGTAGCGGGCGCGAGCGGCCTTCTGCAGGGCCTCCTCGATCGCCTCGATGACGACTTCCTTCTCGATGCCCTTCTCGCGGGCGACCGCGTCGGCGATCTGCAGCAGTTCAAGCCGGTTGGCGGCGATGCCGATGGCCATGGTCAGTCCTCTTCACTTTCGGACAAATCGTTGTCGTTCTCGGCGCCCACGCGGGCGGCGCGCTGGTCGGCGCCCCGCTTCATCAGCTCGTCGGTCAGAACGAGCTTCGCGTCGACGATCCAGGCGAACGGGAAATAGACGGTGACGTCGTCCTCGCCCTCGATGTTGAGGCCGACCTGGTCGTCCTCGACGCCGGCGAGTTCGCCCTTGAAGCGCTTGCGGCCCTCGGCCACGCGGTCGAGCTCGATGCGCACTTCCAGACCGGCGTAGGTCTCGAAGTCCTTCAGGCGGGTCAGCGGGCGGTCGACGCCCGGGCTGGAGACTTCCAGGGTGTATTCGCCGGCGATCGGGTCGGCGGCGTCCATGACCTCGGAGATGGCGCGGGACAGCTTGGCGCAGTCCTCGACGTTCATGTCGCCGCCCGTTCCATCTTCCTGGAGCGGACGTTCGGCCATGATCTGCAGGCGGCGCTGCTCGGCCCCGCCCATCAGGCGCAGGCGGACGATCTCGTAGCCGACGGTCTCGGCGACGGGATCGAGAATCTCGATCAGGTCCAGGTCTTCTCGCGTCTTGCCGCGCACGGTTCTCTTCTCAAATTCGCGGGCCGCCCGAGCCGACCAGAAAGCCAAGCTGGCGAGCGACCAAAGAAAAAGCGGCAGCCTTTCGGGCCGCCGCTCGAAAGCGCCATCTAGCGCTAACGGACGATGTAGGAGCTATATAGCGCGATAGGCGAGCGGGTGGAAGCCCCTAGCGAACGGGCCCCGACAGCGGTCGGCGCGCCCCGTCCCCGCCGTCCGTAAACCACGTCGTCGCGCTGTTCTCACGGTCACTGAACGGGCGCGGTCGTAGATCCGATATGCTTTCTGCGGCCAAGTCGAGGCGCGAGCACGCCCCCTCTTTCGCATCGCAACACTTGTGGCCTATACAGGCGGCCGCTTGAGGCCCGCCTCCCCGCGGGAACCTTCCCACAACGAAGAGTCACTATGGACCTCTCCAAGATCGCCGTGGGCGTGAACCCGCCCTACGACCTGAACGCCGTCATCGAGATCCCGCAGGGCGGCGAGCCGGTGAAGTACGAGATCGACAAGGAAAGCGGCGCCCTGATGGTGGACCGCTTCCTGCACACGGCGATGTTCTACCCGGCCAACTACGGCTTCATCCCGCACACCCTGGCCGACGACGGCGACCCGGCCGACATCATGGTCGTGGGCCCGACCCCGGTGGTGCCCGGCGCGATCATCCGCTGCCGCCCGATCGGCGCCCTGATGATGGTCGACGAGGCTGGGTGCGACGAAAAGATCCTGGCCGTGCCGGTCGACAAGCTCCACCCGTTCTACACGGGCGTGAACAGCTGGCGCGACCTGCCGACCATCCTGACCGAGCAGATCGCCCACTTCTTCCAGCACTACAAGGATCTGGAAAAGGGCAAGTCGACCAAGATCACCGGCTGGGCCGATCCGGACGAGACCGCCGAACTGATCCGCGCGGCGATCAAGCGCCACGACGAGAGCTACTGATCTTTCCAAGATCGAAGAACGACGGCGCCGGAGACCTCTCCGGCGCCGTTTTCTTTTGGGGCTTCTTCAGCGGGTTCGGCCGCCGGGTGTGACCATGGCGACCTTGCGCGCGGGGCCGCTCGACCCCATAACCTCGCCGGATGAGCGAGACCCCGCAAAAGCGCCTCTATATCAAGACCTACGGCTGTCAGATGAACGTCTACGACAGCGAGCGCATGACCGACGTCCTGCGTCCGCTGGGCTATGGCGTGGTCGATGATCCCGAGGGCGCGGATCTCGTCGTGCTCAACACCTGCCACATCCGCGAGAAGGCCACCGAGAAGGTCTATTCGGAACTCGGCCAGATCAAGCTGATGAAGGACCGCAAGGCCCAGGCCGGCGGCAAGATGACCATCGCCGTGGCCGGCTGCGTCGCCCAGGCCGAGGGCCAGGAGATCATGACCCGTCAGCGGGCCGTGGATCTCGTGGTCGGCCCGCAAGCCTATCACCAGCTGCCCGAGCTGATCGCCCGCGCCCATCGGGCCAGCGGCGAGCGCCTGGCCGCCGACTTCGCGGCCGACGAGAAGTTCGACGCCCTGCCGGCCGAGCGTAAGGTCGACGGCGTCACCGCGTTCCTGACCGTGCAGGAAGGCTGCGACAAGTTCTGCACCTTCTGCGTGGTGCCCTACACCCGCGGCGGCGAGTGGTCGCGGCCTCCGGAAGCCATCGAGGACGAGGCCAGGCGCCTGGCCGACCAGGGCGTGCGCGAGGTCACCCTGCTGGGCCAGAACGTCAACGCCTATGACGGCGGCGGCCTGACCCTGGCCAAGCTGGTCCGTCGCCTGGCGAAGATCCCCGGCCTGGACCGCATCCGCTACACCACCAGCCACCCGCGCGACATGGGCGACGACCTGATCGAGGCCCACGGCGAGCTGCCGCAGCTGATGCCCTATCTGCACCTGCCGGTGCAGGCCGGATCGGACAAGATCCTCAAGGCCATGAACCGCGACCACACGGCCGAGAGCTATGTGAAGCTGATCGAGCGCATCCGCGCCGCCCGGCCCGACATCGCCATGAGCGGCGACTTCATCGTCGGCTTCCCCGGCGAGCGCGACGGTGACTTCGAGAAGACCCTCGACCTGGTGCGCGAAGTCGGCTTCGCCAGCGCCTTCTCGTTCAAGTATTCGCGCCGCCCCGGCACGCCGGCCTCGGCCATGCCCGGCCAGGTCGACGAGGCCGTGAAGTCCGAGCGCCTGGACCGCCTGAACCAGCTGCTCGACGAGCAGCAGCGGGCCTTCAACGCCAGCCAGGTCGGCAAGACCCTGCCGGTGCTGTTCGAGAAGGCCGGCCGCCACCCCGGCCAGATCGTCGGCCGCAGCCCCTATCTGCAAGCCGTCCACGCCTCGGGCGGGGAGCACCTGATCGGGACGATCGTTCCCGTCCGTATCGAGAGCGCCGCCAAGATGAGCCTGGCCGGCGTGCTCGCCAATGAACCTGTTCTGGAGACCGCGTGAGCCGCACGCCTGAGTTCCTGCCGCTTTCCGACGACGCCGTCGTCGCCGTCACCGGCCCGTCCGGCCGCCACGCCGCCCTGATCGAGGACGCCTTCAAGGTCCTGCTCGAAACCCCGGGCGGCGGGATCAAGATCACCGGCGACGTCAAGGGTCGCTCGTCGGCCAAGCGCGCCCTGATCGCCCTGGCCGAGCGCGCCGACGCGGGCCATGAGGTGGTCGAGGCCGACATCCGCGTGGCCGTGGGCGAAGCCCACAGCGCCGGCGGCCAGGCCTCGCCGCGCGCCGTGCGCCGCGGCGCCGTCTCGCCCAAGACCAAGAACCAGGCCCGCTACATGGAGTCGATGACCCGGCATCCGCTGGTCTTCGGCCTGGGTCCCGCCGGCACCGGCAAGACCTTCCTGGCCGTCGCCCAGGGCGCGGGCATGCTGCTGCGCGGCGAGGTCGACCGCCTGATCGTCACCCGCCCCGCCGTCGAGGCCGGCGAGAAGCTCGGGTTTCTGCCGGGCGACCTCAACGAGAAGGTCGACCCCTACATGGCCCCGGTCTGGGAGGCCCTGACCGACATCATGGGCGCCGAGCAGCTGCGCCGCCGCCGCGACAAGGGCGAGATCGAGGTCGCCCCGATCGCCTTCATGCGCGGCCGCACGCTGGCGCACGCCTTCGTCATCGTCGACGAGGCCCAGAACTGCTCGCGCCTGCAGATGAAGATGGTGCTGACCCGCCTGGGCGAAGGCGCCCGCATGGTCGTCACCGGCGACCCCACCCAGATCGACCTGTTGAACCCCCGCGACTCCGGCCTGGCCCACGCCGTCTCGATCCTGGAAGGGGTCGAGGGCGTGGACGTGGCCCGCTTCACCGCGACCGACGTCGTGCGCCACCCGCTGGTGGAGCGCATCGTCAAGGCCTACGACGCCGACGCGGCCCTGCTGGCGACTCCCCGATGATCACCGTTGATATCGAAATCGAAGACGAGGCCTGGACCAAGGCCGAGCCCGAAGCCGAGGCCCTGGTCTGGCGCGCCGCCCAGGCGGTGCTGGACGCCCACGAGGACATCGAGGGCAAGGGCATCGTCATCCTGCTGGCCGACGACGACAGCGTCCAGGCGCTGAACCGCGACTTCCGGCAGAAGGACTACGCCACCAACGTGCTGTCCTTCCCCGCGCCCCAGGACCCGGCGGCCAATCCGGAAGGCCAGATCGGCGACATCGCCCTGGCCTACGGCGTCTGCGTCCGCGAGGCGGCCGAGCAGGGCAAGCCCCTGGCTCACCACCTGCAACATCTTGTGGCGCACGGGGTGCTGCATCTTTTAGGATACGACCACGAGGGCGACGACGAGGCCGAGGCCATGGAAGCGCTCGAACGCGAGATCCTGGCGGGACTGGACGTTCCCGATCCTTACGCCGACGATGCGTCGGCGACCGACGAGGGGTAGACACCTAAAGGCATGCCCGACGACGACCAGAGTTCCACGCCCGCCGGCCCGGCTCGACTTAGCCGAGGCCTGCGGGCGTTCTTCCGCAAGCTGCGTCGCGGCGGCGCGCCGGCCGAGCCCGCGCGACCGATCGATCCCGACACGCCCCCCGCCCCCGACCTGGTCGACCAGGCCGAGGCCTTCAAGACGCTGAAGGTGGGCGACGTCATGACCCCCCGCCCCGATGTGGTGGCGGTCGAGGTCGAGACCCCCTTCGCCGTGGTCGTGGCCCAGTTCGTCGAGGCCGGCCATTCGCGCATGCCGATCTATCGCGAGGCCCTGGACGCCCCGATCGGCGTGGTCCACGTCAAGGACGTGTTCCTGCTGCTGGCCGACGGCGACCTGCGGCCCGAGCCCGAGGATCGCATCCTCGAACAGCTGCGCCGCGACATGCTGCTGGTCCCCGCCTCGATGCGGGCCGCCGACCTGCTGCTGAAGATGCGCACCAAGCGCATCCACCTGGCCATGGTCATCGACGAGTTCGGCGGGGTCGACGGCCTCGTCACCATGGAAGACTTGATCGAGTCCGTAGTCGGCGACATCGACGACGAGCACGACGACGCCGCGAGCGTCAGCGTCACCGTCACCGACGACGGCGCGCTGGAGACCGAGGGCCGCACGCCGCTCGAGGATCTCGAAGCGATGGTCGGCGAGACCCTGGCCCCGCCCGAGCACGAGGAAGAGGTCGACACCGTCGGCGGCCTGGTCGCCGCCCTGGCCGGCCAGGTGCCAGAGCAGGGCGAGATCGTGCGCCATCCGGCCGGCTTCGATCTCGAAGTGCTGGAAGCCGACGCCCGGCGGGTGCTGCGCGTGCGCGTACGCCGCGCCGAAGAGACGGCCGAGGCCGACGTCCCGCTCGACGCGGTGGACGTCACTTGAAGCTTTCCGTGCTGACCAAGCGATCACCGTGGCGTGACCGCGTCCTGGCGCTGGTCGCGGGCCTGGCCGCGGCCCTGGCCCATCCGCCGTTCGGCATCCTGCCCGGCCTGCTGGGCTACGCCCTCTTGCTATGGCTGCTGGACGGGATCGACGGGCCCCGGCCGCTGCGCTCGGCCTTCCTGCGCGGCTGGCTAGCGGGCCTGGCCTATTTCGGCCTCGGCACCTGGTGGATCGGCGAGGCCTTCATGGTCGACGCCGCCAACCAGGGCTGGATGGCGCCCTTCGCGGTGGCCGCCATGGCCGCCGGCCTGGCGCTGTTCTGGGGCCTGGCCGCCCTGCTCTATCGCCGCTTCCGCCCCGCCGGCGCCGTGCGCGTGCTAGCCTTCGCCGCCGCCCTGTCGGCGCTGGAGTGGGTGCGCGGCCACGTGTTGACCGGCTTTCCCTGGAACCTGCCGGGCGAGACCTGGCGGGCCGGCTCGGCCCCGTCCCAGGCCGCGGCCCTGATCGGCGCCTACGGCCTGACCTTCGTCACCCTGGCCATCGCCGCCGCCCCCGCCGTCTGGCGCCAGGGCCGTTCGGGCCGGATCGCGCTCGGCGTGGCCGCCGCGGCCCTGGTCGGCCTCTATGCCCACGGCGCCTGGCGGCTGCTGAACGCTCTGGAGTTTACCGCCTCCGCCGTCGCGCCCCGGGTGCGCATCGTCCAGGCCAATGTCCAGCAGGCCGCCAAGTGGGACGCCGCCAGCTTCCAGGCGATCGTCCGCGACTACGTGACGCTCACCGCCCAGCCCTATGCCGACGGCAAGCCGGCCGAGGTGGTGGTCTGGCCCGAAGGCGCCCTGCCCGCCGCCATCGACGACTATCTGGCCCCCGGAACCTGGGTACGCCAGGCGATCACCGACGCCCTGCAACCAGGCCAGCTGCTGCTGATCGGCGGCTACCGCTACGAAGGCTCGGCCGAGCACCCGACCTACTACAACAGCCTAGTGGCCCTGCGCCGCGATGCGGGCGGCCTGTCGGTGGTCGGAATCTACGACAAGCACCGGCTGGTGCCGTTCGGCGAATACCTGCCGGCCGAGGGCCTGCTGACCGCGATCGGCGTCAAGAGCATGGCCCACCTGGGCGACGGCTTCGCCATAGGCCCCCGCCCCGCGCCGCTGGCGATCGCGCCGGGCCTGAAGGTCCAGCCGCTGATCTGCTACGAGAGCCTGTTCCCGGGGCTGGCCCGCCCCGATCCGGCCGTGCGGGCGCTGGTCAACGTCTCCAACGACGCCTGGTTCGGGGTCACCTCCGGCCCGCTGCAGCACCTGAACCTGGCCAGCTACCGCGCCATCGAGGCCGGCCGGCCAATGATCCGCGCCACGCCCACGGGCGTCTCGGCCATGATCGACGCCCAGGGACGGGTGGTCGGCGGCCAGCGCCTCGACCTTGGCCAGCGCGGCGTGATCGACGCCAACCTTCCCGCGACCGGCCGCGACACGTTCGCGCCCAGGGTAGTGGACTGGCCGTTTTTGGCGTTCATTCTCGCGTCGGTGGCGATCTGTATCGGAAGTTCGCGTAACCGCGGCCGCAAGTTTGCCGACGTGAAAGATATAGGCTGAACTAAAACCGCAATCTCAGGTCTATGCCTAAGCATGACCGTCGCCATTGAATCCCCCACCGAAATCGAGCGCTCGCCCAACCCCGTGGACCTGCACGTGGGCGCCCGCATCCGCATGCGCCGCAAGATCCTGGGCGTCAGCCAGGAGAAGCTCGCCGAGAGCCTGGGCCTGACCTTCCAGCAGGTGCAGAAGTACGAGCGAGGCGCCAACCGCGTCAGCGCCAGCAAGCTCTACGAGATCGCTCGCAGCCTTCAGGCCCCCGTGGCCTACTTCTTCGAAGGCCTGGCCGATCCGTCCGAGCCCGGCGACGGCGAGGTCCGCAACGACCTCCAGGTCCACGAGTTCCTGATGACCCCCGAGGGTCTGGAACTGGCTGGCCTGTTCCCCAAGCTCACCAAGGCCCCGGTTCGTCGCCGGCTGCTGGACCTGGTGCGCTCCATGGCGGACGAAGAGCTCTAGCTTCAACGCCGTACGCGGGTCGGCTTCGGCCGACTTGCGGACATAAACTTATCTTTATATGCTCTGCGGCATGCTCGCGGGGCCGGTCGCCGCGTGGGCGCTGGTCCTAGCCGGAGCGTTCCACTTGAACCGTTCGTCCTACATTTTCACGAGTGAGAGCGTTTCCGAGGGCCACCCCGACAAGGTGGCCGACCGGATCAGCGACACCGTCGTCGACGCCTTCCTGAGCGTCGATCCCGAGGCGCGCGTCGCCTGCGAGACCCTGGTCACCACCAACCGCATCGTCCTGGCGGGCGAGGTTCGCGCCGGCAAGCCGGACGGCGACAAGGCCGCCAACAAGGCGCTGACCAAGGATATCCTCAAGTCGCTGGAGCCCAAGGTTCGCGCGGCGATCAAGGACATCGGCTACGAGCAGAAGGGCTTCCACTGGGAGAAGGCCAAGTTCGCCAACTACCTGCACGGCCAGTCGGCGCACATCGCCCAGGGCGTGGACGCCACTGACAAGAAGGACGAAGGCGCCGGCGACCAGGGCATCATGTTCGGCTACGCCAGCACCGAGACCCCGGAGCTGATGCCGGCGACCCTGCAGTACAGCCACAACATCCTCAAGCGCCTGGCCGAGCTGCGCCATTCGGGCGAGCTGTCGGAGCTGGAGCCCGACGCCAAGAGCCAGGTGACCCTGGAATACGACGGCGCCGGCGTGCCGCAGCGCGTCGTCTCGATCGTCGTGTCGCACCAGCACAAGAAGAAGATCGACGGCAAGACCCCGACCTCCAAGCGCGTGCTCGACCTGATCAAGCCGCACATCCTGCCGATCTTCCCCGAAGGCCTGATCACCAAGAAGACCCAGTGGCTGATCAACCCGACCGGCCGCTTCGAGATCGGCGGCCCGGACGGCGACGCCGGCGTCACCGGCCGCAAGATCATCGTCGACACCTACGGCGGCGCGGCGCCGCACGGCGGCGGCGCCTTCTCGGGCAAGGACCCGACCAAGGTCGACCGTTCGGCCGCCTATGCCTGCCGCTACCTGGCCAAGAACGTCGTCGCCTCGGGCCTGGCCGAGCGCTGCACCATCCAGATCGCCTACGCCATCGGCGTGGCCCAGCCGGTCTCGTTCCACGTCGACCTGCACGGCACCGGCAAGGTGGATCCGGCGATCCTGGAAAAGACCCTGCCCCAGCTGATCGGCGGCGCCACCCCGCGTTCGATCCGCGAGCACCTGCAGCTGAACCGTCCGATCTACGCCCGCACCGCCGCCTACGGCCACTTCGGCCGCACGCCGGACAACGAAGGCGGCTTCTCGTGGGAGAAGACCGACCTGGTGTCAGAGCTGAAGGGCCTGGCGTAAGCCTTTCCATCCTTCGGAATTGAAGAGCGGGCCTCGGTCACAAGACCGGGGCCCGTTTTCTTTTCGCCTTCAAGCCTCTAAAGACCCGCCCCATGACCAATCCCCAACAGCCCCACGGGCCGCTGCGCTCGTTCGGCCGCCTGAAGTCGCGGCCGGTGAAGCCCCGGCAGCAGGCCCTGCTCGACAGCCTGCTGCCGACCATCAGCGTGCCGCACGAGGCCTTCCAGCCCCGCGACCTGATGCCCGACGCCAAGGAAGTCTGGCTGGAGATCGGCTTCGGCGGCGGCGAGCACATGGCCGCCCAGGCCGGCCGCCGTCCGGACGTGCTGGTGATCGGGGCCGAGCCCTTCGTCAACGGCGTGGCCAGCGCCGTCCGCCACGTCGAGGAACAGGCCTTGGGCAACGTCCGCATCCACGAGGGCGACGCCCGCGACGTGGTCGGCTGGCTGCCCGACGCCAGCATCGACCGCCTGTTCGTGATGTTCCCCGATCCCTGGCACAAGGCCCGGCACAACAAGCGCCGGATCATCCAGCCGGAGTTCGTGAACGAGCTGGCCCGGATGCTGAAGCCCGGCGCGGCCTTCCGGTTCGCCACCGACTGGGCCGACTACGCCGAGTGGACGATCGAGCGGGTTCTGGCCAGCCCCGCCTTCCGCTTCGCCGAAGCGGACGCCGACCGTCAGGCCATCCCGGCCGACCACGTCACCACCCGCTACGAAGAAAAGAAGCTGGGCGACTGCGCCCCCGTGTTCCTCGACTTCGTGCGGACCTGAGCCGTCCCTGAACCGCCGAGGCCGGACCCAAAAGAAAAGGGCGCGGGTTGAACCCGCGCCCTTTGTCTTGATCCAGGTCAATCACTCTTCGATCGGCACGCCGTAGAGTTCGAGCCGGTGATCGATCAGCTTGTAGCCGAGCTTTCGGGCGATCGCGTGCTGCAGGGCCTCGATCTCCTCGTCCACGAACTCGACGACCTTGCCGGTCTTCATGTCGATCAGGTGGTCGTGGTGATGGGTCGGGGTCTCTTCGTAGCGCGAGCGGCCGTCCCGGAAGTCGTGGCGCTCGATGATGCCGCTCTCCTCGAACAGGCGGACGGTGCGATACACCGTCGCGATCGAGATGTGCGGGTCGATGGCGTGGGCGCGGCGGTGCAGCTCCTCGACGTCGGGATGGTCGTCAGCCGACGACAACACACGGGCGATGACACGACGCTGGTCGGTCATGCGCATGCCTTTTTCGATGCAGAGCTTTTCGAGGCGGTCCAAAGCGCAATCTCCGTCGGGGGATTCGCGGCACAATAGGCAATCGCTTCTTAAGTGTTAAGCGCCCGCCGCATGACGACGGCGTCCTTGGCGCCGTCAGGATGGGGATAATAGCCCTTCCTGAGACCCACTTGCGAAAAGCCGGTCGCCTTGTAGAGCCCGATCGCCGCCAGATTGTCGGCCGCGACCTCCAGGAACAGGTCGAAGGCCTTGGCTTCCGTGGCGATCCCGGCGGCCATCTCGACCAGGGCCGCGCCCCAGCCGCGTCGACGGGCGGCCGGATCGACGGCGATGGTCAGGATCTCGGCCTCGCCGGCGATCGCCCGGCACAGGATGAAGCCGCGCGGCGCTTCGGGATCACCGGAACCGCCCAGCACCGCGAAGACCCCGGGCGAGTTGAACAGGGCCTCGAACTCAGTCGGGCTCCAGGGGCGGTCGAAGGCCTTTTCATGCAGGTCCGCCAGGTCCCAGCACGCTTCCAGTCCGACAGGGCGCAGGTTCATGCGGCGGGCATCGTGGCGTAAGGGGCGCGCAGATAGAGCGGCCGAGGCGAATGGGTCGGGGCCGGCCGGGCGGCGGCCAGGCGGGCGATGGCGACCGGATCGGCGGACGCCGGGGTCAGGACGGTGGCCTCGGCCAGGACGCCCTCCAGCAACGGCGCGCCGGAGCCCACCAGGGTCGCCGGACCGCCGGAATAGAGCTCGGCCAGTCGGGCCGTGGCCGCGCCCAGGTCGAGGGCGTCAGGAGCCATCAGCGCCGTCCCGCCGTCGAAGACCTGCAGATAGACCTGGCCCATCTTGGCGTCGAGCACGGCGGCGACGAAGCCCTTGGCCTCCGACGAGGCCGCCAGGGCCTCCAGGCTGTTGACGCCCACGCAGGGGATCGACAGCGCCTGGGCCAGGCCCTTGGCGAAGGACAGCCCCACGCGCAGGCCGGTGAAGGATCCCGGGCCGACGGTGACGGCGATGCGGTCAAGCTGGGAAAAGGCGATCCCGGCCTCGGCGGCGACCGCCTTGGCCAGGGGCGCGATGCGCTCCTGGTGGCCGCGGGTCATGGGTTCGGTGCGGGCGGCCAGGGTGCGGCCGTCCTCGATCACGGCGACCGAGGCGGCCGCCAGGCAGGTGTCGACGGAAAGAACGCGCAAGGTCAGGCGGCCCCGACCTGGGCGGTCTCGGCCGGACGCCAGACGAATTCGTTGAGCTGAGCCTTGGCCTTCAGGGTCTTTTCGTCGGGCACGCCGCCCTTGGTCCAGCCGGGCACGCCGAAGACGTAGGACACGGTCGGGGCCTCGGGGCGCACGCAGACCACCGCATTGACCGTGCGGCCCTCGCCGGCCCGGCACTGATCGACGGTGAAGCCCAGGGCCTCCCACTTGGCCAGCAGGCTCTCGCCCTTGGGGCCGCGCACGTCGCCGGCCGCCAGGCGGATCTCGGAAATGCCGCCGTCGGCGCCCTTGCCGATCTCCAGCAGCGGGACCTTGTCCTGCTCGACGACGATGATCGGCCCGGGCGGGCCCTCGCCGACATGGATGAAGGCGCTCTTGACCTGGGCCTTCGGGAACAGGGCCGCGATGGTCGGCTGGTCGAAGGCGGTGGCGGCGGTGATCGGTCCCACCCCCGCGGCGCCCACCTGCAGCGGACCGCCGACATAGGGGGTGATCTTCACGGCGACGGGACCGTCGGCCGGCTTGCCCGCTTCCTGCTCGGCCTGCGGAGCCGCTGCGGATTTGGCGGGGGTCTTTTCGGCGGGGCCGCAGGCGGCCAGCAGGGCCAGCGGGGCGGCGAGGAGCGCGAGACGAAGGGTCATGACGAGGTTCTAACGCCGAAGCGCGAAAATCGCACGCCATCGTGCGATTTTCGCGCCTGGGGTCGCACGTCAGACGATCGAGGCGGCTTCCTCGAAATCGAGGCGCGGGCTGCGCGGGAACAGGTTCTCGTCGGTGCCGTAGCCGATCGAGGCGATGAAATTGCTCTTGATGTTGGTGCCCTCGAAGAAGGCCGCGTCGACGCCGGCGTTGTCGAAGCCCGACATAGCCCCGACGTCCAGGCCGAGCGCCCGGGCCGCGAGGATGAAATAGCCGCCCTGCAGCGAGCTGTTGCGGAACGCGCCCCATTCCTTAGCCACGGGGTCGCCGAACCAGTTCTTGGCGCCCGGCGCGTGCGGGAACAGCTTGTCGAGGGTCTCTGGGAAGTCGAGGTCGTAGCCGACGATGACGGTGACCGGGGCCTGGCGGATCTTCGGGCCGTTGGAGCCCGACGACAGGGCGGCCAGCTTCTCCTTGGCTTCCGGGCTGGTCACGAAGACGAAGCGGGCCGGGGTCGAGTTGGCGGCGGTCGGGCCGAACTTCACCAGGTCGTACAGCTCACGCAGCACCGCTTCGGGCACGGGGTCGGACTTCCAGCCGTTGCGCGTGCGCGCCTCGGTGAACAGTTGGGCCAGGGCGGCGGTGTCGAGCTTGGACATCAGCAATCCTTATAGGGAGCCATAATAGCAACTTATAGAGTTACAGTATGGTGTTCCCAGCGGATCACGGCAAGGCCGGCGATGCGCGCCGGGACCGAAAATCAGAGCGTCTGCTCGACCCGGGTCACTTCCGGCACATAGTGCTTGAGCATGTTCTCGACGCCCGACTTCAGCGTCGCCGAGGACGACGGGCAGCCCGAGCAGGCGCCGCGCATGTGCAGCCACACGACGCCCGTGGCCGGCTCGAACTTGCTGAACACGATGTCGCCGCCGTCCTGGGCCACGGCCGGACGGATGCGGGTGTCGAGCAGTTCCTTGATCTCGGAGACGATCTGGGCCGCCTCCTCGTCATAGACGCCGTCGTCGTCGTGGCCGCTCTCGACCTGGTCCAGCAGCAGCGGGCGGCCGCTGGTGAAGTGGTCCATGATGGCGGCCAGGATCGGCGCCTTCAGGTGCGGCCACTGGGCGTCCTCACCCTTGGTGACGGTCAGAAAGTCCGGACCGAAGAACACCCGCGTCACATCGCCCAGCCGGAACAGGGCGTCGGCCAGCGGCGAGGCCTCGCCTTCCTCCGGCGTGCGGAACTCCCGAGCGCCCTCGCCCAGCACTTCGCGGCCGGGCAGGAACTTCAGGACCTCGGGGTTGGGCGTGGTTTCGGTCTGGATGAACATGGGCGAGATGTGGCGCTTGGATGAGTGAAGAACAAGGGGGCGCGGCGCCGCGCCCCCTCCGAAGGGTCCGCGATCAGGCCCCCCAGAAGCCGACCAGCTTCTTGACCTCGGCCACCGTCGGGGCGGCGACCTCCCGGGCCTTTTCGGCGCCGGCGGCCAGGATGCGGTCGAGCTCGCCCTTGTCGGACAGCAGGCCGCGCATCTTCTCGCCCACCGGGGCCAGCTTCTCGACCGCCAGTTCGGCCAGGGCCGGCTTGAAGGCGCCGAAGCCCTTGCCGGCGTAGTCGGCCAGCACCTCGGCCTTCGAACGGCCCGACAGGGCGGCGAAGATGCCGACCAGGTTGTCGGCCTCGGCGCGGGTCGCCAGCTCCTCCAGGGTCTCGGGAAACGGCTCGGGGTCGGTGCGGGCCTTCTTGATCTTGCCGGCGATGGCGTCGGCGTCGTCGGTCAGGTTGATGCGGCTGTAGTCCGACGGATCGGACTTGCTCATCTTGGCCGAGCCGTCGCGCAGGCTCATGACCCGCGCGCCCGGACCCTGGATCAGCGGATCGGGCTGCGGGAAAAAGCCCGGGGCCTTGAAGTCGTGGTTGAACTTCTGGGCAATGTCGCGGGTCAGCTCCAGGTGCTGCTTCTGGTCCTCGCCCACCGGCACGTGGGTGGCCTTGTAGATCAGGATGTCGGCGGCCTGCAGCACCGGATAGGTGTAGAGGCCCACGCTCGAGCGCTCCTTGTGCTTGCCGCTCTTCTCCTTGAACTGGGTCATGCGGTCGAGCCAGCCCAGGCGGGCGACGCACTGGAAGATCCAGGACAGTTCGGCGTGCTCGGGCACGGCCGACTGCGGGAAGATGGTGGCCTTGGCCGGGTCGAGGCCGGCGGCCAGATAGGCCGCGGCGATCTCGCGGGTCTGATCGGCCAGGGCTTCCGGCTCCTGCCAGACGGTGATGGCGTGCAGGTCGGCGACGAAGATGAAGGTGTCGATCTCGTGCTGCAGGCGGGCGAACTTCACCAGCGCGCCGAGATAGTTGCCCAGGTGCAGGGCGCCCGAGGGTTGGACGCCGGACAGCACGCGGGACGGACCCGTATAGGCGACGGGAGCTTGATCGGTCATGGCTTCAGCCTTGGATGTCGGAAACGGGTATGGCGGGACGCGCGGAAGCGCGGGCCGCATCCGGAGACGCGGCGGTCGGGTTCAGAGCCAGTTGCGCCATCGGGGCGCATGGGAACCGTTGAAAGCCATGCAAGGCTGGTTAGCTGGCCGGGAGCCCTAGAGCAAGCCTCCCCACATCCGAGCGCCCCCGCGAAGGCGGGGGTCCAAGCGGAATTTCCGCTGTGGCGCCCCAAGCTCAGCTTGGGTCCCCGCCTTCGCGGGGAAGGACGGAGATCCTAGCTCAAGCCTTGCCCCGCCGCAGGACGGCCTTCAGCTCGCTGGGCTTAACGCCTCCGAACAGGAACAGCAGCGGCGGATAGACGGCCGCGCCGGCCAGACAGGTCAGGGCCAGGGCGAACTCCTTGGCGCCGATGGCGTGGCCGGTCAGGCCGATGCCGCGCAGCGGGGCCTCGATCAGGTGACGCCAGTGCGAGGCGGCGGCCAGCAGCAGGGCCATGCCCAGGCTGGCGGCCAGGATCCGCGCCAGGCGCGACCAGGTGTCGAGCGAGGGGTTGTAGTCCTTCTTGCGCCACAGGCCGAAGGCCATCTGGCCGACATTGAGCCACGAGGCCACGGCGGTGGCGGCGGCGATGCCCTTCACCCCCATCAGCTGGAACAGCAGGAGGCCCAGGCCGATGTTGACCGCCACCGAGATCAGGGCGAAGCGCATCGGGCTCTTGGTGTCGCCGCGGGCGAAGAAGGCCCGCGAATAGAGCTGCTGCAGCACGAAGGCCGGGGTGCCCAGGCCGTAGAAGAACAGCGCCGCGGCCGTCTGGCTGGCGTCGAAGGCGGTGAACTCGCCGCGGGTGTAGAGGCCGTCCGACAGGAAACCCGGCATGGCCGCCAGAGCGGCGGCGGCCGGCAGGGTCAGGGCCATGGCCAGGGCGACCGCCTGGTCCATCGCCCCTTGGGCGTCCTCGCGGTCGCCCGAGTGCACGGCGCGCGACAGGCGCGGCAGCAGGGCGACGCCGATGGCCACCCCCACCAGGCCCAGCGGCAGCTGGTACAGGCGGTCGGCGGTGGCCAGCCAGGTGCGGCCGCCGGGAACGTGGCTGGCCAGGGCCCCGGAGATGAAGATGTTGACCTGGGTGGCGCTGGCCGCCAGGGCGCCGGGGATGGCCTTGCCGATCAGCTCGCGCACTTCCGGCGTCAGGCGCGGCAGCCGCCAGTGCACCTTGGCCCCCGACTTGTTGACGCCCCAGGTCAGCAGCGCGGCCTGGGCGACGCCCGCCACCACCACGCCGACCGAGCCCCAGGTGGCCGCCGAGACCGCCGTGGTCTGGGGCAGGATGAAGGCCAGGGTGAAGATGTTCAGCAGGATCGGCGCGCCGGCCGACAGGATGAAGCGGTCGCGGGCGTTCAGCACCCCCGACAGGTGGGCCACGATCGCCATGCACGGCAGGTAGGGCATGGTGATCTGGGTCAGCAGCACCGCCAGCTTGTACTTGTCGGTGCCCCAGCCGAAGCCCGGGCTGATCAGCATCATCAGCCACGGCATGGCCAGCTGGCAGATGACGGTGATGATGATGGTCGAGGCCGCAAGCGTGGCCATGGCGTCGGCGGCCAGGATGTCGGCCTTCTCCTCGCCGTCGCGCTGCAGCGACTTGGCGTAGGCCGGCACGAAGGCCGCCGCGAAGGCGCCCTCGGCGAAGAACCGGCGGAACAGGTTCGGGAAGGCCAGGGCGGCGTTGTAGGCGTCGGCCGCCGGGGTGGCGCTGGCGCCCATCCGGTAGGAGACGGCCAGGTCCCGCGCGAAGCCCATGAACCGGCTGACCAGGGTCAGGCCGGAATAGATCGCCGACGACCTGAACAGCCCTCCGCCCTTCTTGGCGGCGGGAGCGGGCGTCGGTTCGGGCGCGGCGGCGGGAGTGTCGGTCACGTCCGGCTTCTGGGCGCTGAGCGAACAGGCGTCAAGCTACGGCGCGGCGGCTGCATCGAGGTTTCACCGGAACTGCACCAAAGCCCCCGTCTCAGAACGGCGTCAGCGTCACTTGAGCCGGCAAGGTCACGCGCGCCATGCCGCCGCCGGCCGCCACCTTGGCGTTGATCGCGGTCAGGATCATGGCCAGGGTCGCCGCGTCTGGACCATGGCCGGCGCCGTGGACGGCGAACATCGCGCCCGGCCGGCGGGCGGCCACCGCCGCGGCCCGCAGGGCCTGGCCCTGGGCGAAGGGGACGACGTCGTCGGCGTCGCCGTGGATCAGGAAATAGGGCTCGTCCAGCTTCGCCACGGCGGCCTTGTTGTCGTAGCGATCGATCAGTAGCGGCCGGGCGATCGCCGGCGCCATGGCATGCAGGCTCGAAAACGTGCCGATGGTGACCAGGGCGTCCAGGGTCTGACGACCGGCCAGGCCGAAGGCGACGCCGCCACCCAGGCTGTGGCCGACCACGATCAGCTTGCCCGCGCCGGCCGTCTGTCGCGCCCGGGCGTAGAAAGCGTCGGCGTCGGCCGCCAGGCCCTTCTCCGACGCTCGGCCCGGATTGCCGCTGTATTCGCGATACTCGGCCGCCACCACGCCGTAGCCCTCGGCGATCAGCGGGGAGAGCCAGTCGATGCTGTCCGACGCGGCCGAGCCGTTGCCGTGGAAGAACAGGAAGGTCGGCATGCCCGGCCTGGGCGCGACCTCGATCCCCTTCAGCGGCAGGCCATCGGCCGCAGTCACGGTGATGAAGGCCGAGCCCTCCGGCAGGCCCGAGAGGCTCAGCGGCGCGGTGGGAGCGGGATAGACCCTCTGATGCACCTGACCGAAGGCGGCGACGCCCACGCCCAGTACGGTCAACACGAGAGCCACGAGGATCGTCCAGCGCCGGCGATGGGTCATGTCCTGCGCTCTCCCCCTCGCGCGTCGCCTGGTCGCTACCGACGACGAAACCGCATGCGGTCAAGCTAGGCCGTGATCGACTTCGACGCCAAGTTGAATCGCGCCACCCCTTTTGGAGCGCATCAGGCGGCGAAACCGCTCAGACTTTCGCCTGACGCGCTCAGCGCGCCACGCTGGCCCGGGCCCGCTTCAGGCCCGGACGGGTGCTGGGCGCGCCGGCTTCGTTCTGCTCCAGGGCGGCCAGCAGGTCAGCCTTGAGGGTCGAGATCTTGCGGCTATCGCCCAGTTTCCCGCCCTCGGCGGTCTGGACGTAGAAGGCGTCGACCGCCCGCTCGCCATAGCCGTCGATATGGGCCGACTGGATGGACAGGCCGTTGTCGGCCAGGGTGCGGGCCAGGGCCTGCAGCAGGCCAGGCCGATCGCGGCCCGAGGCCTCGACGACGGTGGCCTCGTTGGAGGCCTCGTTGTCGACCACCACGGTCGGGGCGATGGCGAAGGCGGCGGTACGGGCCAGTTCCGCGCCGCGCCGGCTCTCGACGCTGACGCCCTCGCCGCGCCCGGCCGCTTCCAGGGCGTCGGCCAGGCGGCGCAGGGCGCGCGGGTTCTCGCAGCCGAGCGGCGCGCCGGTGACGTCCTGCACGTAGAACACGTCCAGCGCCTGCCCCTGGCGGGAGGTGAAGACCCGCGCCCCGACGACGTTGCCGCCCAAGGACGAGATGGCCAAAGCGAGGTCGGCGAACAGGCCGCGACGGTCCTTGGCGGCGATGACGACCTCGGCGGCGTTCGAGCCCGAGGCCACCCGCCCCTCGGCGGCGGCCCCGCCCTGGATGGCGGCGCGGCGGGCGAGAGCGGCGTGGTCAAGCAGGTCCTGCGAGCCGAAGGCGCCGAAATAGGCGTCCTCCATGGCCGCGGCCCAGCCCTTGGCGGCCGGATCGGCGGCGACCAGGGTCTCGCGCGCCCCGGCGGCGGCGGCTTCCTGGTGGCGCTGGACGTGGATGGCCGCGTCGCTGCCGCGCCCGCCGCGGAACACGGCCTCGGTGGCGTTGTAGAGCTCGCGCAGAAGCTGGCCCTTCCAGCCGTTCCACACCCCCGGCCCCACGGCCCGGATGTCGGCGACGGTGATGACCAGCAGCAGGCGCAGGCGCTCGGGGTTCTCGACGATGCGGGCGAAGGCCGCGACCGTGCCGGGATCCGAGACGTCGCGCTTCTGGGCGAAGTCGCTCATCACGAGATGGTTCTCGACCAGCCAGGCGACGAGCTCGACCTTGCTGCGCTCGACGCCCAGGCGCTCGCAGGCGCTGCGGGCCGATCGGGCCCCGGCCTTCTCCTGGCCGCCCACGCCGCCCTTGCCGGTGTCGTGCAGCAGCATGGCCAGGAACAGGGCCTCGCGGTCCTCGATCAGCGGCATGATCGACACGGCCAGCGGGTGGTCTTCCGACAGCCGCCCGGCGGCCATGTCGCCGATCAGGCCGACGGCCCGCAGGGTGTGCTCATCCACCGTGTACGAGTGGTACATGTTGAACTGCATCTGGGCCACGACCCGGCCGAACTCCGGGATGAAGCGGCCCAGCACGCCGGCGTCGTTCATCAGGGTCAGGGTGCGGTAGCTGCGCTTGCCCCGCGCCAGCAGGTCGAGGAAGGCCTGGGTGGCGTGCGGGTCGCGACGCACCTTCGAGGTGATGAGGCCCAGATTGCGGGTCACCGCCGTGAAGGCGTCGGGGTGCAGATCCAGGTCGCGCTCGTCGGCGATCTTGAACAGGCGGATCAGGTTGACCGGATCGCGCTCGAAGACCTCCGGCCCCTCGATGTTCAGCCGGCCGCCGTCCTCGTAGAAGCCCGGCGCGTCCAGGGCCTTGCGCTTGGGCTTGCCGCCCGGGAGGAAGCGCGAGATGCCCTTGGGCTCGTTCTTGAAGTGCTCGGCCTCCAGCTTGGCCGAGAAGGCGCGGGTCAGGGCCCCGACCTCCTTGGCGATCAGGAAGTAGCGGCGCATGAAGCGCTCGACCGCCGGGGCGTCGCCACGGTCGCCATAGCCCATGCGGCGGGCGATCTCGGGCTGCAGGTCGAAGGTCAGGCGCTCTTCGGGCCGGCCGGTCGTGAAGTGCAGGTGGGCGCGCACCGCATGCAGGAAATCGAAGGCGCGGATGAAGGCCTTGGTCTCGCGGCCGGAGAACAGCTCCAGCTTGAAGACGTCCTCGGGCTTGTCGACCGGATGCAGGTACTCGGCGATCCACACCAGGGTGTGCAGGTCGCGAAGACCGCCCTTCCCTTCCTTGACGTTGGGCTCGACCATGTAGCGGCTGGCGCCGGCGCGGGCCTGGCGGTCGTCGCGCTCCTTGAGCTTGGCGGCCACGAACTGCTGGCCGGTGCCCTTCATGACCTCGTCGCGGAAGCGCCTCTTGAGGTCGGCCGCCAGACGCTCGTCGCCGGTCAGCCGCCGCGCCTCGAGGATCGAGGTGCGGATCGTGAAGTCCTCCTTCGACAGGCGGACGCATTCCTCGATGGTGCGCGAGGCGTGGCCGACCTTGAAGCCCAGGTCCCACAGCGCATAGAGCATGTACTCGATCACGCTCTCGACGTGCGGCGTCTGCTTGTAGGGCCGCAGGAACAGCAGATCGATGTCGCTGAACGGCGCCAGGGTGGCGCGGCCGTAACCGCCCACGGCCAGCAGGGCCAGGCGCTCGCCCTCGGTCGGGTTGCGGGCCCGGAACACGTGCACCGTCGTGAAGTCGTAGAGGGCGGTGATCACCTCGTCGGTGACGCCGCTGAGCAGGCGGGCGGTCTCGACCCCGCTGGCGCCGTTCTCCAGCCGCTCCTTGGCGATCATCCGGCCGCGGAACAGGGCCTGCTTGAGAATCTCGATGGCCCGGGCGCGCTGAGCGGCCTCGTCGCCAATGGCGTCCAGCGCGGCGGCCGAGAGGCGCGCGCGCAGGGCGTGGCCGTCGACGACGTGTTCCAGGGGCGTGGGGCGAAGGCGACGGGGCATGACGGTTATATGGTTACCCCAACGAGACGGCCAAAGCAGCCGCCGTGAGCGGCCGCCGCCATGCTCCTATGATTGATCTCAAGCCTTGAGCAGACCCTTAAGACGATAAAGCGCCTCCAGGGCCTCGCGCGGGCTCATGCCGTCGACATCGAGGTCCTTGAGGGCCGCATCGACGACACTGGGCGCCGAAACCGCAGGCGCCGCCATGACCGGGGCCGAGGCCGCGAACAGCGGCAGGTCGTCGAGCTTGGCCGGTGATTCGGTCTTGCTCTCCAGGCGGTCGAGCACCTCCTTGGCGCGGGCGACCACCTGCGGCGGCACGCCGGCCAGCTTGGCCACCTGTACGCCGTAGGAGCGGTCGGCCGGACCGTCGGCCGCCTCGTGCAGGAAGACGAGGTCGCCGTTCCACTCCTTGGCCCGGAGGCTGAGGTTGGAGACGTACGCCATCCGCTCCTCCAGCGTCGCCAGCTCGTGATAGTGCGTGGCGAACAGGGCGCGGCAGCGGTTGGTGTCGTGCAGCGACTCCGCGCAGGCCCAGGCGATGGCCAGGCCGTCATAGGTGGCGGTGCCCCGGCCGATCTCGTCGAGGATGACGAGGCTGCGCGGCGTGGCCTGGGTCAGGATGGCGGCGGTCTCGACCATTTCCATCATGAAGGTCGAGCGGCCCCGGGCCAGGTCGTCGCCGGCGCCGACGCGGCTGAACAGGCGGTCGACCACGCCGAGCCGGAAGCTCTTGGCCGGCACGTAGCAGCCCGACTGCGCCAGGATCGCCAGCAGGGCGTTCTGGCGCAGGAAGGTCGACTTACCGGCCATGTTCGGGCCGGTGACGATGGAAAGACGCGCGGCGACCTCGCCGGCGGCGTCCAGCCGGCAGTCGTTGGGGGTGTAGGGATCGCCGGCGCGGCGCACGGCGGCCTCGACCACCGGGTGGCGGGCGGCCTTGGCCTCGAAAGCCAGCGACTTGTCGACCACCGGCCGCACGGCCCCGGCGTCCTCGGCCCACTCGGCCAGGGCGGCGGCGACGTCGAGACGGGCCAGGGCCTCGGCGGCGGCCTGGATCGGCGCGGCCAGGGCGGCGGCCTCGGCGCGCCAGTCCTCGAAGGCGGCGACCTCCATGGCCAGGGCCCGCTCGGCGGCCTGGGCGATGCGGGCGTCGAGATCGGCCAGCTCCACCGTGGTGAAGCGCACCTGGTTGGCCAGGGTCTGGCGGTGGATGAAGGTGGCGTTCAGCGGCGGCTGGAACAGCGGGTCGGCCTTGCCGGCCGTGGCCTCGACGAAATAGCCGAGCACGCCGTTGTGGCGGATCTTCAGCGGGACGCCCGCCTCTTGAATGAGCCGCTGCTCCAGCGCGGCCACCACCCGGCGGCTGTCGTCGCGCAGGGAGCGGGCCTGGTCGAGCTCGGGACGCACGCCGGGGGCCACGAAGCCGCCGTCGCGGGCCAGGGCCGGCAGGTCGGGACCAAGGCCGGCTTCGAGGGTGCTCAGGAGCTGCGAAATCCCCTGGTGCAGAGACGGCGTCAGGGCCGAGAGCGCGCCCTCCAGCTCGACCGGCGGCGGCGACAGCGGGTCGCCCGAGCCGCCGACCATGCCGGCCAGCTTCTCGCCGGTCTTCAGGCCGTCGCGCAGGCAGGCCAGGTCGCGCGGACCCCCGCGCCCCAGCGCCAGGCGGGCCAGGCCCCGCGCCATGTCGCCCGCGCCCTTCAGCTGCTCGCGCAGGCGCTCGCGCAGGGAGCGGTGATCGACGAACCACTCGACGGCGTCCAGGCGCTGGTCGATGACGGCCGGGTCGAGCAGCGGCCGGGCCAGGCGCGCGGCCAGCATGCGCGCGCCGCCGGCGCTGACCGTGCGGTCGATGACCGCCAGCAGAGAGCCGTTGCGGTCGCCGCCCTGAGTGCGGTCGATCTCCAGGCTGGAGCGGGTGGCCGGGTCGATCGACATGACGTCGGCCTCGGCCGCGCGGCGCGGGGCGCGCAGGGCCGGCAGCTTGCCGGCCTGGGTCATTTCCAGATGCGCGGCGATCAGGCCCAGAGCGCCGACCTCGGCGGGGGAAAGTCCGCCAAAGCCGTCCAGGGTGTCGACGCCGTAGAGGCGCTTGACCCGGGTCTCCGAGGCCTGCGGCTCCGACAGGGCCGAGGGCATGGGCTGGATCAGGCCGCCGCAGATCTTCAGGGTCTGGGCCAGGTGGTCGTCGGACAGCAGGCGGTCGGCGACCAGGGTCTCGGACGGCGACAGGGCCGCCAGCAGCGGGCCGACCCCGTCCTTGCCGGTCGAGAAGCACTCGACCTCGCCGGTGGAGAGCTCGACGGACGCCACGGCGGCCTGGCCGGCGCGGATAGCCACGGCCGCCAGGCGGTTGGCCCCCCGGGCGTCCAGCAGGCCGTCCTCGGTCAGGGTGCCCGGCGTGACCACCCGGACGATGTCGCGGCGGACCACCGACTTGGAGCCGCGCTTCTTGGCCTCGGCCGGATCTTCCATCTGCTCGCAGACGGCGACCTTGAAGCCCATGCGGATCAGCTTGGACACATAGGCCTCGGCCGCGTGGTGCGGCACGCCGGCCATCGGGATCGGCTGGCCGTTGTGGTTGCCCCGGAAGGTCTGCGAGATGCCCAGGGCCGCCGCCGCGCGGATCGCGTCGTCGAAAAACAGCTCGTAGAAATCGCCCATCCGGAAGAACAGCAGCGCGTCGGGCTGCCGGGTCTTCATGTCGAAGAACTGCTGCATCACCGGCGTGGCGCCGGTGGCGTCGAAGGTCTGAGTGGGCGGAGAAACCGGGGCGTTCATCCGACCGGAAACTACAGAGCGTCGCGGTTTTCGTTAAGGGGTGCGACGGGGGTTTTTCGGCCCAGGACGAACTTTCGGCAGGGCCTTGTCGGCCGCCTTTAACGCGGAAAGTTCGCGATCGACTTCCGCACGCCGCGAGATTTTTCGCCGCTCATCGAACAGCCTGTACTGGGCCTTAGCGCCAGCTTCGGCCTGATCGTGTCGGACACGACCGCCGTGATCCAGCACAAGGCGGTTCAGGTTCGCCAATTGCTGGTCCAGCAAGCCAGCGGCCTGCTCCATCGTCACCAGACGGCCGATCTCCAACTGGTCCTCGAAGATGCCGAGCAGAATGTCGGTGAGACGGTTCAATTCCTTGAGTTCCCCTGGGGCCAGATAGTTCTTGGCGATCAGGGCGTCGGCCTGCCGGATCTCGTCCTTTGGCCAGGACTGCAGTCCCATGTTCGGCACAGCGGCGTCGGCGCGCTCTTCCAGCACCTCGGACGGCGTGCGATTGACCACCGCGTAGAACAGCTTGGCCTGGGTGCGGCGATAGAACGTCGTCGCAGCCTGCGAGCTCGGCTCATAGTCCTGGCACATCGCGCAGATGCGCCTGAGCTCGGCGTAGAGATTGGCCTCCGAGGCTCGAATGTCGCGAACGATCTCGCGCAGTTCGCGGACGCGATCGTTCTCTTCAGGATTCTTCAGACGGGCGGCGTCGATGACGAAGCCCTTGGTGGCGAAACGGACCAGGACGCCTGTGGCCCATTTCCGAAACAAGGTTGCTTGAACGGAACTGACTCGGTAGCCAACCGAGATCACCATATCGAGGCTGTAGAGGGTGCCGGGACGCCCCGCGCCAATTACTTGCATTTTTTGCAAGTTATTCGCTTCTGCCAGTTCGCCTTCGTCGAGGATGTTGGTGACGTGGCGATAGATGACGGAAGGGTCCCGCCCAAACAGCTGCGCCATCTGGGCCTGGGTCATCCAGAGAGCGTCGCCGTCATGGCGCAGTTCGACGCTGACGCCGCTTTCGGTCGCGTAGATCAGGAAGCGGTGGCCGTTGTCATCTTCGATCAGATGAACCGGCGTTGCTTGATCCTGCTCCAAGTTCGTCGCCCTCGGTGAATAAGAACGTTGATAGAACAAGAATGCCACAACCGATAGCCATCCCCTGTGGAATCCCCAGCAATAAGTGCGATTGCCCGAGCCAGCCCCCCTCCCTAAGCTCGAACCGAACGCGGGGGCGGCATGAGCGGCGACGGGAATAGCGGGACGAGCACCTACAGGCCCGACTGGCTGCGCAAGCCGACGGCCGACCAGATGGCCGAGTACTATCCGGAGCAGGCGCAGAAGGACGAGGTCGGCGGTTCGGCCGTCATCCGGTGCAAGGTCGGGATCGCAGGACGGCTAAACACCTGCGAAGCCATCAAGGAAACACCCGAAGGCTACGGCTTCGGCCAGGCGGCGGTGCGCCTGTCGGCCGAGTTCCTGATGACCTCGCCGCCGCCCGAACTGATCGACCAGAAGGAGGTGACCATCCCGGTCACCTTCAGTGTTCCGCCGCCCTCGCCGCTGTTCGAGCCGCCCGCCGCCCTGGTGCAGGCCGGGGCCAGGATCACCCGAGCGGTGGACGACGCCGGCCGTTTCGCCCGCTCGGACGCCGGCACGGCGACGATCCTGGCCGCCGCGATCCTGATCGGCGGCCTCTTCGGCCTGATCCGCGCCCTGAAGGCCGATCGCCGGACCGATCTCTAGGCCCGTTCAGACGCGAAAAGGCCCGCCACAAGGGCGGGCCCATCCTGCAACCACATCGGGGCCGTCCGGCCTCAGCTCCCCGTCACTTCTTCCCAGAAGCGCTTGGCCTTGCCGACGAAGTTGGCCGACTTGGGGTTCTGCTTGTCGTCGCACAGGCCGGCCAGCTCCTTGAGGAGCTCCTTCTGCCGGGCCGACAGGTGGGTCGGGGTCTCGACGAACAGCTCGACCACCAGGTCGCCGCGCTGGCGGTTGCGCAGCGACGGCATGCCCTTGCCTTTGAGGCGGACGGTCTTGCCGGTCTGGGCGCCTTCGGGAACCTTGACGCTGACGCGGCAGGTGCCGTCGCAGGTCTCGCCGCCCTTCAGGCACGGGGCCTCGATCTCGCCGCCGAGGGCCGCGACCGTCATCGGCACCGGCACGGTGCAGAGCAGATCCAGGCCGTCGCGCTCGAAGAGCTCGTGCGGGGTCACCGACAGGAAGAGGTAGAGGTCGCCGCGCGGACCGCCGCGCACGCCCGCGTCGCCCTCGCCCGCCAGGCGGATGCGGGCGCCGTCGTCGACGCCGGCCGGGATGCGCACCGACAGGATGCGTTCCTTGCGGACCTGGCCGTGGCCATGGCAGCCGGCGCAGGGGTCGAGCACCAGGCGGCCCGAGCCGCCGCAGCGCGGACAGGCGCGCTCGACCGAGAAGAAGCCTTGCGTGGCGCGCACGCGGCCGGCGCCGCCGCACGAGCCGCAGACGGTGGGGCTGGTGCCGGGCTTGGCGCCCGAGCCGTCGCAGACCTCACAGGTCATGGCCGCCGGGACGGTGATCTCGACCTCGGCGCCGGCATAGGCCTGCTCGAGGCTGATCTCCAGGTCGTAGCGCAGGTCCTGGCCGCGTTGCGGGCCATTGGACTGGCGACGGCCGCCGCCGAACATCTCGCCGAAGACGTCACCGAACACGTCGCCGAAGATGTCGCTGGCGTCGAAGCCCTGGCCGCCGCCGGGACCGCCCTGCGGGCCGTTGACGCCGGCGTGGCCGAAGCGGTCGTAGGCCGCGCGCTTCTGCGGATCGGAGAGAACCGAATAGGCCTCGTTGATCTCCTTGAACCGCCCGCTGGCGTCCTCGCAACCGCCGTTGCGGTCGGGGTGGTGCTGCATCGCCAGCTTGCGGAAGGCGGACTTCAGGCCCGCGTCGTCGCAGGTCCGGTTCACGCCGAGGATTTCGTAATAGTCGCGCATCGGCCTTACATCTCGCCGCGGAAAACGGCTCGACCGCTCCGCGTCAGGTTAACGCTGTTCCAGGCTTTCGCCGCGTCACGGCTCGGGATTTCTGCCAGGCCGCCTGGATCAGGCTCCAGGCGATGACGACGACCAGAACGAGCCAGAACGAATAGCCAAGCAGATATTGAATGGGATGGATCTGATAGGCGGGAAGCGGGTCGGGCAGAAGCCCGGCCTTCTGGGCGATGGCGATCTTTTCCGGCGTCAGGACGTAGTAGGCCTTGTCGTCCCCGGCCACGCCCAGGACGTAGCCGTCGTCCTTCAGATAGAGGCCGCCGCCCAGCCAGTAGGTGGTGATCTTGTTGCCCAGATAGAGGCTCTCGCCGCTCGGCCCGGGAAGCGAGACCGGCGCGATCCGCTGGACCTCTTCCCGCTTGCCGAAGCGCGCGGCGCTCGCCGCCGTCGGCACGAGCAGCATCAGTCCCAGCAGCAGGACGACGAGACGCTTCATGATATCCCCCAACCATAAGATTAGGGAAATCTACCGACGCAACCTTGCGATTGCAACGACGGGACGCGCTTTGCGCCCCTGGGGAGCGCGGCGATGGAAGAGCTTTCGACATCGGCCTGATCGCTACTGACACCCGAATGAGGTGGGGGACGGGGAACCCCGGCGCAAGACGTTCGCGCCCGGGTTCCCCGCGACCCTTGGTCACGCGGCCGGCTTGTCGTTGCCGTCGACTTCCTCGAACTCGGCGTCGACCACGCCGTCGTCCGCGGCGGCTTGCGCGCCGTCAGCGCCCTCGCCGTCCTGCTGCGAGGCGTACATGGCTTCGCCCAGCTTCATCGAGGCCTGGATCAGCGCCTGGGTCTTGGCCTGGATGGCCTCGACGTCTTCGCTTTCCAGAGCGGCCTTCAGCTCGGTGATCCCGGTCTCGATGGCGGCCTTCTCGGGCGCGCCGACCTTGTCGCCGTGATCGGCCAGGGCCTTCTCGGTCGAGTGCAGGATCGCCTCGCCCTGGTTCTTGGCCTCGACCAGCTTCTTCTTCTGCTCGTCGGCGGCCTTGTTGGCCTCGGCTTCCTTGACCATGCGCTCGATGTCCGCGTCCGACAGGCCGCCATTGGCCTGGATGCGGATCGAGTGCTCCTTGTTGGTCGCCTTGTCCTTGGCGTGGACCTGGACGATGCCGTTGGCGTCGATGTCGAACGTGACCTCGATCTGCGGCACGCCGCGCGGCGCCGGCGGGATGCCCACCAGGTCGAACTGGCCGAGGATCTTGTTGTCCACGGCCATCGGGCGTTCGCCCTGGAACACGCGGATGGTCACGGCCGACTGGTTGTCGTCGGCGGTCGAGAAGGTCTGCGAGCGCTTGGTCGGGATGGTGGTGTTGCGCTCGATCAGCGGGGTGAACACGCCGCCCAGAGTCTCGATGCCCAGCGTCAGCGGGGTCACGTCGAGCAGCAGCACGTCCTTGACGTCGCCTTGCAGCACGCCGGCCTGGACGGCCGCGCCCAGCGCCACGACTTCATCGGGGTTCACACCCTTGTGGGGTTCGCGACCGAAGAAGTCCTGCACCGCCTGCTGGACCTTGGGCATGCGGCTCATGCCGCCGACCAGGATCACTTCGTCGATGTCGCTCTTCTTGAGGCCGGCGTCCTTGAGGGCCTGTTCGCACGGACCGATGGTGCGGGCGATCAGGTCGTCGACCAGGGCTTCCAGCTTGGCGCGCGACAGCTTGATGTTCAGGTGCAGCGGGCCCGAGGCGTTCATGCTGATGAACGGCAGGTTGACCTCATACTGAGCCGTCGAGGACAGCTCTTTCTTGGCCTTTTCCGCCTCTTCGCGCAGGCGCTGGAGAGCCAGCTTGTCCTTGCGCAGGTCGACGCCCTGCTCCTTCTTGAACTCGTCGGCCAGGTAGTCGACGATCCGAAGGTCGAAGTCCTCGCCGCCCAGGAAGGTGTCGCCGTTGGTCGACTTCACCTCGAACACGCCGTCGCCGATCTCAAGGATCGAGACGTCGAAGGTGCCGCCGCCGAGGTCGTAGACGGCGATCTTCTTGCCGTCATTCTTGTCCAGGCCATAGGCCAGGGCGGCCGCGGTCGGCTCGTTGATGATGCGCAGCACTTCCAGGCCGGCGATCTTGCCGGCGTCCTTGGTAGCTTGGCGCTGGGCGTCGTTGAAGTAGGCCGGAACGGTGATGACGGCCTTGGAGACCGGCTCGCCGAGGTGGGCTTCGGCGGCTTCCTTCATCTTCTGCAGAATGAAGGCCGAGACTTCCTGGGGCGAGTAGTCCTTGCCGTGGGCCTTGACCCAGGCGTCGCCGGTCGGACCCTTGACGATCTCGTAGGGCACCATGCCCTTGTCCTTCTCGACCACCGGGTCGTTCGCGTTGCGGCCAATCAGGCGCTTGATCGCGAACAGGGTGTTGGTCGGGTTGGTCACGGCCTGGCGCTTGGCGGGCTGGCCGACCAGGCGCTCACCGTCCTCAAGGAAGCCGACCACCGACGGGGTGGTGCGAGCGCCTTCGGCGTTCTCGATCACCTTCGGGTTCTTGCCGTCCATGATGGCCACGCACGAATTCGTGGTGCCAAGGTCGATACCGATAATCTTGCTCATGTGTGGTGCCTGCAGCTCCTCGAATGGCGGACGGCGGTGACAAGGGCCTCATGAAAGCGCCCCGGTTTTTCTCGGTCCGTCCCCGTTGGTCGCGTTGATCCAAAATCCTGCCGCCCGCGAACGGGCGAAAGGAGAGGGTTCAATCGAAGTTGACGAGCCCGTCAACCCCGCTTCGATGCCCGATATGGGGGATACGCAGCGACCCGCAAGCCCATTCCCGCAGGGAAAGAAGGGGAATCTGCAAGACAGAAGGCCGCAGCGTCGGGCTGTCGACGCTGCGGCGATGCTTTGAAAGGCCCGTTCAGCCGGCCTTGGCGACCCAGGCGGTGATCGCCGGCAGGCGCTCGGACCGCACCTTGGCCCGATATTCGATGGCCGCGATCGCCTTGTCGGCCTCCTTGCGCGAGCCTTCGGCCAGGTTCGCCGCCGCCCAGGCCTTCAGCCTGGCGGCCGTCTCCGGCTTGCCCGAGGCGGTGGCGAGGCTGGGGATGAAGCGGGTGCGGGCGCCGTTGTCGACCTTGTCGTTGACCGCGTCCTTGTGGGCGGCGGCGAAGTCGAAGGCCAGGTCCGGATGGCGGCCGGCCACGCCCGAGATCATGCTCGAGGCGTTGGTCTCGCCCGGCTCGGCGGTCAGGGCCAGGTCCAGCGCCTTGCGGGCCAGGGCCTCGTCGCGGGCCGAGGCCAGCAGGCTGTAGAGCTGGGCGCGGACCAGCGGGGTCTTCTCGGCCGCCGCCCGGGCATGGATCGCGTCCCAGGTCGCCGCGTCGGCGTTGACCGCCACCACGCCGAGGATCGCCTTGCGCAGCGGACCGGGGATCGCGGTCGGATCGGTCTTGTCGGCGGCGAAGCGCCGCTGCGCCTCGGCGACCACCGCCGGGTCGCCCAGTTCGCCCAGCGTGGCGATCAGGTCGCCGCGCAGAATGGCCACCGGATCGGGCTCGCCGGCCTTGGGCGCCCAGCCCACGCGGTCCAGCATCGGCGCCAGGCGGGCGACGGCCAGCTTGCGGAAGGCGGCGCGCTCGGGCTGGCCCTGGTAGTAGCCGTCGATGGCCGACAGCACCGAGGCCACCTTGGACAGCACCTGCGGGTCGGCGTCGGCCGGCGCAGCGGCGATCAGGTCCAGGGCGTCGGCCGCGCCCTGCTGGCCCGCCGTGCCCATGGCCCAGGCGTCGGACAGCAGGCCCAACTGGTCGATGGCCGCCAGCTTGCCGAAGCTGGCCGCCAGAGCCTGGAAGCGGGCCGGCGCGTAGAGGGTGCGGTAGTAGCCGCTCTGGCCGGCGTTGACGACGACCGGGCCGCAGCCCTCGACCGTCAGGCTGGCCTTGCCGCCCTCGACCACGGTCTTGGCGATGCTCGAGCCGTCCAGCGCCTTGGCGTTGACCGGCACGCGCCAGGCCAGCGGCGTCTTGTTGGGGAAGTCCTTGCTGTACTCGCCCTGGGTCAGGGTCAGGACCTGCTTGCCGGCCTGGCAGGCGCCGCCGTCGACGCGGATCAGCGGCACGCCAGGCTGCAGGGTGAAGTCGTGGGCGATGGCGGTGATCGGCTTGCCCGCCGAGGCCTCGACCGCCTTCCACAGGTCGTCGCTGACCGTGTTGCCGTAGGCGTGGGCCTTGATGTAGGCGCGCACGCCGCTGCGCCAGGCGTCCTCGCCGACATAGCCCTCGAGCATGCGGATCACCGCCTCGCCCTTCTGGTAGGTGATGCCGTCGAAGGCCTGGCTGGCCTGCTCCACCGTCTCGACGTGCTGCACCACCGGGTGGGTCGAGGACAGGCCGTCGAGGTTCATGGCGTATTCGCGCCCCGCCACCGCGCCCAGTTCCGACTTCCACTCGGGATGGAACTTCTCGGTGGCCCGGCCCTCCATCCACGAAGCGAAGCCTTCGTTGAGCCACAGGTCGTCCCACCAGGCCATGGTCACCAGGTTGCCGAACCACTGGTGGGCGGTCTCGTGGGCGATGGTGGTGTAGACGTTCTGGGCGTCGCGCTGGGTCGAGATCGCCGGATCCATCAGCAGGGCGTATTCGAAATAGAAGATCGCCCCCCAGTTCTCCATGGCGCTGAAGAACTGGCTGCGGCCGGGGGCGGCGATGTGGTCGAGCACCGGCAGCGGATAGTCGACGCCGAAATAGTCGTTGTACCAGGCCACCAGCGGCCCGGCGGATTCCAGGGCGAACCTGGCCTTGGGCAGGTCGCCCTTCTTGGTGACCACCCCGATGTCGACCCCGGCGGACTTGATGCTGGCGCGGTCGAACTCGCCCAGGCCGAAGAACAGCAGATAGGTCGACATCTTCGGCGAGGTCGCGAAGGTCACCCGCGTCTTGCCGCCGGGAAGGTCGACGCTCTTGGCGAACGGCATGTTGCCCAGGGCCATCTGGCCGGTGGGGATGGTCGCCTCGACGCTGAACGTGGCCTTGTGGAACGGCTCGTCCCACGAGGGGATGAACCGGCGGGCGTCGGAGTTCTCGAACTGGGTGTAGAGGGCGCGCCTGGAGCCCTCCTCGGTGTCGTAGTCGAGGGCGAACAGGCCCGCGGCCTGGGTGTAGATCTTGCCGGCGTAGTCGGCGCTCAGCAGATGCTTGCCCTTGGCCAGGGGCGCGGCCAGGGTGAAGGTCACGGTCTGAGCCTCGTCGTCGACCGTGACGGTCGCCGGCTTGCCGTCGATCGCGGCCTTGGCGAAGGTCAGGTCGGCCGCCTGCAGGGTCAGGGTGCGGGTCGGCTGCGTCACCTCGACGGCGATCTTCACCGAGGCGGTGAAGCTCATCTTGGCCGCATCGGGCGTGAACGAGAGGTCGTAGTGGATCGGATGGGCGTTGCGCGGCAGCTGGGTGGTGACCGTGGCGGGCGTCGCGCCCTTGGTTCCGATCGGGACGGTCGCCGCCAGGGCGGCCTCGGAAGCGAAAAGCAGCGCGACCGCCGCGGCGGTGGACAGAAGACGACGCATGTACGGCCCTGGTATGCAACGATCGTGCGGCCAACGGCCGCTTGGCGCGAAACCAACACCCATCCGGCCGCTGGGCGGCATTAATTCCGCGTAATGATGAACCCCGTCAGCCTCGTACCCGGCTTCGATCTCTGGCCCGGCCTGTTGTCGCCGGACGCTCAGCAGGCGCTGGTCGAGACCGTGCTGGCGGCCGCCGCGATCGCGCCGCCGGCCCACTACGCAACGCCCTACGGCAAGGCGATGAGCGTGGCCATGACCAGCCTCGGCCCGCTCGGCTGGACCAGCGACGCCGACGGCTACCGCTATGCAGACCGCCATCCCGGCACGGACGCGCCCTGGCCGGAAATCCCCCAGGCCCTGCTCGATCTCTGGGCGCGGTTCGGCGACCCCGAGGTCCCGCCCGACGCCTGCCTGGTCAACCTCTACGGCCCCGAGGCCCGCATGGGCCTGCACCAGGACCGCGACGAGGCCGACCCGCGCTTTCCGGTGCTGTCGATCTCGCTGGGCGACACGGCGGTGTTCCGCATCGGCGGAACCTCGCGCAAGGACCCGACTCGCTCGGTGCGGCTGTCATCGGGCGACGTCTGCCGGCTGTCGGGGCCCGCGCGTCTGGCCTTCCACGGCGTGGACCGGATCCTGCCGGGCTCCTCGCGGCTCGTGCCGGGCGGAGGGCGGATCAATTTGACCTTGAGAAGGGCGCGGCCGGGCTAGTTCTCAGACCTGAGAAGTTCCTGATTGTAGACCAGGGCGTAGGCGGCGGCCTTCTTGTTGAACCGTGCATGCCCGAAGTCACGGATCTGGTCGCCGGTGTCCTCGATGAACAGGACCGGCCGACCAGCGGCGGCGGGGTCGTCTACGCCGGGAACGAGGGCGCTGTAGCCATGGACGCCCAGCAGGTGATGGTCTCCGCGGCCGAGCGCCTTGGCGGCGTCCGCCCGGGCGTTGCCGGGATTCACCTGCGCCATCGAAAGCCTGATCTCGTCCCGCGCCACGGGCTGGCCCGCGTGCGGGTTCGCATACGGCGGCGAACACCCGGTGATCGCCACCAGCAGCAAGAGCCAGGCTGTCCGTTTCATTCCAGTCCCCCGCCCATCGGCGAGCACCATGGTTATGACGGTCGCCGCCTGTCGCCCAAACGAAAAAGGCCGCCCCTTGCGGAGCGGCCCCTTCGGTCGTCTCGGAAGTCCGATCAGCCGCGCAGCTTGCGGGTGATGGTCTCCAGGTCCTGGCTGAGCACGGCGTCGTCCTGGCGCAGGGCCTCGATGCGGCGCACGGCGTGCAGGACGGTGGTGTGGTCGCGACCGCCGAAGCGACGGCCGATGTCCGGCAGCGAGCGGGTGGTCAGCTGCTTGGCCAGCCACATGGCCGCCTGGCGCGGACGGGCAATGGCGCGGTTACGGCGTTCGCTGAGCAGGTCGGCCTGCTTCATGCCGTAGTGCTCGGACGTAGCCTTCTGGATGTCGTCAATGGTGATCCGCTTTTCACCGCCGCGCAGGTGCGGGCGCAGGATCGCCTGGACCTCGTCCAGCGTCAGGCGCGGCAGGCGCTCGCCGGCGCGGGCCGTCAGGGTGTTCAGCGCGCCTTCCAGTTCGCGGACGCTGTCGGTGAAGCGGTCGGCCAGGAATTGCAGCACTTCGGGACGCACGGCGCCGACGAAGCCCTGGGCGCGGCCCAGCGCCTCGATCTTGCGCTCCAGGATGCCCAAGCGCAGCGAGCGGTCGGCCGGCTCCAGGCCGCAGACCAAGCCCGCCGACAGGTGCGAGCGCAGGCGGGCGTCCATCTCGGTCATGGCCGAGGGCGGACGGTCGGCCGAGAACACTACCCGGCGGCCGTCCTCGACGAGGGCGGTCAGGGTATGGAACAGCTCTTCCTGGCTCGACTGCTTGCCGGCGATGAAGTGCACGTCGTCGATGATCAGCAGGTCGGCGCCGCGCAGCTCGTCCTTGAAGGCCGTGGTCTGGCGATCCATCACCGCCCGCACGAAGGTCGACAGGAAACGCTCGGCGGTCAGGTACACGACGCGCTTGTTCGGCGCGTTGCGCATGGCTTCCCAGGCCAGGGCGTTCAGCAGGTGCGTCTTGCCGAAGCCGTAGGGGCCGTGGAACAGCACCGGGTTGAAGTGGCCGTCGGCCCAGCTGGCGACGCGGCGCGCCACGGCGTGGGCGAATTCGTTGGCCGGACCGGGGACGAAGGTGTCGAAGGTGAAGCGTTCCTGCAGGCCCTGCACCGGCGAGGTCTTGCCGGCGGCCGGGGCGGGCGCGGCGGGGACGTCGCTGGAGACCGGCAGCACGATCTCGATCGGCTGGGCCTTGGCTTCGACATAGACGGCGCCGGCGGTGGCCGAGGCGGCGTCGGCCGAGGCTTCGAATTCGAGGCGCGACTTCAGATCGAGGCGGCGGCCCACGGCGTCGCCGGCGGCCCACAGCTCGCCGATGCGGCGCCAGGCGCTGCGACGGATCCAGTCGCGGGCGATGCCCGTGGGGGTGACGAGGACGACGTCGCCGCCTTGCGTTTCACGCAGCACGGCGGGCGCGATCCACGAACCGAAGGCGGCGTCGCCCAGTTCGCGCTTCAGCGAGACGCAGACCTTGTTCCAGACGATGCCAGCAGGCTCCCGCGTGACAGCCGCATACGCAGCCGACAATTCCTGACTGGCCACCCCGACCTTGATCGACATCAGTTCACCGCCTCGCGCCTGCATACACACAATTACAGATTGCCGGTCGCAAGCCCCCCATGGCGCACGACCGTGCTCAAACACTACCCCCACATTTATTGAAGACACACAGGGGCTTACCCGGCGAACGCATGGTGTTCGCCGCCGCCGCTGTCGTCAAAGACTGGGAGAGCGTTGAGACGCTTAAACTAGCCACCGGCCCCCGCCGGTCAAACGGAAAACTTGCGTCCGATCGCGGATATTTCTGTTGACTCGCGAGACCTCCTCGCTCGTCAAGGGAATGCCGTTTTAGAGAGTTTCGTTCGACGACCTGAGGGGCAGGTATAGGGGTACATAGACAAAGCAAAAGCCGACCGAGTTTCCCCGATCGGCTCTTACAAGTCTTTGATTTCGCTGAACGAACGGTGTTCGTTCGCGATCTGGACTTAGGCGGCGGCCTTGTCCAGCTTCTTCAGGCGGGCGGCCAGGCGCGAGACCTTCCGCGAGCCGGTGTTCGGGTGGACGACGCCCTTCGAAACGGCGCGCATCAGTTCCGATTGCGCCTCGACGAAAGCGGCCTTGGCGACGGCGACGTCGCCGGCGGCCAGGGCGTCTTCGAACTTGCGCAGGAAGGTGCGCACGCGCGAACGGCGAGCGGTGTTCACTTCGGTGCGACGGGCGATCTTGCGGATCGCTTTCTTGGCGCCGGGATTATTGGCCATGAGTTGGACCTTCAAACGGACAGCCACGCGGGCGGCCGCGAAGCAGGAAAAATCAAGAGCGCGCGGATATACGGGAACCCCGGGATCGGGTCAATCCATCCACATGGGGATTCTTCGCCGCCGGGCCACGGCCCAGCTTCACGAACCCTTGAACGCCGGTTTGCGCTTCTCGACGAAGGCCGCCATTCCTTCCTTCTGGTCGTCGAAGGCGAACAGCGAGTGGAAAAGGCGGCGCTCCAGCGCCACGCCGGTGGTCAGGGTCGTCTCGTAGGCGGCGTTGACCAGTTCCTTGTTCATCGCCACGGCCAGCGGCGACTGGGCGGCGATCTTGGCCGCGACCTTCAAGGCCTCGTCGACCAGCTGGTCGGCAGGGAAGACCCGCGAGACCAGGCCCGAACGCTCGGCCTCGGCCGCGTCCATCATCCGGCCGGTCAGGATCATGTCCATGGCCTTGGACTTGCCGACGAAGCGGGTCAGGCGCTGGGTGCCGCCGATGCCGGGGGCGACGCCGAGATTGATCTCCGGCTGGCCGAACTTCGCCGTATCGGCGGCCAGGATGAAGTCGCAGATCATCGCCAGCTCACAGCCGCCGCCCAGGGCGTAGCCGGCCACCGCGGCGATGATCGGCTTGCGGATGGTCTCGATCGCCCGGGCCTGGGCGGTGAAGAAGTCGGCCTTGAACATCTCGGCATAGGACTTCTCCGACATCTCCTTGATGTCGGCCCCGGCGGCGAAGGCCTTGGGCGAGCCGGTCAGCACGATGCAGCCGACGCCGTCGTCGTTCTGGGCGTCCGCCAGCGCTTGGCCAAGCTCGGTCAGCAGCACGCTGTTGAGGGCGTTCAGGGCCTCGGGCCGGTTCAGGCGGATCAGCGCCACGCCGGGCGCGGTTTCGGGGCGTTCGACGATCAGGGTCTCAAAGGCCATCGGCCGTCCTTCCTCAAGTCCTGGCCGTCTATCGCGGCCCTTGTACGTCATAGCCCAGCGCGCGCAGGCGGGCGGGCAGGCCGTCGGGACCTAAGAGGTGCCCGGCGCCGACCACCACCACCGTCCGGCCGGACCCGGCCAGGCGCGCTTGCAGGGCGTCCATCCACCGTGCGTTACGCTCGACGATGAAACGGCGATAGAGGGCGGGCGAAGATTTCCGCATTCCGCCGACGACGGCGCGCTCGAGCGCCTTCTGGTCGCCCTTCGACCACGCCGCGACCAGCCGGCGATAGGCGCCGGGATCCTTTTCCAGCTGCCTGACCGTGGCGTTCAGGGTCTTGATCTGATCGGCCTGCGAGGCGCCGGCGAACAGGGCCATCTGCTGGTCGGGGGTCTCGAAGGCCTTGCGGACGACGGTCGGCGGCGCGGCCGCCTGCAGCCGCCGCTCGACCCCGTCCTCGGCCAGGCCCTGGTCCAGGGCGAAGGCGGCCGTGGTCAGCCGCACCTCGGCCATCCAGGGCTGCAGGCGCTCCAGCTCGCTCATCGGCACGGAGAGGCGATCGGCCAGCTTGCGCAGGCGGGCGGCGGCCCGGGGCTTCAGCCGCGAGGTCAGGGTCTGGCCAGGCGGCAGCAGACCGTAGGCGCCGGCCAGGGCCTGCATCCGCTGGTCGGCGGCGGCGTCCATCGGCAGTTCGAACCACAGGTCGTCGGCCTTCGACAGCGCCGCATCCAGAGCCGGCGGCTTCCAGTCCAGGTCCTTGGGCAGCACGTGCATCGAGCCGAACAGCACGATCTCGGAATCCGCGTCGCGCACCGTCCACATGGCCGGCTCGGCCAGGGCCGGCGTCGCCAGCAGCGCAGCGAGAGCGACGAGAAGCGAGCGGAACATCGAACCCACCGGAAAGCCGCGCCTCAGCTCAGCAAGGCGCGGTCAGGGTCATTTCTGACAAACGGGGCAGAAGAAGGTCGAACGCCCCGCCTGCACCTCGCGGGCGATCACGCCCTTGCAGCCAGCGGTCGGGCACGGCTCGCCCTCGCGGTCATAGACCCGAAAGCGATGCTGGAAGTAGCCCAGCGCCCCGTCGGCCGCCGCGAAGTCCTTGAGCGACGAGCCGCCGACCTCGACGGCCTCGGCCAGCACCTCCTTGATGGCCGTGGTCAGCGGTCCCAGCCGCTTGCCGGCGATCTGGCCCGACGGCTTGAACGGCGAGACGCCCGAGCGGTGCAGGGCCTCGCAGACATAGATGTTGCCCAGGCCCGCCACGGTCTTCTGGTCGAGCAGCAGGGTCTTGGGCCCCTGCTTGCGACCGCCGAAGGCCTTCACCAGCGTCTTGGCGTCGAAGGCCTCCGACAGGGGCTCGGGACCCATGGTGGCGAACCAGGGGTGGCGATCGACGCGGTCGGTGGCGATCAGGTCCATGAAGCCGAACCGGCGCGGATCGTAATAGGTGACGGTCGCGCCCTCTTCGGTCTCGAAGACGACGTGGGCGTGCTTGTCGTCGGGCTTGACCTCGCGGGCGAAGTCGCCGGGCCGCACGGATCCTTCCGGCGCGGCGATCTCGAACCTGCCGGTCATGCCAAGGTGCATGACGAGCGTGTCGCCGCGATCGAGCGGGGCCAGCAGGTACTTGGCCCGCCGGTCCAGCCGCAGGATCTTCGCGCCCGTCAGCCGCTGGACGAAGCCCTCGGGCAGGGGAAAGCGCAGGTCGGGGCGGTTGGCGCGCACACGGATCAGGCGGGCGCCGGACAGGACGGGCTCCAGGCCCCGGCGGACAGTCTCGACTTCGGGCAGTTCGGGCAAGACGGCTCCTTAAGACGGTGACGCGACGCAAGGCGCGGTCTAATAGGCGAAGATCATATAGAGAGCCCGACCCGTAGACGTCATGAGCAAGCCCTCCGCCACTTTCGGATTCAAGGACGTCGATCCCGCCCTGAAGGCGGGTCTGGTGCGCGGGGTCTTCGACCGCGTGGCCAAGAACTACGACCTGATGAACGACCTGATGAGCGGCGGCGTGCACCGGCTCTGGAAAGATGCGGTCGCGGCCAGGCTCAACCCGCAGCCGGGCGAGATCATCATCGACTGCGCCGGCGGCACCGGCGACATGGCCCGCCGCTTCGCAAAGATGGCCCGCAACGCTCAGCAGCGCCGCGGCGGCCCCGACGCGACGATCAACATCATCGACTACAACGCCGAAATGATCATGGCCGGGATCGAAAAGGGCGGCGAGCCCGAGATCACCTGGACCGTGGGCGACGCGCAAGCCCTGCCGCTGCCCGACGCCTATGCCGACGCCTATGTCATCTCGTTCGGGATCCGCAACGTCACCGACATCGACGCGGCCCTGCGCGAGGCGCGCCGGGTGCTCAAGCCCGGCGGCCGGTTCCTGTGCCTGGAGTTCTCGCGCCCCGCGACCGAGGCCCTCGCCAAGGCCTATGACGCCTACAGCTTCAAGGTCATCCCGCAGGTCGGCGAGTGGGTCGCCAAGGACCGCGACGCCTATCAGTACCTGGTCGAGAGCATCCGCCGCTTCCCCGACCAGAAGACCTTCCTGTCGATGATCGAGGCGGCCGGCTTCAAGCGGGCCACCTACACCAACTTCACCGGCGGCGTGGCGGCCCTGCACCAGGGCTGGGCGCTCTAGGCCCATGCAACGCCTGTCCGCGTTCGTCCGCCTGATCGGCGCCGGCTGGCGCCTGGTGCGCGCCGACGCCCTGGTTCCGCGCGAGGTCGAGCCGCTGCTACCGCCGTCGGCGCGGCTGGCCGGCCGGTTCCTGCGCCTGTTCGCCGGCGGCAAGAGCCGCCAGGGCCGTCCGGGCGAGCGTCTGGCCCGCGTGCTGGAAGGCCAGGGCCCCGTCGCCATCAAGATGGGTCAGTTCCTGTCGACCCGGGCCGACATCTTCGGCGCGGTCTTCGCCGAGGACCTGTCGCACCTGAAGGACCGGCTGCCGCCGTTCCCCACGCCGATCGCCCGCGCCGAGATCGAGCGCAACCTCGGCCGCAGCATCGAAAGCCTCTACGCGACCTTCGGCGAAGCGGTGGGCGCGGCCTCGCTGGCCCAGGCCCACGAGGCGACCCTGCACGACGGCGCCAAGGTGGCCGTGAAGGTGCTGCGCCCCGGAATCGAGCGCCGCGTGGCGCAGGACAGCGAGACCCTGCGCCTGGCCGCCGACCTGTCGCACCGCCTCGTCCCCGCCGCCCGCCGCCTGCGTCCGCGCGAGTTCGTCGAGGTGGTGATCCGGGCTCTGGACCTGGAGATGGACCTGCGCTTCGAGGCGGCCGGCGCGGCCGAACTCGGCGAAGCGATGGCCCAGGACGTCCACATGCGCGCCCCGGCCGTCGTCTGGGACGGCGTCGGCAAGCGGGTGCTGACCCTGGCCTGGGCGGAAGGCGTGCCGCTGTCGGATCCCAAGGCGCTGGAGCAGGAAGGCCTGGACCGCAAGGCCCTGGCCGAGAACGTCACCCGCGGCTTCCTGGCCCAGGCCCTGGACCACGGCCTCTTCCACGCCGACCTGCACGAGGGCAATCTCTTCGTCAGCGCCCCGGCCGCCATCACCGCCGTCGACTACGGCATCGTCGGGCGCCTCGGCCCCGCCGAGCGCAAGTACCTGGCCGAGATCCTCTACGGCTTCCTGCGCCGCGACTATACGCGGGTGGCCAAGGTTCACTTCGACGCCGGTTACGTGCCCGCCCACCAGGACATGGACGCCTTCGCCCAGGCCCTGCGCGCGGTCGGCGAGCCGGTGTTCGGCCGCGACGCCCGCGACGTGTCGATGGGCCGGCTGCTGGCCCAGCTGTTCGAGATCACCGCCCTGTTCGAGATGGCCCTGCGGCCCGAGCTCGTGCTGCTGCAGAAGACCATGGTCACGGTCGAGGGCGTGGCCCGCCGCATCGACCCGGCCCACGACCTGTGGGCCGCCGCCAATCCCGTCGTCAGCCGCTGGATCGCCCGCGAGCTGTCGCCGGTGGCGCGGATGAAGGAGCTGGCCGAAGAGGCCGTGCGCGCCCTGCGCGCCATGGCCCGCTACGCCGAACAACCGCCGGCCCCGCCGACGGTGATCGTCGAGAAGCGCCCGGCCTGGCCGTGGTTCCTGGCGGGAGCCGCCGCCACGGCGCTGGCCTTCGCGGCGGGCCTGGGCGCGGCGAGCCTCTTCTGATCCTTCTCCACTTGCGGGAGAAGGTGGCGGCGAAGTCGACGGATGAGGGGTCGAAAGCCCTGTCCGACAATTCTAAGAGACCCCTCACCCGACCTCCTTCGGAGGCCACCCTCTCCCGCAAGGGGAGAGGGGTCAGAGGTTAAGCGCCCCGCGCGCCGCAGCGATTGCCGCCTCGCGCACGTCGCCGGCATAGGCAACCCCCGCGCTGTGCCCCCACACCGGCCCCGGCCAGGCCGGGTCGCCGGCGCGGCGGCCCAGGACGTGGACGTGCAGTTGCGGGGTGACATTGCCCAGGGCGCCGACATTCAGCTTGTCGACCGGCAGGCCCAGCACCGCCGCCACGGCCCGGACGGCCGCGCCGAGAGCGACGATCTCCTCGGTCAGGGCGATGCGGCCCTCCGGCGACAGGTCCTCGATCTCCACCAGGCCGTCGGCGCGGGGGATCAGCACCAGCCACGGATAGCGGGCGTCGTCGTGCAGGCGCACGTGGCAGAGCGGCAGCTCGCCGACGGCGTGGGAGGAGGCCGGGAAGGCCGGGTGCAAATCGAAGTCAGCCACGTTTCGGAACCGCCGCCCAATAGTCGAAGTCGAGGATCACGGCCGGGTCATAGACGCCTTCGCCATCCTTGTCGGGGAAATCGGCGCAGGGCCGATCCTTGGTCGCCACCAGCCGCAGACGCAGGGCGCCGACGCCTCCCAGATCGGCCTTGTCGAGCACCTCGCTCCAGGCGAACACCGTCGCGCCGGCGAAGAACGGGGCCACGTGCCGGCCGCCGTTGATCCCCAGGATCAGGCCGGCGTTCTGCAGGCCGTTGAACGACAGGGCCTTGGCGGTCGAGATCACCACCCCGCCATAGACGAGGCGCCGGCCCGACGGGTCTTTCGATCGCTCGAACTGGTTGAAGTGCACCTTGGCCGTGTTCTGCCACAGCCGCGTGGCCATCTGGGCTTCGGCTTCCTCCACCACCATGCCGTCGACATGGTCGATCTTCTCGCCGACCGCGTAGTCCTCGAAGGCGTGCGGGGCGCCGGCCAGCGACCAGTCGTAGCCTGAGAAATCCAGCCCCGCCGGAACGATCAGGTCCGCGGGCGCAACCGCCTTGGCCAGGTCGGGAACCGACTGGCCCTCGACCACGGCCGACGGATCGCGCTTTCGCACCATCACCCAGCGCACGTAGCTCAGCACCGCCTCGCCGCGCTGGTTGGCCCCGGTGGTGCGGACATAGACGACCCCGGTCTTGCCGTTCGAATTTTCCTTCAGGCCGATCACTTCGGAGGTCGCCGTCAGGGTGTCGCCGGGGAAGACGGGTGCTAGGAACCGGCCTTCGGCGTAGCCCAGGTTGGCCACGGCGTTCAGGCTGATGTCGGGCACGGTCTTGCCGAACGCCACGTGGAAGGCGACCAGGGGATCGACGGGGGCGGCGGCCAGGCCGCTCGCCCGGGCGAATTCGTCCGACGAGAACAGCGCAAAACGCGGTCCGTACAAGGCGGTATAGAGAGCGACGTCGCCCGCCGTCACCGTGCGCGGCGTTGCATGGACCAGCACCTGGCCCGGCTCGAAGTCCTCGAAAAACCGTCCCGGATCGGTCTTGCTCACGGCGCCTCTCCTTGTCGTTGTTGTGATCGTTTTGCCGCAGCGCAGCGAAACGGGAAAGGGGGCTTGAGACTAAGCCGCTAGGGGCGTAGACCGCGCCCCGACATTTCCTGTCCACAGCCTGATGGAGACACCATGGCTCGCGCGAAGATCGCCCTTATCGGCGCCGGCATGATCGGCGGCACCCTGGCCCACATCGCCGCTCGCGAAGAGCTGGGCGACGTGATCCTGTTCGACATCGCCGAAGGCACCCCGCAGGGCAAGGCGCTCGACATCGCCGAAGCCTCGGCCGTGTTCGGCAAGGACGTGGCCCTGAAGGGCGCCAACGACTACGCCGACATCGCCGGCGCCGACGTCTGCATCGTCACCGCCGGCGTGCCGCGCAAGCCGGGCATGAGCCGCGACGACCTGCTGGGCATCAACCTGAAGGTCATGAAGGCCGTCGGCGAAGGCATCAAGGCCCACGCCCCGAACGCCTTCGTCATCTGCATCACCAACCCGCTCGACGCGATGGTCTGGGCCCTGCAGCAGTTCTCGGGCCTGCCCAAGGAAAAGGTCATCGGCATGGCCGGCGTCCTGGACTCGGCGCGCTTCGCCTACTTCCTGGCCGAAAAGACCGGCGTGTCGGTCGAAGACATCCACGCCTGGACCCTGGGCGGCCACGGCGACGACATGGTCCCGATGGTCCGTCACTCGACCGTCGGCGGCCTGCCGCTGCCGGACGCCGTGAAGGCCGGCTTCCTGACCCAGGAAGAACTGGACGCCATCGTCGAGCGCACCCGCAAGGGCGGCGGCGAGATCGTCGCCCTGCTGAAGACCGGTTCGGCCTTCTACGCCCCGGCTGAAAGCGCCATCGCCATGGCCACCAGCTACCTGAAGGACAAGAAGCGCGTCCTGCCGTGCGCCACCTTCCTGAACGGCGAATACGGCCTGTCGGACCTCTATGTCGGCGTGCCGGTCGTCATCGGCGCCGGCGGCGCGGAAAAGATCATCGAGTTCGAAACCAACGACGCCGAGAAGGCGATGTTCGCCAAGTCGGTCGAGTCGGTGAAGGGCCTGATGGAAGCCTGCAAGACCATCGACCCGACCCTGGTCTAATCGCTTCCGCGATCACCAAAACGACGAAGGGCGGCTCCTCGCGGGGCCGCCCTTTTTCTTTGTTCCCTCTCCCATGGGGAGAGGGAGGGGCCCAGGCGACAGCCTGGGAGGGTGAGGGGGTACGCCGCCAACCGGCGCGCCGGCGCGCCGTCAGACCTCGTAACCCCTCATCCGGCGCTTCGCGCCACCTTCTCCCTCTGGGAGAAGGGAGAACGGTCAGTGCGCCGCCTCGGCGTCCTGCGAGATCTCCTCCAGCGTCTTGCCGACCTGCTTGGCGCCGTAGTCCTTGGCCACGTCGCCCAGCGACAGGATACCGGTCAGGCGGCCGGTGTCGTTCAGCACCACCAGGCGGCGGACCTGGTTGTTGGCCATCTTGGCGGTGGCGTCGGCCAGGATGTCGTCCTCCTTGACCGACAGCACCTCGCCGTCGCTCATCACTTCGGACACGGGGCTGTCGAAGCTGCGGCCTTCGGCGACCACGCGCAGCACGATGTCGCGGTCGGTGACCAGGCCCAGCACCTTGCCGTCCTCGACCACGGGCACCACGCCGCTGTCGACCTTGGCCATCACCTCGGCGACCTTGCGGATGCTGTCGCCGGGACGGGCGACCGAGACCTGGCTGGTCATGGCGTCGCTGACTTTCATCGGGTGTTCCTCCTTCAGGGGGAATGCAAATTGGACCCGCTAGAAACCCCGCGACGCCGAAGACCGTTCCGCTTGCCCGGTCGGCGACGCTTAGCCCAGGGCCGCCTTGTTGGCCGCCAGGAAGGTCGCGACCGAGGTGGGGGCCTTGCCGGTCAGGCGCTCGACAGCGTCGGTGACGATGGCGTGCTGGCCTTCTGCGGCCTGGGCGTCGAAGTCGGCCAGGACGTCGACATAGACGCTCGGCAGGCCGGCCTGGGCCAGGCCCGCGCGCAGGGCGTCGAGCGGGATGTCCTGGTGCGCGACCGGCTTGCCCGAGACCTGCGCCAGCAGGGCGGCCAGCTGGTCCTGGGTCAGGGCCTGCGGGCCGGAGACGTCGAGGATCTGGCGGCCTTCCGCGCCCAGCAGGGCGGCGGCGTCGATCGCGGCGCAGTCCTCGCGGGTGACATAGGCGCGGCCCTGGCCGGCCGTGGCGGCGTAGAGCGTGCCGCCGGCGATCGCCTGGCCCGCGCCCAGCAGGATGGTCTCGGCATAGAGGTTGTGGCGCAGGATCGTCCAGTTCAGGGACGGGGCGGCGATGATCGCCTGCTCGCTCCAGAAGTGGTCGTCGATCACGCCGCCGCCGGCCTGGGGCCGCGCCCCGGGGGCCGAGGTGTAGAGCACATGGCTCACGCCCGCCTCGACCGCCGCGGCGACGGCCGCGCGGATCTGGGCGATGCGGGTTCCCCATTGGCCCAGGCTGTCGGTGCTGACCAGCAGCACCCGGTCGGCGCCGGCGAAGGCCGTCTTCAGCGAGGCCGGATCGTCGAAGTCGGCGGCGCGGACGTCCACGCCCCTGGCCGCCAGGTCGGCGAGCTTGGCCGGATCACGGGTCGTGGCGATCACATGCGGGGCGCCGGCCTCGAGCAGGAGCTCGACGATGCGGCGGCCCAGCTGGCCTCCGGCGCCGGTCACCAGAAGGCGGTCATTGAGGAAGGGGCGAGCGGTCATCGAGGGCGTCCTTTGCTGGTCTCTTTTCGAGACCTAGTGTAAATGTGAGAGCAAGGCCCCGTCGTAAAGACGGCAGTTTTCCGGGAGATAGGCACCTTGAAGGAACCACCATCGCTTTCTCCGGAAGCGCTCTGCGACGCGCTGGACGGCTGGAAGGGCCAGGGCTTCACGGCGTCGGACTGCCCGGTGCGCGACGTCATCGACCACCTGGGCGACAAGTGGAGCACGCTTTTGCTGTCGCTGCTGGCCACCGGCCCCAAGCGGTTCGGGGCGCTGCGCCGGGCCGTGCCCGACATCTCCCAGCGCATGCTGACCCAGACCTTGCGCGACCTGCAGCGCGACGGCCTGATCCTGCGTGAGGTCTTCCCCACCAAGCCGCCCAGCGTCGAATACAGCCTCTCGCCCCTGGGGACGTCGCTGCAAGGCCCCCTCAACGCCCTGATCGCCTGGGCCATGGACCACCACAACGCCATCCGCGCGGCCCGGGCGCGATATGACGAGGCCGCCTGATCCCCTCTCCCCTTGCGGGAGAGGGTGGCCCCCGCGAAGGCGGGGGTCGGGTGAGGGGTCTCTCAAACCTTTCAGCGCCACTCCTCCCCCGTAAAACGGGGGAGGGGGACCGCGAAGCGGTGGAGGGGGCGAGGCTGGGCTCGGGGCCTGACCTCTCTCTCCCGTAAAATCCCCGCGAAAGCGGGGACCCAGGTGTTTTATCGTCGAGCGCGGCGCGTTTCAGAAAAAGCCTGGGTCCCCGCTTTCGCGGGGATTTTACGGAGTTGGGTGGGCCTTACGCACGCTACTCACACGGCGTAATCGGAAAAGAGTCCAGCAAACTCAACGCCCTGCAACTTTATAACCCCAACTTATCCCCACCTGCTCGAGCCGCCCCATAATCATCCCCATCCCAGCCATGGGGAGGGCTCTTGGTACCGGCCCGAGTTAGCGGCTGCGGATCGCATCGAGCGGGGCCGCTTGGGGCGTCATGGGAAGGGCGGGTTTGCAGGAGCGCTCGGAAGGCGTGATTGGGCCGCCAGCCGTTCCGTGACGAGACAAGCGGGTCGACAGGGCCGGGATCGTTTCAAACCGGCCTAACAGGATCAGCCGAGGCGCCGCCGGATCACCGCGGGGCTATTGGTCCTGCCCGTCCGAGGGACAACCGGGTCCAGGGTTGAAAAAGCACCCGCGCCCCCGGTCCTTCGAGCCTACGGTGTGGCGGAGCGGTCAGACGAAGCCGAAACGCTAAACCACATCACGGTCTCCGGGCTCCGCCCGGCCGCTCCGCGCCTCCCCATCAACTTTCGTGAGTTTTCACGGGAGGGCGAAGTCGCATGCCTGCGCTGGCCCCCTCAGTCGCTCCGCGACAGCTCCCCCAGAGGGGGAGCATCTTTCTGGCGATGCGTCGGCCAGATCCTCCCCCTCTGGGGGAGGTGGCCCGGAGGGCCGGAGGGGGTCCCCGTTCAGGGGACTGCCGCTTTCCCCCAAACCGCCCTACATCCAGCGCCAAAGCCTCACCGGAGCCTCCATGACCATCACCGCCCACCGCGTCAGCGTTCCCGTCTTCGTCCAGGGGCTGAAGGGCCTCGCCGGCGTGCTGGCCAAGGCCGCCGCCCATGTGGAAGCCCACAAGCTCGATCCCGAGGCCCTGCTGAAGGCGCGGCTCTATCCCGACATGTTCCCGCTGATCCGCCAGGTGCAGATCGCCACCGACTTCGCCAAGGGCGCCAGCGCGCGCCTCGCCGGCCTCGAGGTTCCGGCCTGGGACGACGCCGAGACCAGCTTCGCCGACCTGTCTGCCCGCGTCGAACGCGCCATCACCTATGTCGAAGGCCTGGACCCGGCCGCCTTCGACGGCGCCGAGGACCGCACCGTGGCCCTCACCCGTCGCGGCGAGACCACCGAGCACAACGCCCTCGACTACCTGACCGCCCAGGCCCTGCCGAACTTCTACTTCCACCTGGCCACCGCCTACGGGATCCTGCGCAAGAACGGCGTGGTCGTGGGCAAGCGCGACTTCCTCGGCACGACCTGAGTTACGAAACCTCGCCCTTCGACAAGCTCAGGGTGAGGTTTCTATTGCACGGCCTATGAAGTGGTCCTCACCCTGAGCTTGTCGAAGGGCGAGGACCACCCACCGCGGCTCAGGGCCGCCGCCGAAACGCCCACACCAGTCCGGCCAGGGCCGTCACCACGCCGGCCACCGCCGACAACACCACCGCCAACTCCTTCAGTACCTCCGGTTCCATAGCTCCACCCGTTACTCAGCCCGCATCGCGGTTACGGGTCAGAGTGGCTCAAGCCGACGTCGAGTCCGGACGTATGTTTCTATTTTGTTCCAGAACATGAGAGAGAGGCGTCACGCCACCTCCTGCACCGACACCGCCTCCATCCCGAGGATCGCGGCCTTGCGGGCCAGGCCCCAGTGGTAACCGGTGAGGCGGCCGTCCTTGGCGATGGCGCGGTGGCAGGGGATCAGCAGCGAGATCGGGTTGGCCCCGATCGCCCCGCCGGTGGCCTGGAACGCCTTGGGCTTGCCGGCCCAGGCGGCGACCTGGCCGTAGGTGGCGGTCTCGCCGGCCGGGATGCGCAGCAGGGCCTTCCAGACCTGCACCTGGTAGGGCGAGCCGATCAGCACCACGGGCAGGGGACCTTCGCCCACGCCAAAGGCCCGCAGGGCCGTCTCCTGGGCCGCCATGTCGTCGCGCACCCAGTCGGCGCCGGGCCAGCGGCGGTGCATGTCGGCGAAGGCGAAGTCGTCGTCGCCGTCCGAGAAGGCCAGGCCCGCCAGGCCCCGCTCGGCCAGCACGAACAGGCCGCGCCCGAACGGGGTGGGCGACCAGCCCCAGCGCAGGGTCATGCCGGCGCCGCGCCGGCGCACGTCGCCCGGGGTCGCCGCCTCCTGGGCGATGAACAGGTCGTGCAGCCGCGAGGGGCCGGAAAGGCCGGCGTCATAGGCCGCGTCCAGCACGCTGGCCCCGGCTTCGAGCGAGCGGCGGGCCTCGGCGTGGGCGATGGCGGCGACGAAGGTCTTGGGGCTTACCCCGGCCCAGCGGGTGAAGATGCGCTGGAAGTGGAACGGCGACAGGCCCACCGCGCCGGCGGCCTCGTCCAGCGACGGCCGGTCCATCCAGCGCTGCGCCAGCCAGTCGAGGGCGACGGCCATGCGGTGATAGTCGGCCGAGCGTTCGGCCAGGCGCGCGAGGGTTTCGGAAGGCGAGACGTCGAGAGGCATCGGTTCACTCTAGCCCCGGGAGGGAAGGGCGTCCGCCCGGTTCTTGCGGCTGGAACTCACGACCACCGCTCGGCCCGCGCACTCTTGATCGCCCGCTCCAGGGCATGCGCGAAAGCCACCCGCTCGTCCGGACTGAGCGCCCGGGCCAGGGTCAGGCGACGGCGCGACATGAAGATGCGCACGCGGCTCTCGTGCTCGCCGGGCTGGTCGAGATCGACGCGGGTGAAGGCGGTCGGCGAGGTCCAGACCACCTTGGCCCCCTTGGCGTCCTCGCGGCTGACGGTGATCGCCTCGGCCGTCACCCGCACCCGCTCCGAGCGCGACAGGGCGCGGTTGCTGGCGCGCAAGGCCAGCCACAGGGCCAGGACGTCGAGTCCCAGGAACGGCAGCACCGGCGGCGCGCCCAGCACCAGCAGGAACACCCCGACCATCAGGTTGAAGGCGATGACCACGCCCAGCACCACGGCCATGCCGGTCCTGCCGAGCGACCGGTTGGGGCGAATGACGGCGTCCATGTAGAGGGCTGCGGCCATGACCAGGATTTACGCCGCTTGCGCCGCCTTGGCGAGCCGGCCGCATCACGGCATGGTCGCGGCGATGGCCGTCGCAAAACCCCTTGTCAAGAAACGCCCCGCCGCCAAGCGGATCTCGCCCGCCGAGCGCGAACGCGTGCGCATCCTGTTCGAGCGCTTCGAGAGCCTGGAGCTACGACCCAAGACCGAGCTGAACTATTCCAACCCCTACGAGCTGGTCACCGCCGTCGCCCTGTCGGCCCAGGCCACCGACGTCCAGGTCAACAAGGCCACCGGCCCGCTGTTCCAGGTCGCAGGTAGCGCCGAAAAGATGCTGGAACTCGGGGAAGACGGGCTGATCAAGTACATCGCCTCGATCGGTCTCTTCCGCACCAAGGCCAAGAACGTCATCGCCTCGGCCCACATCCTGATGGACCGCTATGGCGGGCAGGTGCCACTGAACCGCGAGGCGCTGGAAAGCCTGCCCGGCGTGGGCCGCAAGACCGCCAGCGTGGTGCTCAACGAGCTGGACGTCGAACCGGCAATCGCCGTCGACACCCACGTGTTCCGCGTCTCGCACCGCCTGAAGCTGTCGGCCGGCAAGACCCCCGACGCGGTCGAGGACGACCTGATGCGGATCGTGCCCGGACCTTACCAGACCCGCGCCCACCACTGGCTGATCCTGCACGGCCGCTATGTCTGCATCGCCCGCAAGCCCAAGTGCGAGATCTGCAAGATCGCCGACCTCTGCCCGTCGATCGGGCTTTTCTAGCTCTTAGGCGACCCGCGCGCCCGGCTTGAACCGCGCGGTCATCACCATCATCGCCACCACGCCGACCGCCATCAGCAGCCAGGCGCCCGACAAGTCCGACGAGGCGTCGCGCACCCAGCCGGCCAGGAACGGCATGACGCTGGCCATGACGTAGCCGCCGCCCTGGACGAAGGCCACCAGGTCGCCGGCCTGGTCGGGGTCGGCCGCGTGGTCGAGGGTGACGATCAGAGACAGCGGGAAGATCGCGCCGATGCCCGCGCCCAGCAGGCAGACGGCCGGCAGGACGAGCCAGGGCGCCAGCAGCAGGCAGGCGATGCCGCTGAGCAGCGAGGTCAGGGCGGCGATCAAGAGAGGACGGCGATCCGGACGGCGGGCGATGGCCGCCGAGACCGTCAGGCCCGCCAGCACCTCGCACACCGTCAGGGCGGAAAGCGCATAGCCGGCCTGGTCGGCGATCAGGCCCCGGCTGGCGTAGAACGGCGGGAACCAGGCCAGCACCAGGGTGTAGGCGCCGGTGCCGACACCGAAGAAGGTCAGCAGCAGCCAGGCGCGGGGGCTCTTCCACAGGGCGTGACGGCGCACGACGCGCGGCCCGCCGGCCGGAACGGCGACCGAGCGCTTGGTCGCGCCCGTCCACAGCAACAGGGCCAGCACGGCTGGCAGGGCCCACAGGCCGAACATCGCCTGCCAGCCGGCCAGACGGGTCAGGCCCGAGGCGCCCGCCGCCGCGACGGCGGCGCCGGCCATGATGCCGGTGGTGTAGAGGCCGGTGAGGCGGGCGGCGTCATCGCCGGCGAAGCGCTTGATGAAACCGGGCATCAGGGCCTGGACGGCGGCGACGCCGATCCCGACGATCGCGGCGCTGACGAACAGGCCACTGAGGCTGGGCCACAGGGCGCGCAAGCCGCAGGCGAGGGCGATGGCCGCAAGGCCCGCGGCCACGCCCATGCGCTCGCCCAGCATCCGCCGAAGCGGCGCTGCCAGCAGGGCGCCCAGGCCCATCAGGAAGATCGGCAAGGTGGTCAGCAGGCCCGCCGCGGCCGACGAGGCGCCGGTGGCCGCCTTCACCGTGTCGAGCACCGGACCCAGCGCCGCCAGGGCGGGGCGCAGGTTCAGGGCCGCCACGACGATCGCCGCGATGGTGAGCACGGCGCCGCTTTTGGCGGCACGGGCGGCAAGAAGCGCATGTTCGCGCGTCTTGGCGTCTTCTTCGTAAGCGAGGACCACGATATATCTCGAAAGCAAGTATCTTTATGGCGAGATATATCCGATGACGGCGAAAGCCAAGCGTCACGACCGCGCAGGCGCGGCTTCGGCCCAATGGCGGCGTGAGCGGCCGGACCTCGATCCGTTCCCGATGGAGCTGGTCGGCCGCCTCTGCGAGGCCGCCGAGATCGTGCTCAAGGACCGCCTGGCGCCGCTGTTTTCGGCGCACGGCCTGCAGCGCGGCGAGTTCGACGTGCTGGCCACCCTGCGCCGGGCCGGCGGCGATTTCGCCCTGACCCCGACCGACCTCTACGAGACGGCCATGGTCTCGTCGGGCGGCATGACCGCCCGCATCGACCGGCTGGAGAAGATGGCCCTCGTCGAGCGTCGCCCGCATCCCAGCGACCGGCGGGGCACGCTGGTGGCGCTGACGGACGAGGGATTGGCGCTGCTGGACCGGATCCTGCCGCTGCACATCGACAACGAACGGGGCTTGTTGGCGGCGCTCGATGGCGAGGAGCAGCAGGCGTTGAATGGCCTGTTGGCCAAGCTGCTGGCGGGGCTGGAGGCAGAGTAGGGGGGGGGGCGAAACCTCGCCCTTCGACGGGCTCAGGGTGAGGTTTTCAATCGCCGAGCCTATCCTTGGTCCTCATCCTGAGCTTGTCGAAGGACGAGGACCACGCAGCGTGCCGACAGAAACCTAGAGCCCCAACCCCAGCCCGCCCCGCGCCTTGGGCGGGTTGATGTGGCCGGCTTCACGGGCGCGGGTCCAGTGCAGCTTCTCGACGTTTTCGCGGAAGGCGAAGCGGAGGATGTGGTCGGCGACCACCTGCTCCAGCTTCTCCAGGGCCTCGAAGTCGTCGGCCTCGACGGTCATGTCGAGGCCTTCGGCGTCGGCGGTCATGCGGCAGGGCCCCAGCGGCAGCGGGAAGGCCGCCGTGGTCTCGGTCAACTCGACCTCGAACTTGTGGCCCCAGTGCTTGGCCAGCTGGGTCATGTAGCGGGCGGCCTTGTCGGTGACGAGGCGGGCGTGGCTCTGCATGGCTCTGCTCCTTGGCTCCCCGACGTCAGACAGCTTCGATCGCCGCGGCCGCGTCGTCCAGGGCCTTGGCGATCGCCGCGATCTGCTCGGCCGACAGGCTGCCGGCGTGCAGCTTCAGCCGCAGGGCGGTCTTGAGGTTCTCGCGGGCCCGCAGGATCTGCGGCGCGAAGGCGGCGCTGCGCGAGGCGGCTTCGGCCATGCGGGCGAAGAGGCCGTTCACCGGCTGGGCGTTGGCTTCCAGGAAGGCCTGGCCTTCGTCGGTGATGGTGTAGAGTTTCTTGCCGCCGCCGGCGTCGGTCGCGGCGACGTAGCCGAGCTCTTCCAGCAGGGTCAGGGTCGGGTAGATCACGCCGGGGCTGGGGCTGTAGGCGCCGCCGGCCGCGGTCTCGACCGCCTTGATCAGTTCGTAGCCGTGGCTGGGCTTCTCGGCGATCAGCTTCAGGACCACGAGGCGCAGGTCGCCGTGGTCGAAGAACCGGCCGCCGCCGCGCGGACCGCCGCGGCCGAAGCCCCGACCGCCCATGCCGCCGCCGTGTTCGCGACCGTCGAAGCCGAACGGATGGCGGCTGTGATGACCGCCGTGGCGGCCGTGGTGGGGATGATGATGACGTCCAAACATGTATGCTCTTTCGATGCAGTTTCGTTATATCGAAATGATAGATATATCGAAATCGCAAGGCGTCAAGAGCTATTTAGATATATCTGATGCTATCGGTTTGCGACCGCCGCCGGAAAGGCCTGGTGGCAGACCTCCTCGCCGAAGGCGTCGCTGAGCTGCTCCTCGGCCTCGCCCATCTTGATGACGGCCAAGCGGCCGCCGACGATGGTCTTGCCGATGGCGTAGTCGCCAACCACCTTGCCGGTGCGCACATCGACCAGCCGGGCCTTGCCGCGCAGCACGTTGGCGCCGGCGACCAGGGCGGTCAGGGCCGGGTTGGCCTTGTCGAAGCGGTCGAGTTTCGCTTCCAGCCGCAACGGCCGGTCGCCCTTGGCGCAGCCGTCGAGCTTGGCCTGGACGTGCTGCTTGAACAGGGCGTCGAAGCCCTCGGTGACCTTGAGATCACCCCGCGTGAGGCGCACCTCGGAGACGCGGGCCTGGGCGCGCCAGTCGGACGGCAGGGTCTCGACCGCCGTGCTGCGCGAAAGGCTGACGCAGCCCGAGGCCGTCATCGCAACGCCCAGCAGGGCCAAGGTCATCGCCGTCTTCATCGTGCGCTCCAGTTCCGGTCCCGGCTGCAACGCGCCGAGCGGGGGAAAGGTCGCAGACTCGAAGAACGATGGTCTTGGACGAAGGCGCGACGATCACGCCGCCCGCAGGGTCTCGGCCAGCAGGCGGCCCTCGGCGGCGCGGCTGGAGCCGGCCCGCCAGGCGACGACGATCTCGCGGCTGGACTGGGCGGTGTTCAGCGGCCGAATGGTCACCGGGGCGTTCTCGGCCAGACCCGCCTGCACGGCCATGGCCGGCAGGAACGAGACGCCCAGGCCCGAGCCGATCATCTGCACCAGGGTAGGCAATGAGGTGGCCGCGAAGCTTTCGTCCTCGCCATTGGTCTTGGGCGGCTCCAGGCCACAGGCCGACAGGGCGTGGTCGCGCAGGCAGTGGCCGTCTTCGAGCAGGATCAGCTCCTGGCCGTCGAGGCTGGAGGGGTCGACCCGCTCCTGCAGGGCCATCGGGTGATTGGCTGGCGCGGCGGCCAGCAGTTCGTCGTCCTCGACATGGGCGCAGTCGAGACCGGTCATATCGTAGGGCAGGGCGATGAGGGCCGCGTCCAGCGAACCTGCCTTCAGCGAGGCGATCAGGCGCTGGGTCAGGTCCTCGCGCAGAAAGAGGCGCAGCTTGGGGAACTGGTCGCGCAGCATCGGCAGGGCGCGCGGCAGCAGGTAGGGGGCCACGGTCGGGATCACGCCCAGGCGGAAACGCCCGGCCAGCGGCTGGCCGGCGCCGCGGGCGGCCTGAACCAGGTCTTCGGTCTGGGCGAGAATGGCGGTGGCCCGGCGCACGGCCTCCTGGCCGGCGGCGGTCAGGATCACGCCCGAGCGGGCGCGATCGACCACCGGCGCGCCGAGGATCTTCTCCAGCTCCTGGATCCCGGCCGACAGGGTGGGCTGGGTGACGTAGCAGGCGTCGGCGGCCCGGCTGAACGAGCCGTGCTCCGACAGGAGCTTCAGATATTGCAGCTGGCGGAGGGTCGGGAGCATGGCTTCCGATATAGGCCGCCTCTATCGAAACTCCAAAAGCAATCGACCCGATTTCGAGCTCGTCGCCAGCGAACGATCGTGCGCATGTCGCTCGCGGCCCACCCAGCGCCTAAAGAACGCCCATGCCCTTCCCTGCCCTCCCCTAAAGCGCCGCCTTCACCGCCCTGGCGAAGGCCGCCCCGTGGTCGTGGGCGTGCTCGAGGAAGAGATCCGGCTCGATGATCTCCAGCTCCATCAGCTGCGGGGTGTGGTCGAGGCCGCGGATCAGGTCGACGCGGGCGTAGGTCAGGGGCGCTCCGACGGCGTCCAGCACCATGCGGGCGGCGTGCAGGGCCTCGGGCTCGGGCGCGATCTCGCTGACCTTGCCGCCGTACTGCGGCTGCACCCGGAAGTCGCCGGGCACGGCCACCTTGGTCACCGCGTGGCTGAAGACCCCGTCGAAGAAGAACAGCGACAGCTCCCCCTCCTCGCCCACCGCCGGCAGGAACGGCTGGATCAGGGCTGGTCCGGTGGGCGCGCCAGAGAGGTCGGAATCGCGGCCCAGCTTCACCGTCTGGTGCGAGCCGCCGGAGACCTGGGGCTTGGCGACGACGACATCGACCTGAAAGCGATCGCGGGCCTCCACGACGGCTTCGGGCGTGACCTTGTCCAGCGTGATCGTCGGCACCACCGGCGCGCCCTTGGCGGCCAGTTCCGGCAGATAGGTCTTGGCCGTGTTCCAGCGCAGCAGCGACGGCGGGTTGGCCGTGCGCACGCCGGCCGCCTCCAGGGCGTCGAGCCGCGCGTACCATTCGGGCTCGCGATGGTGATAGCCCCAGCTGAGCAGCGGCAGGACGATCCCCTGCCCGTCCGGATCGACCGGATCGGTCCAGGAGCGCGACGCGACGGTCAGGCCCAGGGCGCGTAGGGGCGTCGCCAGGCGCTCGAACAGCGGCGGCCAGCTCTGGGCGAAGCGCGGTTCGTCGGCGGCGGGGACCAGGATCAGGACGTCGGGGCGGGCGGTGCTCATGCCCCAGGGTTAGAAAGCCGCACCGTATCGGGCAAGCCCCGCGTTGCCTTGCCGGCCCCGTTCCTTTACTTGCCAACGGTTCTCTTTTCGCAGTCCCCATCGGAACCCCTCATGACCGCCCTCTACGACGTCGCCGCCATCGGCAACGCCATCGTCGACGTCATCGCCCAGTGCGACGACGCCTTCCTGGACGCGCAAGGGCTGGTCAAGGGCTCGATGGCGCTGATCGACACGACGCGCGCGACCAGCCTGTACGACGCCATGGCCGCCGGCATCGAGGCCTCGGGCGGCAGCGCGGGCAACACCGTGGCGGGCGTGGCCAGCTTCGGCGGCAAGGCCGCCTTCATCGGCAAGGTCGCCAACGACCAGCTGGGCCGCGTCTTCACCCACGACATGCGCGCCATCGGCGGCACCTTCATCACCCCGCCGCTGGCCGAAGGCCCGGCCACCGCCCAGTGCCTGATCAACGTCACCCCCGACGCCCAGCGCACCATGTCGACCTATCTGGGCGCCTGCGTCGAGCTGACCGCCGCCGACGTCGACCCGGCCATCATCGAGGCCGCCCAGTACGCCTATCTCGAAGGCTATCTGTTCGACCCGCTGGAAGCCCGCCGCGCCTTCGCCAAGGCCGCCGCCCTGAGCCACGGTTCGGGCCGCAAGATCGCCATCACGCTTTCGGACAGCTTTGTCGTGGATCGTCACCGCGAGGCCCTGCTGGGCTTCGTCGAGACCCAGTGCGACATCGTCTTCGCCAACGCCTCCGAAGTGTGCGCCCTGTTCCAGACCGACGATTTCGATGCGGCCGTGAAGGAACTGGCCAAGCGGGTCGAGATCGCCGCCGTCACCCGAAGCGAAAAGGGTTCGGTGGTCGCCCAAGGCGATAGCGTCCATGAAATCTCGGCCTTCCCCGTGGAAAAAGTCGTGGACACGACGGGCGCGGGCGACCAATACGCCGCAGGTTTCCTCTACGGCCTCTCCCAGGGCCGCTCGCTGGCCGACTGCGGCAAGCTGGGCTCCCTGGCCGCCGCCGAGGTCATCGCCCACTACGGTCCGCGTCCGCAGGTCAAGCTGCGCGACCTGGCCGCCCAGAACGGACTCTAACCACCAAGGCCCTCCGGGGCCTTCAAGGACGAAGCATGGCCCGCACCGCTGAAGTGGTCCGCGAGACGAAAGAGACCCAGATCCGGGTCTGGATCGATCTCGACGGGACCGGCGCCTCGACGATCTCCACCGGCATTGGTTTCTACGACCATATGCTGGAGAGCTTCGCGCGCCACGGCGGCTTCGACCTGAAGATCGAGACCAAGGGCGACCTGCACATCGACATGCACCACACGGTGGAAGACACCGGGATCGTGCTGGGTCAGGCGATCAACAAGGCGCTGGACGGCTTCAAGGGCATCCGGCGCTTCGGCCACGCCTATATCCCGATGGACGAGACCCTGACGCGCTGCGCCATCGATCTGTCCAACCGCGCCTATCTGATCTGGAAGGTCGAGTTCAAGCGGCCCAAGGTCGGCGAGATGGACACCGAGCTCTTCAAGGAGTTCCACCACGCGTTCGCCATGAACTGCGGGGCGTGCATCCATCTGGAGACGCTGTACGGCGACAACACCCACCACGTGGCGGAGAGCGGCTTCAAGGCGCTTGCCCGAGCCCTGCGTCAGGCGGTGGAGTTCGATCCGAAGACCGGCGGCCAGGCGCCGTCGACCAAGGGCGTGCTGTAGGTTCCATGCAAACTCTCGCCCTGATCGACTACGGGTCGGGCAACCTGCGATCTGCGGAGAAGGCCTTGAACGAGGCCGCCCGCCGACGCGGCGTCGCCGCCTCCATCGTCGTCACCGCCGATCCCGATCTCGTGGCCAAAGCCGACCGGGTGTTCCTGCCCGGCGTCGGGGCCTTCGCCTCGTGCCGCGCTGGGCTGGACGCCTCGGGCGTGTTCGAGGCCATGAACGAGGCCGTGCACCAGCGCGGCGCGCCGTTCATGGGCATCTGCGTCGGTCACCAGCTGCTGGCCACCGAAGGTCTCGAGTTCGGCGTCACGCCGGGCCTCGACTGGATCGGCGGCCAGGTGAAGAAGCTTCAGCCGTCCGATCCGTCGCTGACCATCCCGCACATGGGCTGGAACGCGATCGCCTTCTCGCGCGCTCACGCCCTGTTCGCGGGCATCGAGGACGGCGCCCACATGTACTACGCCAATTCCTTCGCCCTGGCGGCGGCCGATCCGGCCGACGTGGTGGCGACCAGCGACCACGGCGGCGCGTTCGTCGCGGCGGTGGCCAAGGGGAATGTCGCGGGCGTACAATTCCACCCCGAAAAATCACAAGCCGCCGGGCTCGCCCTGCTCGCCAACTTCCTGGAATGGCGCCCATGATCCTCTATCCCGCCATCGACCTGAAGGACGGCCAGTGCGTGCGCCTGCTGCACGGCGACATGGACAAGGCCACGGTCTTCAACAACAGCCCGGCCGACCAGGCCCAGCGCTTCGTCAAGGACGGCTTCTCGTGGCTGCACGTCGTTGACCTGAACGGCGCCATCGAAGGCAAGTCGGTCAACACCGCCGCCGTGCAGTCGATCCTGGAGTCGATCTCGATCCCGGTGCAGCTGGGCGGCGGCATCCGCACCCTGGAAGGCATCGAGGCCTGGATCGAGGCCGGCGTGTCGCGCGTCATCCTCGGCACCGTGGCCGTCCACGATCCGGACCTGGTCCGCAAGGCCGCCCGCCTGTGGCCCGAGCAGATCGCCGTGGCCGTCGACGTGCGTGACGGCAAGGTCGCCATCGACGGCTGGACCGGCCTGTCGGACATCGACGCCATCACCCTGGGCAAGCGCTTCGAGGACGTGGGCGTGGCCGCCCTGATCGTCACCGACATCAGCCGCGACGGCGCCCTGACCGGCGTCAATGTCGAGGGCGTGGGCGAACTGGCCGACGCCGTCTCGATCCCCGTCATCGCCTCGGGCGGCGTCGCCTCGGTGGCCGACATCGAACGACTGAAGGCCCGCAAGGGCGTCGAGGTCGCCGGCGCCATCCTGGGCCGCTCGCTCTACGCCGGCACGATCAAGCCCTCCGAAGCCCTGGTCGCGGCGGCGCTCTGATGCTGAAGACCCGGATCATTCCTTGCCTCGACGTCAAGGACGGCCGGGTCGTCAAGGGCGTCAACTTCGTCGACCTGCGCGACGCCGGCGACCCCGTCGAGCAGGCCGCGGCCTATGACGCGGCCGGCGCCGACGAACTGATGTTCCTCGACATCACCGCTTCCAGCGAGGGCCGCGGCCTGATCCTGGACGTGATCTCGCGCACCGCCGAGGTCTGCTTCATGCCCGTCTCGGTGGGCGGGGGCGTGCGCCAGGTGGCCGACATGCGTCGCCTGCTGCTGGCCGGCGCCGACAAGGTCTCGACCAACACCGCCGCGGTCGAGAACCCCGACCTGATCGCCGCCGGCGCCGACGCCTTCGGGGCCCAGTGCGTGGTCGTGGCCATCGACGCCAAGGCCCGGCCGGACGGCTCGGGCTGGAACGTCTGGACCTATGGCGGCCGCAAGGACACCGGCCTCGACGTCGTCGACTGGGCCGCCAAGGTGGTCGAGCGCGGCGCGGGCGAGATCCTGCTGACCTCGATGGACCGCGACGGGGCCAAGATCGGCTACGACATCCCGCTGCTGCAGGCGGTGACGGGCGCGGTCAACGTGCCGGTGATCGCCTCGGGCGGCGCCGGCAAGACCGAGCACCTGGTCGAAGCCGCCCGCGACGGCCACGCCGCCGCCGTGCTGGCCGCCTCGATCTTCCACTTCGGCGAGATCTCGATCGGCGAGGCCAAGGCCGCCATGGCCGCCGCCGGCGTGCCGGTGCGCCTGGATCCGGCGCGAGCGGTCGCATGAGCCGGCTGTTCGAAGTCCTGGAGCGCCTGGCCGCCACCGTCGAGAGCCGCAAGGGCGGCGATCCGAGCGCGTCCTACACCGCCAAGCTGCTGAACGATCCCGCCCTGGCCGCCAAGAAGCTGGGCGAGGAAGCCGTCGAGACGGTGATCGCCGCCGTGTCGCAAGGCCCCGAAGCCCTGGCCTCGGAGAGCGCTGACCTGCTGTACCACTGGCTGGCGCTGATGGCCGCGGCCGGCGTGTCGCTGGACGCCGTGGCCGAGAAGCTGGAAGCCCGCGAAGGGACCTCTGGGCACGCTGAGAAGGCGTCGCGGCCGAAGTAGACGGTTTTCAGCCTTCGGCGGTGCGCACGATGTTGAGAAACGCTCCGTCCTTTCCGCACGACACGCAGTGGAACCAGACGTCCGAAAGTCCTTCGAGCGCGGTCGGCGGAATATCCCTGTGGAGATCGAGGTCGGCCAGCGCATTTCGCGCGATCGCATAGGACACCCGGGCGATGGGGCGATCTCGCTTGAGCATCTCCGCCCAGGCCCGCACGACCTCGATCTCGTCGTCGGCCCGGAACTGGCTCACATAGATACCGCCACGAAACTGGCAGACCACGGTGTAGAGCGAGCCCGTCATCTACCCCTTCCGCTTCAGCGCCACGTAGAGCGCGCCCTCGCCGCCGTGGCGCTGGTCCGCCGGCGACACCCCGGCGATCATCTCGCGCAGGGCCGGCGCGGCCAGCCATTCGGGCGTGCGTTGGCGCAGGACGCCGTGGCCGACCTTGCCCTTGCCGGTGATCACCAGCACCGCCCGGTGGCCGTCGTCGAAGGCCCGGCGGATGAAACGCTCCAGAGTGGCGCGGGCCTGGTCCTGGTCGAGGCCGTGCATGTCGAGGCGGGCGCCGATCGGGTCGTGAGCCTTGGCGATGCGGCGATGGCGGTTGGGCTCGATGCGTTCGGGCGGCGGCTTGGGCGCCTTGGGCTTGGGCTTGAGCGCCGGAATGTCGGCCGGGTCGATGCGCAGCGGCGCGATCGAGGCCAGACGGGTCGGCGGAGCGACCTCGGCGGCGTGACCCATAAGCTCGGCCTTGGCCGGACAAACCTTGACCTTGGCGCGCATCTTCAGCGGCGTCTCGCCGGCCTTGGCGCGTACGGTGGAGGCCACCAGCCGCCAGAGGCGCTGGCCGTCGTCGTCGGGCGGCCGCTTGCTCATCGGATCAGGCCCCGGGGATCAGGATTGCGGCTGAGGGACCAGGCGCCACAGGCGCAGGTCGTGACGCACGCGGCCGGCCTCGGTTCCCGCCGCCTGGCCGGTGCCCATGTAGAGGTCGGCCCGCACCGCGCCCTTGATGGCGCCGCCGGTGTCCAGCGCCACCACGGCCCGGCGATAGGTCGGGAAGGCTCCGGTCAGCTTGGGCGCGCTGGCGTCGATCCAGTAGAGGCCGCCCAGGGCGTTCTGGCTGGGATCGACGGCGATGGCCCGGCCGGCCGGCAGCGGCACATTGGCCGCGCCCGTGGCCTGGCGGCCGTCGTCGGGCAAGGTCTGGAAGAACACGTAGCGCGGGTTCAGCCGCATGATCTCGTCGGCCTTGGGACCACGATTGGCCGCCAGCCAGCCGCGGATCGCCTCGCCCGAGGTGTCGCCGTCGGCCAGCAGGCCACGATCGCGCATGGCCGTGGCGATGCCGGTGAAGGGCTTGCCGTTATGGGCGGCGAAGGCCGCGCGCACGCGGCGGCCGTCGGGCAGGGTCAGGACGCCCGAGCCCTGGATCTGCAAGAAGAACAGGTCCTCGGGCCGCAGCCAGGCCAGCGGCCGGTCCAGCGGCGAGGCCTCGATGGCGGCGCGGTCGTCATAGGGGGTGAAGGTCCCGCCAGCGACGCGGCCGGCCACCGTCTTGCCCTTCAGGGTCGGATCGAAGGCGCCGAGGTCGAGCATGAGCAGATCGGCCGGACGCCCGCGCATCGGGGCGCTGAACTCGGCCGAACGCGACATCCGCGCCTCGTATTCCGGCGCGAAATAGGCGGTCAGCAGGCCCTGGCCGGCGATCGGCTCGGGACGGAAATTGGCTTCCAGGAACAGGCGCGCCCGGGCGTCGTCGACCGGCCCGGCCTGCTTGGCCTTCCGGCACACCTCGGCCGTGGGCGGATCCTTGGCGACGCCGCAGGTCTCGCGGAAGGCCTGCAGGGCGGCGGCGTGGTCTTCCTCGTTCCAGCCCTGGAGCGCCGAGAAGCCGGCCCCCGAAGAGACCGGCGGAGTGGGTTGCGGCCGGGGTGTCGGGGTTGTCGAGGGCGGGACCGGCGCCGTCGGGGTGATCGGCAGGGGCGGGGCGGCCGTCGTACAGGCGGCCAGAACCAGGGCGGCCGCCGCGGCGGTCAGGACGGAACGCAACATCAGGCCTCGGCGACCGCGACGCGCACCAGGGTCCAGTTGGGATTACGGCTCTTGAGATCGCGCTCGAAGGTCCACATGTCGGCCGTGCGGCGATCGTCCACCGCCTCGCCGGCGGCGCTGGTCGAGCGGGTGCGCACCTCGCCGAGGATCCGCACCACGGCGCGGCCGACATCGCCCTCGACCGAGGCGCTGTCGAGATCGACGCGCGGCAGGGTCAGCAGCTCGACGCTCTCGGTGCGGCCCTCGGCCTCGCGAGCGACGATCGCGCCCTCGAAATTGGCCATGACGTCAGGCGCCAGCAGCGGCCGGAGGGTTTCACGATCGCCGGCGGCGAAGGCCTTGAGGATCATCTCGTAGGCCTGGCGGGCGCCCACCAGGAATCGGCCGACGTCGAAGTCGGGCTGGCGGGCGCGCAGGGCGGCCACGCCGGTGGCGGCCACCGGGGCCACGGTCTCCGGGTTTTCGGCCGGACGGCCTGCGGCTGGAGCGGCCACGGCGGCGGGCGTGTCCTCGGGCTGACGCCCGATCCGCCGGCCAAGCACGGCGTAGAGCTGGTAGAGGACGACGGCGGCGAGCACCGCGAAGACGATCAGTTCAGTCACGACAAATTCCGCATCGGGCCGTCGATGGCGACGACAGCCTTCCTATATAGGCGAAGCGACCGCCCGCGTCAGGCGCCTGACGTTGCACGGCGTTCTCGCACATGTTAGCAGCGCCGCTCACGCCTAAGGCCGGGCGACCCGCGCCGAACACGGAAAACGTTCATGACCGACACCATCGGCGCTCCGCCCGCCGCCCAGGACGACAACGAAGCGGCCGCCGCCGGCATCCGCATCGTCGCCCAGTTCGTTCGCGACCTCTCGTTCGAAAACCCTCTGGCCCCGGACTCGCTCCGCGCCGCCGCCGACCAGCCCGCCATCGACATGGGCGTCGAGATGAACGCCCGCGGCCGCAATGACGGCCTGTTCGAAGTGGACCTGAAGCTGTCGGCCCGCGCCACGCGCGGCGAGACCGCCGTGTTCCACGTCGAAGTCGTCTACGGCGGCCTGTTCCACATCACCGGCGTGCCGGAAGACGCCCTCGAGCAAGTCCTGCTGATCGAGTGCCCGCGCTTCCTGTTCCCGTTCGCCCGTCGCCTGATCGCCGACGTCACCAGCGAAGGCGGCTTCCCGCCCTTCCTGATCGACCCGATCGACTTCGGCGGCGTCTACGCCGCGCGCAAGGCCCAGGCCGAAGGCGCGCCGATCGGCAACGCCTGATCCAGGCGCGATCGCTGAATTGAAGAAGGCCCGGAGCGAAAGCCCCGGGCCTTTCTTTTTGCTCGCCCGTCCGCGGCGCGGCTACGGCTGCAGCCGGTAGCCGCCCGCCTCGGTGATCAGGATCCGCGCCACGGCCGGATCGGGCTCGATCTTCTGGCGCAGGCGATAGACGTGGGTTTCCAGCGTGTGGGTGGTGACGCCAGCGTTGTAGCCCCAGACCTCGGTCAGCAGCTCCTCGCGCGAAACCGGCTTGGAGCCGGCGCGGTAGAGGTACTTGAGGATGTTGGTTTCCTTCTCGGTCAGCCGCACCTTCTTCTGCTTGTCGTCGACGAGCAGCTTGGCGGACGGCCGGAACTCGTAGGGACCGATGCGGAACAGCGCGTCCTCCGAGGCCTCGTAGCTGCGAAGCTGGGCGCGGATGCGGGCCAGCAGCACCCCGAAGCGGAAGGGCTTGGTGACATAGTCGTTGGCGCCCGATTCCAGGCCCAGGATGGTGTCGCTGTCGCTGGCGGCGGCCGTCAGCATGATCACCGGCGCGGTGACGCCGTTCTTGCGCATCAGCCGGCAGGCCTCGCGGCCGTCCATGTCGGGCAGGTCAACGTCGAGCAGGATCAGGTCCGGCTTGATCTCGCGGGCCTGCCGCACGCCTTCGCCGGCGGTGGCGCACTCGGCCACGGCGAATTCCTCGTGCAGGGCGAGCTGTTCGGCCAAGGCGCCGCGCAGGTCGTCGTCGTCGTCGATGAGAAGCAGGGTCTTGCGTTGCGCCATGAGCCGGAACATGACCGCTGCGAGGCCCGGCGCCAAGGGGCGCGGCTTGCGGGAGCGGGGTTTGCGATGATCTTCCAGGCGTATTCGGACGGAACGATCGATCTGGGCGACGGCCGGAGCGTGCGCTGCGCCCTCGGCAAGGCCGGCGTCATCGCCGCAACCGACAAGCGCGAGGGCGACAACCGAAGCCCGCTGGGGACCTGGAGCATCCGCAAGGTGCTCTACCGCCCCGACGTCTATCCGGACGGCCCCGCGACGGCCCTGCCCATCGCGCCGATCGCGCCGGACGACGGCTGGTGCGACGCTCCGGGCGACCCGAACTACAATCGACCGGTGAAACTGCCCTACCCGGCCAGCGCCGAGCGGATGTGGCGCGAGGATTCGGTCTACGACCTGGTCGGGATCCTGGCCCACAACGACGATCCGCCGGTTCCAGGGATGGGCTCGGCGATCTTCCTGCACCTGGCGCGTGAGGGGTATCCGGGCACGGAAGGCTGCGTGGCCCTGGCGCGGGCGGACATCGAGACGCTGCTGGCCAAGGCCCAGCCGGGGGATGCGATCGGGATCTCGGAGGCGTGAGCTCAAGACGTCTGGCCCTGTGAGGTGATCCTTCTCCCCTTGCGGGAGAAGGTGGCGAGCGAAGGCCGTCGGATGAGGGGTTTCTCAGATAGGAGACGCTGCCGCCCGGCCTGACCGCTGCACGCGGTGTTGAGTTCTGAGAGACCCCTCACCCGACCCTGCTCCGCAGGGCCACCCTCTCCCGCAAGGGGAGAGGGACATGGGTTGGCGGCCTCCCGTGAAAACTCACGAAAGTTGATGGGGAGGCGCGGAGCGGCCGGGCGGAGCCCGGAGACCGTGATGTGGTTTAGCGTTTCGGCTTCGTCTGACCGCTCCGCCACACCGTAGGCTCGAAGGACCGGGGGCGCGGGTGCTTTTTCAACCCTGGACCCGGTTGTCCCTCGGACGGGCAGGACCAATAGCCCCGCGGTGATCCGGCGGCGCCTCGGCTGATCCTGTTAGGCCGGTTTGAAACGATCCCGGCCCTGTCGACCCGCTTGTCTCGTCACGGAACGGCTGGCGGCCCAATCACGCCTTCTGAGCGATCCTGCAAACCCGCCCTTCCCATGACGCAACAAGCGGCCCCGCTCGATGCGATCTCAGCCGCTAACTCGGGCCGGTACCAAGAGCCCTCCCCATGGCTGGGATGGGGATGATTATGGGGGGTCTGGAGTGGGGGAGGATAAGTTGGGGTTATAAAGTTTCAGGGCGTTGAGTTCGCTGGACTCTTTTCCGATTACGCCGTGTGAAGAGCGTGCGTAAGGCCGCCCCAACTCCGTAAAATCCCCGCGAAAGCGGGGACCCAGGCTTTTTCTGCCACCCGCCGCGCTCGACGATAAAACACCTGGGTCCCCGCTTTCGCGGGGATTTTACGGGGGAGGAAGGCCAAGCCAAGTCTCGCCCCCCTAACCCACTTGGGCACAAACCTCTACCGCGTCCCGAATAGCGCCGAACCGACCCGGACGGATGTGGCTCCACAGGCGATGGCGGTTTCAAAGTCGTCGCTCATGCCCATGGAGAGCTTCGCAAGGCCGTTGCGGGCGGCGATGTCGGCCAACAGGCGGAAATGCGGAGCGGGATCCTCATCGGCCGGCGGGATGCACATCAGGCCTTCCACGGCGAGGCCGTAGGTTTCTCGGCAAGCGGCGATGAAGGTATCGGCGTCGGCGGGGGTGATCCCGGCCTTCTGCGGCTCCTCGCCGGTGTTGACCTGGACGTAGAGGCGCGGGGCCTTGCCCTGGGCCTGGACCTCGTCGGCGAGCACGCGGGCCAGCTTCTCGCGATCCAGGGTCTCGATGACGTCGAAGAAGGCCACGGCGTCGCGGGCCTTGTTGGTCTGCAGGGGGCCGATCAGGCGCAGTTCGATCTCGCCGCGATGCGCGCTCCAGCGTTCCTTGGCCTCCTGCACGCGGTTCTCGCCGAAAACCCGCTGGCCCCCGTCGAAGACCGGGGCGATATGGTCCCAGGGCTGCAGCTTCGACACCGCCACCAGCTGGACGGAGTCGGCGGCGCGGCCGGCGGCCTTCGCGGCGGCCGCGATGCGGGACTGGATGGAGATCAGGGCTTCGGACATGGCGGACCAGGAAACGGACAGTCTGGAGACCCTCTCTAGAACGGCCGCGCGGCTTCGCCCATGGGCCTGGCCGGGCGATCCCCTGCCCCGGCTGCTGTTTTTCACCGATCCGATCCGCACGCCCGATCCGGAAGGCCTCGCCGAGCGCCTGCCGGCCGGCGCGGGGATCGTCTATCGGCCCTTCGACGCCGCCGACGCGGTCGAGCGCGGCTTGCGTCTGGCCAAGATCGCCCAAAGGCGCGGCCTGCTGCTGCTGGCCGGCGCCGATGTGGCCCTGGCCGAAGCGATCGGCGCGCACGGCGTGCACCTGCCCCAGCGGCTGGCGGAAACAGCCCCGGCCATCCGCGCGGCCCATCCGGCCTGGCGGGTCACGGCGGCGGCGCACGACGCGGCCGCCGCGCGAGCCGCAGAGCTAGCCGGGGTCGAAGCGCTGGTGGTCTCGCCAGTCTTTGCCAGCAACAGCCCGTCGGCCGGAACGCCGTTGGGGGTTGAGGGTCTGGCGGTGATCAACGCCAGCATCGCCCTGCCCGTCTACGCCCTGGGCGGCGTCAACGCGAAGACCGCCGACGCGCTGGTCGGCGCGGACGTCTATGGTTTGGCGGGGATCGAGGGGTTCAGCGCTTAGCCACCATTCTCCCGTCATTCCCGCCCTTGTGGCGGGAACCCCTCTGTCAGCCGCAAGGGCAGATGGGGCGACGTGCTGAGCACGTCGCTTGCAGTTCACGTGCGAACGGAACCAGGGGTTCCCGCCACAAGGGCGGGAATGACGGGAAGTTGAAATGTCTGGGATCGAGCTCGAAGCTCAGATCACAAGGATCAGAACTTGAACGCCGTCTCGAGCTTCACGCGCGGGGCGGGCTCGCGGGTTTCGTTCTTGCGGGCGGCCACGGCGGGGTTGTTCTCGCCCAGGGCCACGGCGCCGCCGACGCGGATCGACGGGGTGACCTTGAAGTAGGCCCCGGCCTGGACGTCCTTCAACTCCATGTCGCGACCGACGGGCTGGTCGAGGTCGAGCTTGAGGCCCCACTTGCCCTTGCGGGCGTCGAATTCGAGGGTCTTCTTCGGGCCTTGCGGGCTGAAGGGCGCGCCCTGCGAACCGGTGAAGTCGTTCTTTACGGAGAAGTCGGCGGTGGCGGGCGCGGTGCGGGTCTTCGTCTGGGCGTGCGCGATCGAGGCCGATCCCGTCAGGATCAGCGCGGCGGCGGCGCCTGCCATTACGAATTGGGTCGCGACCTTCGTCACTCGACACCTGTCCCCAAAATTACCCCTGCCCGAACCCTATATAGGCACGGACACCCTGAACGCCGAATAAAGGCCTGAATACAACGCGGTCAACAGGGCTTGGATCACGCGGATCGTCGCAGGTTACGATTCAAGCGGCGCCTGTGGCGGTCATGTCACGCGATTCCTGTTTTGACGCGGCGCGGCCATGCTATAGAGCCGTTCCGGCTGCGGGGGCGCGCCTGGGCTGCGCGCACGCGCCGGCAGACATTTGGAGCAAGGTACTATGGCGTTTGAGCGTGGGTCGGTGTTGCGCGGCGTCGCCGCTGGCGTTCTGGCGCTGTCGGTTCTCGGCGTTGGCGCTTGCAGCAGCAACAAGCCGCCCAAGACCTTCACGACCCAGAGCGAAGAGCCGGGCTTCCAGCCCTTCGGCCTCTTCAAGAAGAGCGCGCCCAAGGCCGCCACGAGCGAAGGCTCGATCGGCGTCAACGGCTTCCTGTGGCGCGCGTCGCTGGACACCCTGGCGTTCATGCCGCTGGCCTCGGCCGACCCGTACGGCGGCGTGATCGTCACCGACTGGTACGTGAACCCGGAAAAGCCGGAAGAGCGGTTCAAGGCGACCGTCTACATCCTCGACACCCGCCTGCGCGCCGACGGTCTGAACGTGACCATCTTCAAGCAGGCCAAGGACGCTTCAGGCGCCTGGGTCGACACGGCGGCCGCGGACCAGACCGCGACCGACATCGAGAACGCCATTCTGACGCGCGCGCGCCAGCTTCGCCTCTCGAACATCAAGAACTAAGGACCTCTCGTCCTTCGCACGCCTTTCGGGAGCTCCCTGGCGACAAGGGGCTCCCGTTCGCATATTTAGGCGCGCCCGGACCGCGAAACCGCTTATGACCATTGCGGACCGCGCCCGGCGCGTATGACGCAAGCTCTTTTGGTTTCCATGGCCCGCTACAATCCCAAAGACACCGAGCCGAAGTGGCGTGAACGCTGGGCGCAAGCCGAGACGTTCCTGACGCCGATCACCCCGGATGCGCGGCCGAAATACTACGTGCTCGAGATGTTCCCCTATCCGTCGGGGCGCATCCACATGGGCCACGTGCGCAACTACGCCATGGGCGACGTCGTGGCCCGCTACAAGCGCGCCCAGGGCTTCAACGTGCTGCACCCGATGGGCTGGGACGCCTTCGGCATGCCGGCCGAGAACGCCGCCATGGAGCGCGGCGTCCACCCCAAGGGCTGGACCTACGACAACATCGCCGCCATGCGCGAGCAGCTGAAGGCCCTGGGCCTGTCGGTCGACTGGTCGCGCGAGTTCGCCACCTGCGACCCGGAATATTACGGCAAGCAGCAGGCCTGGTTCCTGCGCCTGCTGAAGCGCGGCCTGGTCTATCGCAAGGAAGCCTCGGTCAACTGGGACCCGGTCGACATGACCGTGCTGGCCAACGAGCAGGTCATCGACGGCAAGGGCTGGCGCTCGGGCGCGACCGTGGAGAAGCGCAAGCTGACCCAGTGGTTCCTGCGCATCACCGACTACGCCGACGCCCTGATCGACGGGCTGAAGACCCTGGATCGCTGGCCCGAGAAGGTCCGCATCATGCAGGAGAACTGGATCGGCCGGTCCAAGGGGCTGCGGTTCAAGTTCCAGTTTGACGGCGAAGCGCCCGACGGCCTGGCCGAGGGGCTGGAGGTCTACACCACCCGTCCCGACACCCTGTTCGGCGCCAGCTTCGTGGGCATCGCCCCCGAGCACCCGCTGGCCGAGCAGCTGGCGGTCGAGAACCCCGACCTGCAGGCCTTCATCGCAGAGTGCCGCAAGGGCGGCACCTCCGAGGCCGACATCGAAGGCGCCGAGAAGCTGGGTCGCGACACCGGCCTGCGCGTGAAGCACCCGCTGGACCCGTCGATCACCCTGCCCGTCTGGATCGCCAACTTCATCCTGATGGACTACGGCACCGGCGCGATCTTCGCCTGCCCGGCCCACGACCAGCGCGACCTGGACTTCGCCCGCAAGTACGACCTGCCGGTGAAGCCCGTGGTGCTGCCGGCGGGCGCGGATCCGGCTGAGTTCACGGTCGGCAAGGAGGCCTATGTCGGCCCCGGCAAGATCTTCAACTCGGAGTTCCTGGACGGGATGGACGTCGAGGCCGCCAAGGCCGAGGCGGTGGCCCGCATCGAGACCACCGGCCAGGGCCAGGGCGCGACCGTCTACCGCCTGCGCGACTGGGGCGTCTCGCGCCAGCGCTACTGGGGCTGCCCGATCCCGGTCATCCACTGCGAGGCCTGCGGCCCGGTGTCGGTGCCGGAAGACCAGCTGCCGGTGGTGCTGCCCGAGGACGTCACCTTCGACCCCAACAAGCCGGGCAACCCGCTGGTGCGGCACCCGACCTGGAAGCACGTCAATTGCCCGTCGTGCGGCGCCCCGGCCGAGCGCGAAACCGACACGCTGGACACCTTCGTCGACAGCAGCTGGTACTTCGCCCGCTTCACCGACCCAACCGCCGCCGAGCCGATCGACAAGGCCTGCGCCGACCACTGGATGCCGGTGGACCAGTATATCGGCGGCGTCGAGCACGCCGTGCTGCACCTGCTGTACGCCCGCTTCATCACCAAGGCGCTGAAGGACGAGGGTCTGCTGTCGGTCGATGAGCCGTTCGCGGGCCTGTTCACCCAGGGCATGGTCACCCACGAGGCCTACAAGAACGCGGCTGGCGAGTGGGTCGAGCCGTCGGACGTGGTGATCACGGCCGAGGGTAACAGCCGCACCGCCAAGCACGCCAAGACCGGCGCGCCAATCCTCATCGGCGACATCGAGAAGATGTCGAAGTCGAAGAAGAACGTCGTCGCTCCGGAAGACATCTTCGAGGCCTACGGCGTCGACGCCGCGCGCCTGTTCGTGATGAGCGACAGCCCGCCCGAGCGCGACGTGCAGTGGACCAACAGCGGCGTGGAGGGCTCCTGGCGCTTCACCCACCGCCTGTGGAACGAGTTCGACAGCCAGCCGACCGGCGACTTCGCTCATGACGAGGCCGACGAGACGGCCCTGGCCCTGCGCAAGGCGGCCCACAAGCTGATCGGCTTCGTCACCGACAGCATCGAGGGCTTCCGCTTCAACAGCGGCGTGGCGCGCCTGTACGAGTTCCTGAACGCCCTGAAGGCCGCTCCGGCGGAAGGGGCTTCGGAAGCCGTGCTGGCGGCCCGCGCCGAGGCCCTGGACATCCTGGCCCGCCTGGTCGCCCCGTTCACCCCTCACCTGGCCGAAGAAGCCTGGGTGCGTCTGGGTCGCGAGGGCATGGTGGTCGATGCCGCCTGGCCCAAGGCCGATCCGGCCCTGGCCGCCGACGACGAGCGCGTGCTGCCGATCCAGATCAACGGCAAGCGCCGCGGCGAGATCAAGGTCAAGGCCGGCGCCCCGGACGACGAGGTGCAGAAAATCGCTCTGGCGGATCCGGGCGTCATGGCCCACCTTGAGGGGGTCACGGTCCGCAAGGTGATCGTGGTCAAAGACCGCATCGTCAACATCGTGGCGAACTGATCCATGAAGCGTCTCCTGGCGGCCGCCGCCCTCCTCTCGACCCTGGCTCTGTCGGCCTGCGGTTTCACCCCGCTCTACGCCCAGCACGGGGTCACCGGCGGGCTCGGCGCGATCGAGGTGGTGGCCGCTGAGGGCCGCGCCGGCTACCTGCTGCGCGAGCAGCTGGAAGACGCCCTGGCGCGCAACCCCAGCGTCCTGCCCTCGCACCGCCTGAGCTATACGGTGAAGGAAAACCGCTATGCTCGCGGCGTGCGCGTGGACAACGTGGCCAACCGCTACGAGCTCAACATGAAGGTCGACTGGAAGCTGGTCGACGCCACGACCGGCTCGGAGGTCCGCAAGGGCCAGACGATCGCCGTGGTGACCTACGATTCCGCCGACCAGCCCTATGCGGCCATCGCCGCCCAGCAGGACGGCCAGGAACGAGCCGCCGCCGAGGTGGCGCGCAAGATCCAGCTGGACCTCGCCGCCTGGCTGGCCGGCAAGGCGCCCGCCTGACCTCGTGGCCATTCTTTCCAAGCGGCAGGACGTCGAGCGGTTCCTGAAGGATCCGACCCCCGACGTCCGGGCCGTCGTCATCTACGGCAAGGATCGCGGCGTCGTGCGCGACCGCGCCACCCAGCTCGCTCACAAGGTGGTCGAGCGGCCCGACGATCCCTTCGACACCGCTCTGCTGACCGAGGGCGACCTCGACAGCCAGCCGGGCCGTCTGGAAGACGAGCTGGCCGCCCTGTCGATGATGGGCGGCAAACGGCTCGTACGCCTGCGCCTGATGGGCGAGAAGGCCGGACCCGACAAGCAGGCCGCCGAGGCCCTCACCGCCCATGTCGAGGGCCGCCTGAACCCGGAGGCCTTCTTCCTGGTCGAGGCCGGGGCCCTGGGCCGCGACTCCGCCCTGCGCAAGACGGGTGAGAAGGCCAACGGCTGCTACGTCATCCCCTGCTACGAGGACGAGGTCGGCGACATGGCGCGCCTGACCCGCGACGCGCTGTCGAGGGACGGCGTCAGCCTCAACGGCGAGGCGCTGGACCTGTTCGTCAACCGCTTGCCCAAGGAGCGCGGCGTGGCCCGCGCCGAGATCGAGCGGCTGGCGCTGTATCTCGGCCCCAACAGCGGCGTGTTGGCCACCCCGGCCGACCTGACCGACTTTCTCGGCGTCGAGCCCGAGGCTTCGCTGAGCGACGCCGCCGCCGACGCCTTCGGCGGCCGCATCGGTCCCGCCCAGGCTGGCCTGCGCCGCGCCGCCCAGGAGGGTGAAGGCGGCCCCGCGGCCGTACGGGCCATGGGCTACTATCTGGGCCGTCTGCGCCGCACCCTGACCCTGCACAAAAACGGCGTGGACCTGGGAGCCGCCGCCAAGGCCTCGGGCGTGTTCTGGAAGACCGAGCGGGAATTCCTGCGCCAGGCCCGCGCCTGGACGCTGGAGCACCTTCTGACCGTGCAGCAGGACATCCTGACCGCCGACAAGGCCTGCAAGACCTCCGGCTCGCCCGACCAGCTGATCGCCGAACGCCTGGCCCTGCAGATCGCCGGCCGCGCACGTCGGCTGGGGCTCTGAGCGGCGCAAGGTTGATCTTACGTCGGTAAACTGATTGGCTTCTCGCTGGGATCGGGCGGGGGAAGCATCATGCGCGGCGTCTTGCTGGCGGCCAGTCTGTTTTGGCTTGGCGCGCCGCCCGCCTTAGCCCAGTCGCTGACCGCCGGCGAGATCGCCCAGGTCGACGCCATAGCCGCCAAGGCCCTGGCGGACGGCGTCACCCCCTCGCTGTCGATCGCCGTAGGCCTTGGCGAAGGCCAGCTGGCCTTCGCCAAGGCCTACGGGCTGCGGACGCTCGACCCGCCACAGGCCGCCGACGTCGACGCCCGCTACGACATCGGCTCGGTCTCCAAGCAGTTCACCGCCGCCATTGCGCTGCGTTTGGCCGACAAGGGCGCGCTGGCGCTCGACGACAAGATCTCGGCCCGCCTCCCAGGCCTCTCCGGCGGCGAGACGATCACGCTGCGCCAGGCTCTCAACCACACGGCCGGCTACAACAGCTACTTCATGCTCGATTTTCTGCCGGCCGAGAGCGAGCGGCCGATCGCCCCGATCGACATCGCCCGGCGCTGGGGCCGTGCGCCGCTCGACTTCCCGCCCGGTACGCGCTGGGACTACAGCAACACCGGCTATGCGGTCGCCGGCCTGGTCGTCGAGCAGGCCTCCGGCCGGTCCTTGGCCGATCTGCTCGCGGACGAGATCTTCGCGCCCCTGAACATGACCAGCGCCGCACCGACCGACCGGCGTCCCCTCGCCGCCTCCGACGCCCGAGGCTATACGCGCACCGCCACCCAGCCGCCTCGCGTCGCGCCCCAGGCGGGTCCAGGCTGGACCTTCGGAGCCGGCGGTCTGGCCATGACCGCCTCCGACCTGGCGCGCTGGGATGTCGCCATGCTCGACGGCCGCCTGCTCTCGGCCGGCGCCTGGACGGTCCAACGCGATACCGCCCGCCTGACGGACGGCTCCGACACAGGCTACGGCCTGGGCGTCTATGTTGATGTGGTCGAGGGCCATCACCGGGTTCGCCACGACGGCGCGGCCTATGGCTTCACCGCCGAGAACCGGGTCTATCCGGACGAGGCGGCGGCGGTCGTGGTGCTGTCAAACGCCGACTTCGGCCACGCCGTCGGCGGCGTCGCCGACGCGCTGGAGCGCCTGCTGCTGCGGTCGCGCGAGATCACCGTCGCAGAAACGCCGCGTCCCCTGCCGGCGGCGCCTGTCGCCGACCCCGAGGCGCTCACCCGGTTCCGCGCGCTGCTCATCCAGCTCGCCGACGGCGATCTCGACCGTGGGCGGCTGCGCCCCGATCTCTCGGCCTATCTCTCCGGCGCCGTGCTTGATGACTACCGCGCGAGCCTGAAATCGCTCGGCCCGCCGGCGGCGATCGTCCAGCTGCGCAGCGACGAGATCGGCGGCCTGCGCGCGAGCCTCTATCGGTTGACCTGGACGGACGTGACGATGATCGGCGTCCTGCGGATCGCACCCGACGGCGCGATCGCGTCGTTCGCCCTGTTCGAACCTTAAGATGCGTGCCCCCGCACACAAGCCCCCGCACGGCGAAGAGGCCGAGATAGAGATTCGGCCTTCAAGGCAAAGCCTTTGAGCGCAACCAATCGCCAGTCTTGTGGAAAATCATCGCGGGACGGACGACCGATTTATGCGGTCGGATCCGGCTTTCGCCTTGCTGAGCAAGGCCTTAGCGCGAAATCAGCGCCGCCCTGCCCTCGCCTGTGGCGAACGGCGCGGCCCGGTATACGGCCGCGCCTTCTTCCGTGCGCGACAGAAGACCCTCGAGACGCCCTATTTCAGGCGCCCCGGGTCAGGCGGTTGCAGAGGTCGTCCAGCTGCTCGAGCGTCGCGTAGCGGACGATCAGCGAACCGGCGCCGCCGCGATGGTCGATCTCGACGTCGAGGCCGAGCACCGACGACAGGTCGGCTTCCAGGGCCTGGGTGTCGGTGTCCTTGGCGCGCGGCGCCTTGGGCGCGCCGCCGGCCTTGGCGCGCGGGGTCGCATCGCCGGTCTGGGCGACACGGGCCAGGGCCTCGGTCTCGCGCACCGACAGGCCGCCGTCGATGACCTGTTGGGCCAGGGCGCCGGGATCGGCCGCCGTGGCGATGGCGCGGGCGTGGCCGGCCGTCAGGGCCCCGGTAACCAGGTGCTGTTGCACGGCTTCCGGCAGGGCCAGCAGGCGCAGGGTGTTGGCCACGTGGCTGCGGCTCTTGCCGATGGTCTGGGCGATCGCGTCCTGGGTGCGGCCGAACTTGTCCATCAGCACGCGGTAGCTCAGCGCCTCTTCGAGGATGTTGAGGTCCGAGCGCTGGACGTTCTCGATGATGCCAATCTCGAGCACGGCCAGGTCGTCGAGCTCGCGCACGATGATCGGTACGGTCTTGAGGCCAGCCCGCTGGGCGGCGCGCCAGCGACGCTCGCCGGCGACGATCTGGTACTCGCCCGGAGCGCCCGGCGCCGGCCGCACCAGGATCGGCTGCAGCACGCCCTTCTCGGCGATCGAGTTGGCCAGTTCTACCAGGTCATCCTCGCGGAAGGTCCGGCGGGGCTGATCGGGATTACGCTTCAGCAGCTCGATCGGCGCCTCGCGCGAGCCGCCGGTATTGTCGCCCGGCGCCTGTGCAGGGGCCGCATCGACCTCGCCCAGCAGCGCCGACAGACCGCGACCCAGACCCCGACGGCCTTCCGACATCCCCGCTTCACCGACCACGACCGTCTCCTGGAAACTTCAAATTCGATAACGACTTCGACCCGTATCCTCAGGTCGTCTTCACCCTGTGGATCAGGCCGCCTGGGCCTGACGGTCCTTCTCGCGGCTGATGACCTCGCGGGCCAGACGCAGATAGGCCTGCGATCCGGCGCATTTGAGGTCGTACAGCAGCACCGGCTTGCCGAACGACGGCGCCTCCGACACCCGGACGTTGCGCGGTATGACCGCGTCATAGACCTTGTCGCCGAAGTGATCCCGGACATCCTTGGCCACCTGTTCAGACAGGCTGTTGCGGCGATCGTACATGGTCAGCACCACGCCCTGGATCTCCAGGCGCGGATTGAGGCTGCCCCGGACGCGCTCGATGGTGCGGATCAGCTGGGTCAGGCCCTCCAGGGCGAAGAACTCGCACTGCAGCGGCACGAACACGGCGTCAGCCGCGGTCATGGCGTTGACCGTCAGCACGTTCAGCGACGGCGGGCAGTCGATCAGCACATAGGTGTAGGGGCCGTTGGCGCGCAGCGGCTCCAGAGCGTCGCGCAGGCGGTAGGAACGGCGGGCCACCTGGCCCAGCTCCAGCTCGACGCCCGACAGGTCGGCGTCGGCCGGGATCACGTCCAGGCCCGGCAGCGAGGTCTGGACGGCGGCCTCGATCACCGGCGCCTCGCCCATCAGCACGTCGTACAGCGTCTTCTTGCGCTGCAGGCGACCGATCCCCAGGCCCGTCGAGCAGTTGCCCTGCGGGTCGGCGTCGATCAGCAGCACGCGCTCGCCGCAGGCCGCCAGGGCGGTGCCCAGGTTGATGGCCGTGGTGGTCTTGCCCACCCCGCCCTTCTGGTTGGCGACGGCCAGGACTCTCAGCTCAGACTTTGCGGACACGGCTCAGCCCCTTGATTTGCACGACATGGCCGCGCGGATCGCTCTTGGAGCTCCGCACGTCCGACTCGAACTTCCAGGTCTTCTCGGCTTCGGCGATCTCGGCGGCGACCTCCTGGCCCTTCAGGAGCCAGGCGACCGCGCCGCGCTTGAAATAGGGTTGGGCGAATTCCAGCAGGCGCGGCATCGGCGCGCAGGCCCGGGCCGTGACCACCTGGACCTTCAGGTCCAGGCTCTCGGCGCGAGCGTTGTGGATCTCGACCGGCAGGTCGAGTTCGCGGGAAACGGCCTCGAGGAAGCGGCAGCGCTTGGCCATGCTCTCGACGAGGTGGACCTTGGCCCCCGGAACGTCCTTCAGCAGGATGGCCAGCACCACGCCGGGCAGGCCGGCGCCGGCCCCCAGGTCGGCCCAGACCTTGGCCTGGGGGGCGAAGGTCAGCAGCTGGGCGCTGTCCCAGGCGTGACGGTTCCAATAGGCGGCCATCGAGGCCGGGCCGACCAGGTTCATCACCGCGTTCCACTCGGCCAGCAGCTCGCGATAGCGGGCGAGATCCGCGATCTGGACGTCGGTCGCGCCCGTCAGCCTCTGGAAGGCCGGGGCGTCGACCGGGTCGAGCGTCTCGATGACGAATTCGGATACGGCCATCAGGCGGCGCGACCCCGACGAACGTGGGCCAGCAGGGCCGTCAGCGCGCCGGGGGTCACCCCCTCGATGCGGGCGGCCTGGCCCAGGGTCAGGGGCTTCACCCGGATCAGCTTCTCGCGCACCTCGTTCGAGAGGCTGCCGATATCGCGGTAGTCGAGGTCGGCCGGCAGGCGCAGGTCCTCGTCCTTGCGCAGGGATTCGGCGTCGGCGCGCTGGCGGTCGAGATAGCCGGCATAGGCCGCCTCGATCTCGATCTGCTCGCGGGCCATCGGGCTCCAGTCGGCGATCTCCGGCCAGACGCGGACCAGGTCGTCGAGGCCGACGTCGGGATAGGCCAGCATGGCCAGGACGTCGCGGCGCTGGCCGTCGGCATTGACCTTGAAGCCGGCCTTCACGGCCTCGGCGGGTGTCATGTTCAGCGCCCGGGCGCGGGCGCGAACGGCGGCCAGTTCGGCGGCCTTGGCCTCCCAGGCGGCGGCGCGGGCCTCGCCGACGACGCCCAGTTCGACGCCGCGCCCGGTCAGGCGCTGGTCGGCGTTGTCGGCGCGCAGGGTCAGGCGGAACTCGGCCCGGCTGGTGAACATGCGGTAGGGCTCGGTCACGCCACGTGTGACCAGGTCGTCGATCATCACGCCGATATAGGCCTCGTCGCGCGCGAAGACGGCCGGCTCGCGGCCCAGCGCCGACAGCGCGGCGTTCATGCCGGCGACCAGGCCCTGCGCCCCGGCCTCTTCATAGCCCGTGGTGCCGTTGATCTGGCCGGCCAGATAGAGGCCCGGCAGGCGCTTGGTCTCCAGCGTGGCGTAGAGCTCGCGCGGGTCGACATAGTCGTATTCGATCGCATAGCCGTAGCGGATCACCTCCACGGCCTCGAGACCGGGAATGGTGCGCAGGAAGAGCAGCTGGGTTTCGGCCGAGACCGAGGTCGAGACGCCGTTCGGATAGACGGTGTCGTCGTCCAGGCCCTCCGGCTCCAGGAACACCTGGTGGCTGGTCTTGTCGGCGAAGCGGACGACCTTGTCCTCGATCGACGGGCAATAGCGCGGGCCGATCCCCGTGGCGCGGCCGCCATAGACGGCGGACTCGCCCAAACGATCGGCGATGATCTTGTGGGTTTCCTCGGTCGTATAGGTGATGCCGCAGCGGATCTGCGGCACGTCGATACGGTCGTTGAGGAAGGAGAACGGCACGGGCTCTTCGTCGGCCGCCTGCATCTCCAGGCGGTCCCAGGCGATGGTCTTGCCGTCGAGACGGGCGGGCGTGCCGGTCTTCAGGCGGCCCATGTCGAAGCCGAGGCCATAGAGGCGGTCGGATAGGCCGATGGACGGCTGGTCGCCCACGCGGCCGGCCGGGATGCGGGTCTCGCCTTGGTGGATCAGGCCCTTGAGGAAGGTGCCGGTGGTCAGCACCACCTTGGGGGCGCGATAGACGCTCCCCTCCCCGTCCACGGCGCCGGCCACGTGGCCGTCCTCGACGATCAGGTCTTCGGCCGCGGCGGCGATCACGTCGAGGTTCGGATAGGCGAACAGCTCGGCCTGCATGGCCTCGCGATAGAGCTTGCGGTCGATCTGCGAGCGCGGGCCGCGCACGGCAGGGCCCTTGGAGCGGTTCAGCATCCGATACTGGATGCCGGCCTTGTCGGCCATGCGGCCCATCAGGCCGTCCAGGGCGTCGATCTCGCGAACCAGGTGGCCCTTGCCGAGGCCGCCGATGGCCGGGTTGCACGACATCTCGCCGACGGTTTCACGTTTGTGGGTCAGCAGCAGGGTGCGCGCGCCGGTGCGCGCGGCCGCGGCCGCGGCTTCGCAGCCGGCATGACCGCCGCCGACGACGATGACGTCCCAGGCCTGTTGGCCATTGGGGGGCGAGATAGTGGACAAGGGAGAAGCGCCTCAATGCGGAACGCCCCCGTCGCGGCGGGGGCGTGTCCAGACTTATAGCCGCAAGCCGCCCTGTGGGCGAGTCGAGACCGGCGCGTTTCACGTGAAACGCCGTGTGCGTATCTGTGGTCAGCCTGTGGACCGTTCAAGGCGGTGTTCCACGTGAAACATTCACTTCCCAATGCAGAAGCTTGAAAAGACACGGTCAAGCACGTCTTCCGGGTCGATCCGGCCGGTGATCCGGGAAAGCGCCCGGGCGGCGAGACGAACGTCCTCCGCAGCCAGTTCCACGTCGTCGGTTTCGGCCAAGGCGCGCTCCAGATAGGCCCTCGCCTCGCCCAGACGTTCCGCGTGACGGATCCGGGTGGCCGCCGGGAACTCCGCGCCGGACAGCGCCTCGACCACGTGATCGGTCAGAACGGCGCGGATGGGATCGGCCCCCTCCTCCCGTGCCGACAGCGCCGCCACGTGCAACCCCAGCGCCTCGGCCTCGGCGCGTATGGCCGCCACGACGCCCGGCTCTACCAGATCGGTCTTGTTGACCACCATCCAGTCGCCGCTACGGATTATTGCGTGGTGTTCGGAATGTTTCACGTGAAACTCCGCCGCGTCCACGACCCACAGACGCAGATCGGCGTCTTCGGCCCAGGCCCGCGCCCGGCGCACGCCCTCGGCCTCGATGTCGTCGGAGGTCTCGCGGATACCGGCCGTATCGGCCAGCAAGGCCTTGTAGCCGCCCAACACCAAGGGAACCTCGATGACGTCCCGCGTGGTGCCCGGGGTCGCCGTGACGATGGCGGCGTCGCGCTCGGCCAGGGCGTTCAGTAGCGTACTCTTGCCGGCATTGGGCGCGCCGACCAGGGCGATGCGGAAGCCGTCCCGCACCCGCCGCCCACGTGCGACATCAGCCAAAGCGGCGTCGATCTCGAACTTCAAAGTCTCCAGCCCGGGCCGCGCGCGGGCCGCCACGTCCTCGGGCAATTCCTCGTCGGGAAAGTCGACGGCGGCCTCCAGCATGGCCAGCGCCTGGACCAGAAGATCCCGCCAGGCGTCGTAGCGGCGGCCCAAGGCGCCGCCTAGCTGACCCAGCGCCTGCTTGCGCTGGCCTTCGGTCTCGGCGTCGATCAGGTCGCCCACGGCCTCGGCCTGGGCCAGGTCGAGCTTGCCGTGCTGGAAGGCGCGCCGGGTGAACTCGCCGGGTTCGGCCAAGCGCAGGCCCAGGGCCGACAGCGCGGCCAGCAGCGCCTCGACGACCGCCCGGCCGCCATGCACGTGAAACTCCGCGGCGTCCTCGCCGGTGTAGCTGGCCGGCCCCTGGAACCACAGCACCAGGGCGTCATCGAGCGCCACGCCGTCATGGCGGAGGGTGCGCAGGGCCGCCTGACGCGGCTTGGGCAGGTTTCCCGCGAGGGCCCGTACGGCGTCGCTGCTGGCGGGACCGGAGACGCGGATCACCGCCACGGCGGCGCGACCGGCCGCGGTGGCCGGCGCGTAGATCGTATCGACCATCAGATCAGTCGCGCTTGCCGACCGCCGCTCCGGCCGCGGCCGTCATCAGCTTGCGGAAGCTGTCCTGCGCGCCGGCGCCGAACGCCATCCAGTTCTTCAGCAATTCCTCAGGCGCCAGCATCGCCATGTTGGAGTCCATGCGCGCCTGCATCTCCTTGACGAGATGTTCGTTCAGCGGGCTCACGTCCGGCAGGCCCAGAAAGGCCCGCGCCTCGACCGGGGTGCAGTCGATCTCGATCGTCATCTTCATCGAAAAGGTTCCCTGGCGGCGGGCCACGAGATTGTGACGTCGCACCCTGCTCGCCACAGGTTAGAGCGCTTCGGTCGAAAGTCCCAATCGACGGCCCAAGGGTGGCCCCCATGGTGGCCTTGAGTACGGAGAAAGCCCAATGAGCGAGACCCTCACGATCACCACGCCCGACGGCGACTTCACGGCCTATGTGGCCCGCCCCGCCACGGGTGACGCCGCGCCGCCGGCCATCGTCGTCATCCAGGAGATCTTCGGCGTCAACCAGGTGATGCGCGACATCTGCGACAAGCTGGCCGGCGAGGGCTTCCTGGCCGTCTGTCCCGACCTCTTCTGGCGGATCGAGCCCGGCATCGACATCACCGACAAGTCCGAGGCCGAGTGGAAGAAGGCCTTCGAACTGTTCAACGCGTTCGACGTGGACGCCGGGGTCGCCGACATCGACGCGACCATCGACGCCATCCGCCCGCAGTCGTCGGGCAAGGTCGGCGCGGTCGGCTACTGCCTGGGCGGCCTGCTGGCCTTTCTGACCGCCACCCGCACCGACGCGGACGCCAGCGTCTCCTATTACGGCGTCGGCCTGGAGAAGCACGTCGGCGAGGCCGAGAAGCTGGAAAAGCCGCTGCTGCTGCACGTGGCCGAGGAAGACAAGTTCGTGCCCAAGGAAGCCCAGCAGGTGATCTTCGCGGCCCTGAAGGACCACCCGCAGATCACGCTTCATACCTATGCCGGCCGCGACCACGCTTTCGCGCGTGAAGGTGGTGAGCACTATGACGCCGCCGATGCGTCCCTCGCCAACGGCCGCAGCCTGGCCTTCTTCAAGAAGACCCTCGCCTGATGCTGGCCGTCGAAGCCAAGGCCGCCGGCGGCCCCGAAGTGCTGGAGGTCGTCGAGCGCGACCTGCCCTCCCCCGGTCCCGGCCAGATCCTCGTCCGCCACGCGGCCGTCGGTCTGAACTTCATCGACACCTATCACCGCTCCGGCCTCTACCCGCTGAAGTACCCGCAGGTGCTCGGCCTGGAGGCCGCGGGCCACGTGGAAGCCATTGGTGAGGGCGTGACCCGCTTCGCCGTCGGCGATCGCGTCGCCTACAACGGCACCATGGGCGCCTATGCTGAAGCGTCGATCGTGCCGGCCGACCGGGCGGTGAAGGTTCCGGAAGGCGTCGAGCTGGAGGTCGCCGCCGCTGTGCTGCTGAAGGGCATGACGGCCGAGTTCCTGGTCCGTCGCTGCTTCCCCGTGAAGGCCGGCCAGACCCTGCTGATCCACGCCGCCGCCGGCGGGGTCGGCCAGATCCTGGTGCAGTGGGCCAAGGCCCTGGGCGCCAGCGTCATCGCCACGGTCGGCTCGGAGGCCAAGGCCCAGATCGTCCGCGACCTCGGCGCCGACCACGTGATCCTCTACGACCACGAGGACGTCGCCGCCCGGGTGGCCGAGATCACCGGCGGGGCCGGCGTGCCGGTCGTCTATGACGGCGTCGGCAAGGACACCTTCCAGGGCAGCCTGAAGAGCCTGGGCCGTCGAGGCGTGCTGGTGACCTATGGCAACGCCTCGGGACCCGTGCCGCCGTTCGCCCCGCTGGAGCTGGGCGCCAAGTCGGCCTGTATCACCCGCCCTCGCCTGTTCGACTACATCGTCACGACCGAGGAGCTCGACGCGAGCGCCGCGGCCCTGTTCGAGGTGCTGGCCTCGGGCGCGGTGAAGATCGAGATCGGTCAGCGGTTCCCGCTGGCGGAGGCGCGGCAGGCGCATGAGGCGCTGGAGGGACGGAAGACGACGGGGGCGACGGTGTTGGTGCCCTAGGCCCGGGGAAACCCCCTCCGGCCCTCCGGGCCACCTCCCCCAGAGGGGGAGGATCTACGCCGCAGATGCTCCCCCTCTGGGGGAGCTGTCGCGGAGCGACTGAGGGGGTTCACCAACCCCACCGACCAACAAAAAAAGCCCCGGATCGCTCCGGGGCCTTTCTCGTGTTTCACGTGAAACACCAAGCTTAAGTATTCATGCTCTGGAAGAAATCGCCGTTCGTCTTCGACTGGCGCAGCTTCTCGAGCAGGAACTCGATGGCGTCCGAAGCGCCCATCGGATTGAGGATCCGGCGCAGCACGTAGGTCTTCTGCAGCTGGTCGCGCGGGGTGATGAGCTCTTCCTTGCGGGTGCCCGACTTGAGCACGTCGATGGCCGGGAAGATGCGCTTGTCGGCCACCTTGCGGTCGAGGACGATTTCCGAGTTACCGGTGCCCTTGAACTCTTCGAAGATGACTTCGTCCATCCGGCTGCCGGTGTCGATCAGGGCCGTGGCGATGATCGACAGCGAGCCGCCCTCTTCCACGTTGCGCGCGGCGCCGAAGAAGCGCTTGGGGCGCTGCAGGGCGTTGGCGTCGACACCACCAGTCAGGACCTTGCCCGACGACGGCACCACGGTGTTGTAGGCGCGGCCGAGGCGCGTGACCGAGTCCAGCAGGATGACGACGTCGCGCTTGTGCTCGACCAGGCGCTTGGCCTTCTCGATGACCATCTCGGCGACCTGCACGTGGCGCGTGGCCGGCTCGTCGAAGGTCGAGGCGATGACCTCGCCCTTCACCGTGCGCTGCATGTCGGTGACTTCTTCCGGGCGCTCGTCGATCAGCAGGACGATCAGATAGCACTCGGGGTGGTTGGTCTCGATCGACTTGGCGATGTTCTGCAGCATCACCGTCTTACCCACGCGCGGCGGGGCGACGATCAGGCAGCGCTGGCCCTTGCCGAGCGGGGCGACGATGTCGATGACGCGGCCCGAGCGATCCTTGATGGTCGGATCGGGCAGCTCCATGTTCAGGCGCTCTTCGGGATAGAGCGGCGTCAGGTTGTCGAAGTGCACCTTGTGGCGCACGTTCTCGGGGCTTTCGAAGTTGATCTTCGAGACGCTGGTCAGGGCAAAATAACGCTCGCCTTCGCGCGGCGAACGGATCGCGCCCTCGACGCTGTCGCCGGTGCGCAGGCCGAACTTGCGGATCTGCGAGGGCGAAACGTAGATGTCGTCCGGACCCGGCAGGTAGTTGGCTTCCGGCGAGCGCAGGAAGCCGAAGCCGTCCTGGACCACTTCCATGGTGCCCGAACCGAAGATCTCCACGCCTTCTTCGGCGAGGGTCTTCAGGATGGCGAACATCATGTCCTGCTTGCGCATGGAGTTGGCGTTCTCGACCTCGAAGGTCTCGGCGAACGCCAGCAGGTCGGCCGGGGACTTTTCCTTCAGTTCCTGCAGCGACATGCGCGTCAGGCCCATGGCGGCGATGGCCGCGGTGATTTCGGCGTTGTCGTCCTCGTCGCCGGCGTCGCCTTCGGCGGCGTTGTCGGCGGAGGCTTCAGCAGTGGTGTCGATCGCGGCGTCTTCCGTCGTTTCGACGGTGTCGAGCGAGGTTTCCAGCTCGGCGGGGACTTGCGGGTCGGTGTCTTCAGACATGCATGGACTCACGGTGGCCCGGATACGATCCGGGCTTGGGTAGAAATTCAGCCGGCTCCACGTGGAAGCGGCGATGGGGTCGCGCCATTGACGACGGCGCGGATCGATCAGGGGAACGGATCATGAGGCGCACCAGGACGGGCGCGATCCGTGAAAGGCGGGAACGCTGCGGTATGACCGCAACGTCTGACCAAGACGGGAACCACAAGGCGGCCCCGGGGTCAAGCGCTACCGGAGCAGTCCTGTGGGCGCTCGTCATCCCGCCTGAGGATGAAGGTGGGAGAATGCGGGGGCCAGGCCCCCTTCCCGCTAGTTCAGGTACTTGGTCGTCACCGACAGCACGATGACGATCGCCGCCACGAAGGGCAGCTCGTTGGTCGCGCGCCAGAACTTTTCCGAGCGGGTGTTCTGGCCGGCCTCGAACTGGCGGCGGGCCTTCGACAGAAAGCCGTGCCAGCCGAACAGGAAGAACACCCCGGCCAGCTTGGCCAGCATCCAGGGCTTCAGCAGAAAGTCCCAGCCGCGAATGGCGCCGTCGGCCATGATCAGGCCAAGGCCGAAGACCAGGGCGGCGACCATCGCCGGATTGATGATCCCGCGCAGCAACCGGCGCTCCATGACCTTGAAGGTCGCGTCCATCTCCGAACCGAGCGTGGCGCCGGTGTGGTAGACGTAGAGGCGCGGCAGGTAGAGCATCCCCGCCATCCAGGCGATCACGGCCAGGATGTGCAGGCCGCGGATCAGGTTGAAATGCTCGACCAGGAAGTCGGTCACGCGGCGGCTCCCGAATGGACTTTGGGGCAGGGTTGGTCGTCTTCGCAGATCAGCGACGACGGATCGGCGAGGGCTTCCGTGACCAGAGTCCCCAAACAATCGATGAACGCCGGCGTCACGCCCAGGGCCGGCGGGCGGACATAGATCGAGCCCCCGTGCTCGTAGGCCAGCTCGCGATATTCGACGTCGAGCTCGACCAGGGTCTCGATATGCTCGGAGACGAAGGCGATCGGCGCGACGACCAGGGCCAGGCCGGCCTGCGCGGCCGCCTTGACCTCGTCGTCCGTCGACGGACCGATCCACTTCAGCGGGCCGACCCGGCTCTGGTAGCTGATCTTCCAGTCGACGCCCTCGCCCAGGATATCGCCCAGCTTGGCGACAACGGCCGCGGCCGTGGCCTCGACCTGGCGCTGGTAGGGATCGCCGGCGATGATCACCTTCTCGGGCAGACCATGGGCCGAGAACAGGATGCGCGCCGGCTTGGGCGAACCGGCTTTGAGGTAGTCCTGGCGGATCAGATCCGCGTGCGCCTGCACGAACCCTTCGGCCGTGGGATAGCAGCACACGGTCGTCGTCCGACCTGGGCCTTTGCGATAAGCGCGGTTCCACGCTTTCAGCGACGAGGCCGTCGTCGTGGTCGAGTACTGCGGATAGAGCGGCAGCAGCACCACCTCGTCGGGGCCGAAGGCCTTCACGGCCTTGGCCGTCTCGCCGGTCAGCGGATCCCAGTAGCGCATGGCGATGAAGGTCTTGACCGTATCGCCCGGCAACCGCTGGGCCAGCACCGCCTCGAGCGCCGCCGCCTGCTTCTGCGTTTCCGGCAGCAGGGGCGAGCCGCCGCCCATCAGGGCGTAGTTGGCGCGCGCCGACTTGGCCCGGGTGGTCGAGATCAGGGTCGCCACCGGATAGCGGACGAAGAACGGCGCCTGGATGATCGCCGGATCACGGAACAGGTTGAACAGGAACGGCCGCACGGCCTCCTGACGATCGGGTCCGCCCAGGTTGAACAGGACGACGGCGATCTTGCGACCGTTCTTCTGCTGGCTCACTGGCCGGTCACCCGCTTCAGCACCTGCTCGACATGAGCGATCGGCGTATCGGGCAGAATGCCGTGACCCAGGTTGAAGATATAGGGGCCCTGTCCCCACTGCGCGAGCATCTGGTCGACGCGTTCGTCCAGCGCCGCCCCGCCGGCCCGCAGCAGCAGCGGATCGAGGGCGCCCTGGATGGTCTTGGTCTTCTGGATCGTCTGACCCAGCTTCGCCGAGGCCGAGGTATCGAGCGCCACCGCCTCCACCGGCACGGCCTGCGCGTAGGCTTCTACGAGCGTTCCGGCCCCGCGGGGGAAGCCGATGAGCGGCACGGTCACGCCGCGGGCGCGCAGGCCCTCGACGATAGCGATGTGGGGCCGGGTCACCAGACGCTCGAACAGCGGCTCTGAGAGGCCTTCAGCCCAGCTCTCGAACAGCTTCAGCGCCTGGGCGCCGGAAGCGGCCTGCATGGCCAGATAGTCCACCGTCGCGTCGACCAGGATCTGGATCAGCCGGTCCAGCTTGTCGGCGTGCTGGTAGGCGAAGGTCCGCGCGCCCGAGCGATCGCTGGAGCCGCCTTCGATCATGTAGGTGGCCACCGTCCACGGCGCGCCGGCGAAACCGATCAGGGCCTTGGACGGATCGATGTCGGCGCGAACCCGCGACAGCGTTTCGCCGACGGCCTTCAGGGCTTCACCCGCCTGGCCCACCTTGTCGGCCATGGCGTCGAGATCCGGCAGCTCACCGAGCTTGGGACCCTCGCCGGCCTCGAACCAGACCTTCTGGCCGAGAGCGCCGGGGATCAGCAGGATGTCGGCGAAGACGATGGCCGCGTCATACGGAAAACGACGCAGCGGCTGCAGCGTCACCTCGGCCGCCTTTTCGGGGTTCAGGCAGAAGCTGATGAAATCCGGGGTCGTCGCGCGCACGGCGCGGTACTCGGGAAGGTACCGTCCCGCCTGACGCATGAACCAGACCGGGGGACGCTCGGCGGTCTCGCCAGCCAGCACGGAGAGAAACTTCGGGATCGGGGCGCTCGTCATACCGGCGTTAAATCCCGGCGAGCCTTCCCACTCAAGTCCGGGAGACCCCGTACCCTCTTATTCTTCTTAAAAATAAGATTCTTAGAAAGGTAGGAGGAAGGAGGAGGGCAAGTGCAACACGGGGATAAGTCCGCCCGTGTGGAGGAGTCCAACAGGCCCTACTCGGTATGCCCAAGCTTGGTCCACATGGGGGTCATACCTTGTGAACTCCGTGGACAAGCCGCCAGGGCCCTGGAATCCCTAAGGAACCCAGATGCTGGTAAAAGCGAAATTAACCATCTGTTAGGAGTTTCCACAGGCGTGGACGAACGCTCAGGCACATGTCCTGAAGGGCAGGTTCAAGCTGGGGATTGTCCGGCGTCAATGAGGCCGTTTATCACAGGGGCGCGGCGCGTGGCCGCGGCAGGGCGTATTTGGCGCCCGCTTGTCCCCAGAGGGCGCCCAGAGTGGTAAAGCAATCTTTAACGGACGATCCACAGGAAGGCGCCTCGGCTGAGACCGATCGCCACACCGCGCGGTTCGCCACCTACTTCCACATCCACCTGGTGTCGGACTCCACGGGCGAGACGCTCAACGCCATGGCGCGCGCGGTTTGCGCCCGTTTCACCGACATCCTGCCCATCGAACACATCTACGCGCTGGTTCGTTCCACGCGTCAGCTGGATCGCGCCCTCGACGAGATCGCCGGCGCGCCGGGCGTGGTCATGCACACCATCATCGACCCGAACCTGCGCGCGGCCCTGGAAGAAGGCTGCCGCAAGCTCGAAATGCCGTGCATCGCCGCGCTGGATCCGGTGGTCAGCGCCATGTCGCGCTATCTGGGGGCCAAGATCTCCACGCGCGTGGGCGCGCAGCACGCGCTGAACAACGACTATTTCGACCGCATCGAGGCCCTGGACTACGCTATCGCCCACGACGACGGCCAGGGCGGCCAGGATCTGACCCAGGCCGACGTCATTCTGGTGGGCGTGTCGCGCACGTCGAAGACCCCGACCTGCATCTATCTGGCCCATCGCGGCGTGCGCGCGGCCAATGTGCCTCTGGTGCCGGGCCGTCCGCCGCCCGACCAGCTGTTCGAGTTGAAGAACACCCTGATCGTCGGTCTGATGACCAGCCCCGAACGGCTGATCCAGATCCGTCGCAACCGCCTGCTCTCCCTCAAGGAGAATAGAGAGAGCGATTATATCGACACCGACAGCGTGCGGGCCGAGATCATCGCCGCCCGGCGTCTGTTCGAGCGCAACGGCTGGCCGATCATCGACGTCACCCGCCGGTCGGTGGAAGAAACCGCGGCGGCGATCATCAACCTGCTGTCGGGCGGTCGCGGCCAGGTCGAGGTGCTGGGATGAGTGCGACCCCTATTACGCTCGCCTCCACCAGCTGGACGCGCCAGACGATCCTCAAGAACGCCGGCGTGCCGTTCGAGGCGCTCGCCGCCGGCGTGGACGAAGACGCCGCCAAGGCCGGCCTGCTGGCCGAGGAGGTCTCCCCGCGCGACATCGCCGACGCCCTGGCCGAGATGAAGGCGGTCAAGGTCTCGGGCAAGCGGCCGGGCCTGGTGATCGGTTCGGACCAGACGCTTGAGCTGAAGGGCCGGCTGTTCGACAAGGTCGGCACGGTGGAAGAAGCCCGCGCGCGCCTGCTGGAGCTGCGCGGCGAGGTTCACAAGCTGCATTCCGGCGTCGTCGTCGCCCGCGATGGCCGGCCGATCTGGCGCGTGGTCGAGACGGCGAAGCTGTCGGTGCGTCCGTTCAGCGACGCCTGGCTCGACGGCTATCTGGAGCGCAACGGCGAGCAGATCCTCTCATCGGTCGGCTGCTACATGCTGGAGGGCGAAGGCCTGCAGATGTTCGACCGCGTCGACGGCGACTATTTCACCATCCTCGGGCTGCCGATGACCGGCCTGCTCGACTTCCTGCGCCTGCACGGAGCCCTCCAGGCATGAGTTCTCAACACGGGCAGGCGATCACGGGCGCGGCGCTGGTGGCCGGCGTCTGCGGCCAGCCGATCGTCCATTCGATGAGCCCGATCCTTCACAACGCCTGGCTGGCGGCGGCTGGGATCGACGGCGCCTATGTGCCGATGGGCCCGGCCGAGGATCGGTTCGAGGCCTTCGTGAACGGCTTTCGCGGCGGTGTGATCCGGGGCCTCAACGTCACCATTCCCTTCAAGGAGCGGGCCCTGGCCTGCGCCGACGAGGCCAGTGATCTCGCCCGCCTGGCCGGCGCCGCCAACCTGCTGCGCTTCCGCGACGATGGCACGATCTTCGCCGACAACACCGACGGCCCGGGTCTGCTGGGCGCCATCGCCGCCCAGGCGCCGGACTTTGACGTGACCGCTTCGCCCGTCGTGATCCTCGGGGCCGGCGGCGCGGCGCGGGGCGCGGCCGCCGCCCTGCTGCTGGCCGGCGCGCCCGCCGTCCGCATCGTCAACCGCACGCTCGCCAAGGCCCAGGCCGTCGCCGACGCGCTTGGGGACAAGGTCACGGCCGCCGGCGAGGACGCCCTCCCCGCCCTGCTGGCCGACGCCGGCCTGGTGATCAACGCCACCTCGCTGGGCCTGGGCGGCGGCGAAGGTCCGGCGGCCGATCTGTCGCTGACGCCGCAAGGCTGCGTGGTGATGGACATGGTCTACAAGCCGCTGCGCACCGAGTTTCTGCAACGCGCGCAGGCCGCCGGCCGCGCGACCGTGGACGGCCTGGAAATGCTGCTGCTGCAGGCCGTGCCGTCGTTCGAGGCCTTCTTCGGCCAGGCGCCGCCGGCGCAAGTGGACGTGCGCGCCATCGCCCTGGCGCATCTGGGGATCTCAGCGAAGTGATCATCCTCGGCCTCACCGGCTCCATCGGCATGGGCAAGTCGACCACGGCCAAGATGTTCGAGACCCAGGGCGCGCCGGTCTACGACTCCGACGCCGCCGTGCATGCGCTCTATTCGGTCGGCGGCGCGGCCGTAGGGCCGGTCGAGGCGGCGTTTCCCGGCGTTGTCGTGGACGGCGCGATCGACCGGGCGCGGCTCAGCGCTCAGGTCGTCGGCGATCCCGAGGCGCTGGAGAAGCTGGAGGCCATCGTCCACCCGCTGGTCGGCGCCCATCGCATCGGCTTTTTCGAGAAGGCGCAGGCCGACGGGCATGGGATCGTCGTGCTCGACGTGCCGCTGCTCTACGAGACCGGCGGTCAGAAGAACGTCCACAAGGTGGTGGTGGTCAGCGCGCCCGCCGATATCCAGCGCGAGCGGGTGCTGGCCCGGCCCGGCATGACGGCGGAGAAGTTCGAGGCGATCCTGGCCCGCCAGCTGCCCGACGCCGAAAAGCGCACCCGCGCTGACTTCGTCATCGATACGGGCCGGGGCCTGGAGGCCGCCGAGGACCAGGTGCGCGACATCCTGACCCTGTTGAGAACCTCCGCCCACGCTTGATGCGCGACTCGAACCGGCCCATTGAAAGGCCATGGCCCGGGAAATCATCCTCGACACCGAAACCACCGGCTTCGATCCGAAGACGGGCGACCGCCTGGTCGAAATCGGCTGCATCGAGGTGGTGGACTTCATGCCCACTGGCCGCTCGTTCCACGAATATTGTGATCCGCTGCGCGACATGCCGGCCGAGGCCGAGAAGGTGCACGGCCTGTCGGCCGCCTTCCTGACCGGCAAGCCGAAGTTCCACGAGATCGCCGACAAGTTCCTGGAATTCGTCGGTGACAGCGTCGTCGTGGCCCACAACGCCTCGTTCGACCGCAGCTTCGTCAATTTCGAGCTGGAGAAGTGCGGCCGCGCGCCGCTGCCCGAAGAGCGCTGGGTCGACACCCTGGCCATGGCCAAGAAGCGCTTCCCGGGCATGTACAACTCGCTCGACGCGCTCTGCAAACGCTTCAAGATCAGCCTCGACAGCCGCGACAAGCACGGGGCGCTGATCGACTCCCACCTGCTGGCCGAGGTCTATCTCGAACTGCAGGGCGGCAAGGAGCGCGCGCTCGAACTGACCCACGCCGTGGCGGTGAACGCCGTCAGCGCCGCCCGCGCCGGCGGCTACGGCGCCCGCCCGCGCCCCCTGCCCTTCCGCTCGACCGATGCGGAACGCGCGGTGCACGCCGACTGGGTCAAGTCGACCCTGAAGGACAAGGCCGTCTGGCTGAAGTTCGACCTGCCGGAACTGGCGCCGGCCTCCGAGTAACTTAACTCAACCTCTCCCATAGGGAGAGGGTTAGACCTTCAAATCCGCCGTCACCGGCGCGTGGTCGCTCGGGCGTTCCCATTCGCGGACGTTGTCGTGGACGCGCGAGGAGACCTTGCCGTCGACGATCGCCGCCTCGCGCAGGCCGGGGCTGGCCAGGATGTGGTCCAGGCGCAGGCCGCGGTTGGACTTGCGGAAGTCGGCGGCGCGGTAGCTCCACCAGGAAAACAGCTTTTCCGGCTCGGGCGTCGCCAGGCGCGGCAGGTCCAGCAGGTCCATCGACTTGATGAAGGCGTCGAAGGCCTCGAGTTCGGCCGGGGTATGGCTGACCACCTTCAGCATCTGGCGGTGGCTCCAGACGTCGTTTTCGCCCGGCGCGATGTTCAGGTCGCCGGTGACGATCAGCGGCGCCTTGGGATCGCGCTTCTTCAGGGCGGCCGTCAGGGTCTCGTAGAAATCGAGCTTGTGGTCGAACTTCGGGTTGGCGACCCGGTCGGGCAGGTCGCCGCCGGCCGGGATGTAGAAGTTCTGGATCTCGACCCCGGCCACCTTCACCGCCACGCAGCGGGCATGACCCTCGCGGCAGTTCATCAGGGTCGGGACGTCCTCGATCGGCAGGCGCGAGGCGATGGCCACCCCGTGCCAGCCCTTCTGGCCGGCTATCTTCAGGTGCGGCAGGCCCATGGCCTCGAAGGCCTCGCGCGGGAACTCGCCCTCCTGGCACTTGATCTCCTGCATGCACAGGACATCGGGCGCGGCTTCATCGACGAAGCGGGCGGCCTGTTCGGCGCGCAGGCGGACGGAATTGACGTTCCAGGTGGCGATACGGAGGCGCATGCCGCTCCCTACCCTCGCCGTGGGCGGACCACAAAGAAAAACGCCCGGACGCACGAGGCGTCCGGGCGAAAGTCAGGTCTCTCATGCCGCCGCCGGGAGGGGATAGATCCGGCACGGTTTGCGAAGAGCGGGTCGGGCGCTCATCGCCATGCGTGGTAAAAGTGCCACGTCGAAATTTTTAGTTCAAGGGAAAAAGCGCTTCATACTTGCATGTTGTGAGAATGTCACAAACTCGGCCGGTCCAAAGCCTATCCGGTCGGCCCCTTACCCACCCTGCGGCGAGGATCGGTCAGGACGAACAACTTCGAGTCGATCGCGCCGACCTTATCCAGGCCCGACAGGCGCACGCGGGTCTGGCCGCCCTTCACATCGCTGATGGTCCAGCCGATCAGTTCGGGTTCGTTGCTGAAGTTCATCTCCAGCCGACCCAGGGTCTGGCGGCGGGCGTCCTGGGCGACGATCGTGAAGCCGTCGGCCAGCTTGCGCACGCCGGTGATATTCACGCCGCGATCCAGACGCACCTCGCGCGCCAGCAGCAGGGCCAGCGGCGTGCGGCTGAGCGGATAGCTCTCGAAGGTCTTCAGCCGGCTGTCGAAGATGTTGACGTTGCTGCCGTTGCTGACCACCAGCAGGCCGCCAGGACCGTCATATTCGAACCGCGCCTTCCCGGGACGTTGCAGCCACAGGGTGCCCTGGGTGGTCACGCCGCGCGGATCGGTCTGCACGAAGCGGCCCTTGGCGTTGGACAGGCCCTGGATATAGGCGGTGGCCTTGGCGATCAGCGCCTTGTCTTCGTCCGACAGCGTCTGGGCGAAAGCGGGCGCGCCGATCACGGCGGCCAGCAGGCCCGCGCCGCCGGCGGCGAGCAGGGATCGACGGTTCTGATCGGTCGTCTGGGTCATGCGAACTCCTTCAACTCCACCTTTGCCCTGTGCGCGCGTCGCGGGAAAGGCCATGGCGCGGCCGTTTTCCGGCGCTGCGATGAAGGGCCGTTCAGGTTGGGGCTGGGGAGAACGTCGGCGGGACGGTGAAGGTTTCGTTCTGATCCTTCTCCCGTTGCGGGAGAAGGTGGCGGCCGAAGGCCGACGGATGAGGGGTCTCTCAGACTTGAGACGCCCCGCCCGGCCTGACCGCTGCACGCGGCTTTGAGGTCTGAGAGACCCCTCACCCGACCTCGCTCCGCGAGGCCACCCTCTCCCACAAGGGGAGAGGGGTCAAAGAGCCGGTGGCGGGGGCGCCAGGATCTCGCGCTTGCCGGCGTGGTTGGCGGCGCCGACGACGCCTTCCTTCTCCATCCGCTCCATCAACGAAGCGGCGCGGTTGTAGCCGATCTGCAGGCGGCGCTGGATGTAGCTGGTCGAGGCCTTGCGGTCGCGGGTGACCACGGCCACGGCGTGGTCGTAGAGGTCGTTGGCCCCGCCCTCGCCGGCGAAGGCGCCCTCGATGGCCTCTTCCTGCTCCTCGTCGCCGCCGGCGGTGACTTCCTCCAGGTACTGGGGGATGCCCTGGTCGCGCAGGAACTTGGCCACGGCCTCGACCTCGCCGTCCGACACGAACGGACCGTGCAGGCGGGTGATGCGGCCGCCGCCGGCCATGTAGAGCATGTCGCCCTGGCCCAGCAGCTGCTCGGCGCCCTGCTCGCCCAGGATGGTGCGGGCGTCGATCTTGGAGGTGACCTGGAAGCTGATCCGGGTCGGGAAGTTGGCCTTGATGGTGCCGGTGATGACGTCGACCGACGGGCGCTGGGTGGCCATGATCAGGTGGATGCCGGCGGCGCGGGCCATCTGGGCCAGGCGCTGGACGGCGCCTTCGATGTCCTTGCCGGCGACCATCATCAGGTCGGCGACCTCGTCGATGACCACGACCAGATAGGGCATGGCCTCGGGGCGGATCTGCTCGGTCTCGTAGATCGGGCGGCCGGCGTCGTCGAAGCCCGTCTGCACGGTCCGCTCGAAGTGCTCGCCCTTTTCGAGGGCTTCGTTGGCCTTCTCGTTGTAGCCGCCGATGTTGCGCACGCCGATCTTGGACATCCGGCGATAGCGGTCCTCCATCTCGCGGACGGTCCACTTCAGCGCCACGACGGCCTTCTTGGGATCGGTCACGACCGGGGCCAGCAGGTGCGGGATGCCGTCATAGACCGACAGTTCCAGCATCTTCGGGTCGATCATGATGAAGCGGCACTTCTCGGGCGGCAGCTTGTAGAGGATCGACAGGATCATGGCGTTGACGCCGACCGACTTGCCCGAGCCGGTGGTGCCGGCGATCAGCAGGTGGGGCATCTTGGCCAGGTCGGCGATGTAGGGCTCGCCGCCGATGGTTTCGCCCAGCGCCATGGGCAGGATCGAGCTGGCCTTGTCGTAGTCGGCGCTCGACAGCAGGTCGCGCAGATAGACCGTCTCGCGACGCGAATTGGGCATTTCGATGCCGATGGCGTTGCGGCCCTGGGCCACGGCCACGCGGCACGAGATCACGCTCATCGAGCGGGCGATGTCGTCGGCGAGCGCGACGACGCGGGCGGTCTTCACGCCCGGGGCCGGCACCAGCTCGTACATGGTCACGACGGGGCCGGGCCGGATCTGGTCGATCTGGCCCTTCACGCCGAACTCGGCCAGCACGCTTTCCAGCAGGCGGGCGTTCTGGCGCAGGGCGCCTTCGTCGAATTCCGAGGAGCGCGGCTTGGACTTGGCCAGCATGGCCAGTTCCGGCAGCTGGAAGCCGTCTTCGTCCTCTTCGAAGTCGAAGGTCTTCTGCTGTTCGCGCAGTTCGCGGTTGCTGGTCGCGGCCGGGGCCTTGGGCTGGCGGATGGCCAGCGGGCGGGCGTCGAAGCTGGGCGCGAAATCGTCCTCGTCGTCCACCGGCGGCGGGGCCGGGCGAGCGGCCTTGGCGGCGCGGGGCGCGGGCTGGGGCGGGGCGG
>NZ_JBYCZS010000025.1:0-95100 GCF_057586355.1 Caulobacter sp. SRI_008
GACTTTGCCGCCGCAGCAGCGGTTCGACCGGATGTGGTCTTCGATTTCTGAGAGACCCCTCATCCGTCGGCCTGCGGCCGCCACCTTCTCCCGCAAGGGGAGAAGGAGATTCAGGTCACCAGCCTCAGCAACGCCAACTCCCGCGCCCGCGCCGAACTGGCCCGGCGCTTGGGCAGGGCGCTGGTCTCGAAGGCCTCCAGCACGCGGGGGTGGATGTAGGCCGCCCGGCAGACGGCCGGGGTGTTGCCCAGCAGGCCGGCCACGGCCTTGATGCAGAGGTTCAGGGCCTTCTTCGCCTCGGTCTTGGTCGCGGGCTCCGGTTGCAGGCTCAGCGCCTCCAGCGCCGCCAGAGAGCCGTACCAGGTGCGGAAGTCCTTGGCCGAGAAGTCCTCGCCGGCTACGGCGCGGATGTAGTCGTTGACGTCGTGGCTCTCGATCGAGCGCCGTTGGCCGTCCTCGTCGAGATACTGGAACAGGCGCTGGCCGCGCAGCTCCTGGCAGGCGGCGACGATGCGGGCGAGGCGCCGGTCGCGGAAACCCGTGTGGTGCACCTTGCCGCTCTTGCCCTTGAACTCGAACACCGCCCCGCCGCCGGCCAGCTTCAGGTGGCGCTTCTGCATGGTGGTGAGGCCAAAGCTCTTGTTGGTCTTGGCGTATTCGTCGTTGCCGACCCGGATCAGGGTCAGTTCCAGCAGGCGGACCACGGCGGCCAGCACCTTTTCGCGCGGCAGGCCGCGGCGGGCGAGGTCGGCGTCGACGCGCTTTCGCAGGCGGGGCAGGGCGCGGCCGAAGGCGGCCATGCGCTCGTACTTGCGGGCGTCGCGGTCGGCCCGCCAGTCGGGGTGATAGCGATACTGCTTGCGGCCCTTCTGGTCGCGGCCGACCGCCTGGATGTGGCCGTTGGGGTCGGGGCAGATCCACACGCTGGTCCAGGCCGGCGGGATGACCAGGGCGCGGATCCGCTCCAGCGTGGCCTCGTCCTTCACCGTCCGGCCGTCGGGGTCGGCGTAGGAGAACCGGCCGGGCTCGCCCAGGCGGGTCAGGCCCTGCTCCTGGTCGTTGACATAGGCCAGCAGGGTCTTTTCGGCGGCGGGCGTCTGGCTGGTGTCGCGGGCCATGGCGCTCACCGCGCGCTGAAGACGGAAAAATGCCGGGTCATGCGTTCGCTCCCAACCCAATCCCGGCCAACGTGGTAGACGGTTCGTCCGTTCCGGGGAGCTTCGATGAACTACCGCCACGCCTTCCACGCCGGCAATTTCGCCGACCTGCAGAAGCACGCGATCCTGCTGGCCCTGCTCGCGGGCCTGACCGCCGACGAGTCGCCGCTGGCGGTTATCGACACCCACGCCGGCGCCGGGGCCTATGACCTGCGCGGCGACATGGCCCAGAAATCCAAGGAAGCCGCCGCCGGCATCGGGCGGCTGCTGGCCGAGGGCGACGCCCCCGCGCCGTTCGCGCCGCTGCTGAAGGCGGTCGAGGAACTGAACGTCGGCGACGCCGAGGCGCCGCTTTATCCGGGCTCGCCGCTGCTGATCGCCCGTGCCCTGCGCCGCGGCGACCGCTACGCCGCCTGCGAGCTGCGCGACGACGACTTCGACCAGCTGCGCAAGGTGCTGGGTCCCTATGCCTTCGCCCAGGCCCTGCAGGCCGACGGCTACGCCACCGCCGAGGCCCGCGCCGGGCGCGGCGGGCGCACCTTCGTGCTGATCGACCCGCCGTTCGAGCGGCCCGACGACTACGCCCAGTGCGTGGCCACGGTGCGGGCGGTGCGCAAGGTCGATCCGGCCGCCGTGCTGGCGATCTGGACCCCGCTGAAGGACCTGGAGACCTTCGACGCCTTCATCCGCGCGCTAGAAAACGTCACGGACGACGCGCTAGTCGCCGAGCTCCGCCTGCGGCCTCTGAGGGACCCGATGAAGATGAACGGCAGCGCCATGGTGCTGGTCGGCGCCCCGGCGGCGATCGAGCCGCAGGTCCGCGAGATCACGACCTTCCTGGCGCAGCGCCTGGGCGATGCGGGCGCGGCCGCCCGCGTCTGGCGCGCCTGACCGCGTGAACCAGGCCCCCAGCCTCCGTCAAGCCTGCGCCGTCTGGCTGAAGGTCGGCTGCCTGGGCTTTGGCGGGCCGGCCGGACAGATCGCCCTGCTGCACCGCGAGGTGATCGAGAGGCGCGGCTGGGTCGACGAGGACCGCTTCGCCCATGCCCTGAGCTTCTGCATGCTGCTGCCGGGGCCCGAGGCCCAGCAGCTGGCGACCTGGCTGGGCTGGCGGCTGCATGGCGTGCGCGGCGGCCTGGCGGCGGGGCTGCTGTTCGTGCTGCCGGGGCTGGCGGCGATGCTCGCGCTGTCGGCGCTCTATGTCGTCCATGGCCAGGCCAGCTGGGCCGCGCCGGCCCTGCTGGGACTGAAGGCGGCGGTGGTCGCCCTGGTGCTGCAGGCCCTGATCCGGATGGCTGGCCGGGCGGCGCGGGGCCAGGCGGGCAAGATCGCCGCCGTCCTGGCCTTCCTGGCGCTGAGCTTCACCATCGCGCCGTTCCCGCTGGTCATTCTCGTCGCCGGCCTGGCGGGCTGGTTCTTCGGCGCGCGCGACGCGGTTTTCGACGCCTCGGCGGAGCACGCGCCGCTGAAGGGCGCGGGGAGGGCGGCCCTGATCTGCCTCGCCGTCTGGCTGGCGCCGGTGGTCCTGGCCTTCGCCCTGGCCCCGCGCTCGGCCCTGGCCCAGATCGGGGCGGTGTTCAGCGGCCTGGCGGTGGTCAGTTTCGGCGGGGCCTATGCGGCCCTGGCCTATGTCGGCCAGGTGGCGGGCGAGCTGAACTGGCTGACGCCCAACCAGATGCTCGACGGCCTGGGCCTGGCCGAAACCACGCCGGGGCCGCTGGTGCTGACCTTCGTCTTCGTCGGCTTCGTGGCCGCCTGGCGCGACGCCGACCCGACCCTGGCCTGGCCAGCGGCGATCGCCGGCGGGCTGATGGCCGCCTGGGCGACCTTCGCCCCGTCGTTCCTGTGGATCTTCGCCGGCGGACCCTTCGTCGAGCGCCTGCGCGCCCACGCCCGCGCCGCGGCGGCCCTGTCGTGGGTGGGGGCGGCGGTGGTCGGGGTGATCGCCAGCCTGGCGCTGTGGTTCGCCGTTCACTTGCTGTTTCGCAGCGGGAACGAGGCCGCCTGGGGGCCGTTCCGGACGACGCTGCCCGACCTCTTCAGCCTCGATCCCGTCGCGCTGGGCCTGACCGTCCTCGCCTGCGGCCTGACCTTCGCCTTGCGGCTGCCGATCCTGGCTCTGGTGGGGGTGATGACGTTGGCGGGCCTGGCCTGTTCGGCTTTGTTCTGAAGGTTACTTAAGGTCAGCATTTTTGCGCTTGCGAACCGGCGTTCTGTGTTATGCTGCGCCGCACAATCGCGATCGACGGAGTGAACGGCCATGGCTTCCTCGTCCTTCCTGCCCCTGTCTTCCGAGAGTCCAGAAACACCGTCGGCGCCGAACCTCCTCATTGGGGCCGCATCGCCCCTGTGGGCGGTGTTCGGCGGCGCGGCCGTCGCCGGCGCCACATGGTGGTGGTGGTCCAATCGATGGCGTGAGGCCGTCAATATCGAGGCCCTGATCGCCCTGGCGCCCGAACCGGTGTCGCGCGGCGTGCTCGACGAGCCGGCCCCGGCCCTGATCGCCACGCCCGCCGAGGTGGTCGAGGCCGCCGTCGCCGAGGTCGAGCCGATCGTCGAGACGGTCGCCGCCGCCACGGCCGAAATCGTCGAGACCGCCGCCGAGGTCCCCGTGGCGCTCGCCGAAGCTTCGGTCGAGGTGGTCGAGGCTGTGGTCGAAACAGTTCCCGAGCCTGTGGTGGAAGCGATCGCCGAGCCGGTCGATACCGTGGTCGAAGAGGTCGTCGCGCCCGCCAACGACGTCGCCTCCAAGGTCGTGGCCTCCGCCAAGGACGTCGCCGACGACCTGACCCTGCTGGTCGGCATCGGTCCCAAGCTGGCCGCCTCGCTGGCCGAGTTGGGCGTCACCCGCTTCCGTCAGATCGCCGACTGGAGCGCCGACGAGCTCGAAAGCTTCGACAAGCTGCTCAGCCTCAAGGGCCGCGCCGAGCGCGACGCCTGGGTCGCCCAGGCCAAGCGTCTGGCCGAGGGCGCGGGCTCGACGGGCGGCTAGGCGCCGCCCATCGTCCAGATCTTCTTGATCACGCCAGAGAAGCTCAACATCGGCTGGCCGCCGGTGGAGAGCAGGCCGCGCACGAAGATCATCGAGCCGCCGGCGCGGATCACCTCGCCGGTCGCTTCGATCAGGTCGCCGGGCTTGGCCGGGCCGACGAAGTCGCCGTTCAGCGACACGGTCACGGCCTTGGCGTTGTCCAGTTCGCGCCAGGCGATGGCGAACAGCGAGAAGTCGGCGAAGGTCAGCATGCAGCCGCCGTGCATGAAGCCGCCGCCGTTCATGTGGCGCGGCTCGGCCCGGAACGCGCAGCGCACCTTGCCGTCCTCCTCGCGGAAATAGAACGGCCCGGCAGTGTCCTCAAAGGGATCCTGGCCCGTCCAGGTGCGCCAGCCCGCCCACTCGCCGTCCTCGACCAGCATCGGCCCGCTGACGATCTCGTTGCCGCCGTCCATGCCCTGCGCTCCCGTACTTTCTCGTTGTTTTGCTGTTCAGCTAAGACCCCGGCGGACGCCGAAGCAAGCCGGCGTCTGGCCGCAGGCGTCGAACTGGGGCAGGTTCGCCCGGAACTTGCGGGGGCTTGGAATACGCATGTGGGGTAGAGCGATCGCCGCGGCCCTGGCGGCCTGGACCTTGACGGCGTTCCTGGCGACAGGGGCGATGGCGCAGGACGCGCCGATGATCATGCCGATGTCGGAGTTCCAGCTGGAGATGCGGGCGGCGCTGCTCAAGGTCGATCCCACGCTTCGCATCGAGCTGGTCGGGGAGGACAGCCTCAAGGTCCGCCAGGCCAAGGCGAAGGGCCAGGAGAGTCTGTCGCTGTTTCTGGGCAACGCCTATGAGCGCTATCGCAAAGCGCCCCAGGATCTGGAGGCGATCATTGGCCAATGGACGCGGGGCGTCGCGCCAGGGGTGGAGCGCGCCGCGCTTGAACCGAAGAAGCTGGTGGTCCTGATCCGACCGCAGGACTACCTGGAAACGGCGAAGGCCGGCGAACTGGTCGCAAGGCCTCTGGTGGGCGACTTCATCGAGATCTTGGCCATCGACGAAGGTGAGAGCTTTCGGCTGGCCACTCAGGAGGAACTGAAGAAGGCCGACGTCGGGATCGCCGACGCCTGGGCGGCGGCGCGCAGGAACACCAGCGAGAAGATCGGTCCGTTCAGGATCGATCTTTTCGAGCCCGGAATCTGGCTCGTCACCGATGATGCAAATCTTGCGCTGAACCTGGTGTCGATGCCCGAGCGCTGGGCCGAGCAGGGCATACAGATCAAGGACGAGGCGGCCGTCGTCTTCCTCCAGCGCAACATGCTGTTGCTGGCCGACGCGGGCGATCCGGCCAGGCTTTCGCTCGTCAGGCGGTTCGTGAAGGTCAGCGAGAGCGAGCCCGAGGTCTTCTCGACGACGATTTTCCTTTATCGCCACGGAAACTGGTCGGTGCTAGAGCCGAGCAAATGACCACCCCGATCCAAGACACCATCCTTTCGCAGCTGGCCGATCTGCCGGCCGGCAAGTCCATCGACCCGATGTCGGTGGCCAAGGCCATTCAGCCCGAGCGCTGGCAGCGGCTGCTCGGCCACGTCCGCACCGACGCCGTCGAACTGGCCAAGGAAGGCAAGATCGTCATCCTGCGCCACAACAAGCCGGCCAATCCCGAGAAGTTCCGGGGCGTCTATCGCCTGCGCCTGCCGCTGGAAGGCGACCCGACCAGCTTCCCGGATGTGGCTGACGACGGCGCCGACGACGCCGAGGCCTGAGCCGCTTCAGGACCCGCCCCGACGACGTCGGCGAGTGGGTCTTGAAATGCAACTGCATCGATGAACCTATGAGCTTCTCAAATACATCGGGAGGTTCGTCATGATCGTCTTTGGTTCGTCGCTTTCCCCCTATGTGCGCAAGACCCTGGCCTTCGGGGCCGAGAAGGGCCTCGTGCTGGAGAACCGGGTGTCGCCGCCCGGGACCCCCGATCCCGACTTCGCCGAGTGCAGCCCGTTCCGGAAGATCCCGGCCTTCCAGGACGGCGATTTCCGCATCTCGGACTCCACGGCGATCATCACCTATCTCGAAGCCCTGCATCCGGAGCCCAACCTGATCCCGGCCGAGCCGCGCGCTCGCGCCCGGGCGGTCTGGTTCGAGGAATACGCCGACACCATCCTGGTGGCGGCCGGCGGCAAGATCTTCTTCAACCGCATCGTCGCCCCGCGCTTCATGCGCAAGCCTGGCGACGAGGCGATCGCCGCCAAGGCCGAGGCTGAAGAGCTGCCGCCGGTGCTCGACTATCTGGAGACCATCGTGCCCGACGTCGGCGGCTTCCTGCTGGAGGATCGCCTGACCCTGGCCGACATCGCCGTGGCCAGCCCCTTCGCCAACCTGCGCCACCTGGGGCTGGACCTGTCGCGCTGGCCGCGCACCAAGGCCTATACCGACGGCATCCTAGCCCGGCCCTCGTTCGCCGAGCTGATCGCCAGGGAAGAGGGCCTCCTGGCCATGTTCGCGGCCCCGACCGCGGCCTGATCGCTTGCCAAGCCGCGCTTGCCAGCGGAGATTGAGCGGCAAGCGCGGGGAGAGCCAGCCGTCATGACCAACCCGTCGCCACCCGACCTCCTCACCGATGAGGAGGCGCTCTCTTTGGCGGCCGGCCCGCAGGATCGCCTGCGCCTGCTGCGGGTGATCGAGGCCAACTTCAAGCTCATGCTGGCCTGGACGGCGACCCAGCCGCTGTCGGACGCGATGATGGTCGAGGCTAAGGCCCAGGCGACGAATTTTCTGACCCAGCTCTGGAAGCATGGCTCGCTGTTCGGGGCGACGGACCAGGAGGCTTTCGAGGTCACCTGCGACGCGAGCAACAACCCGGCCTCGGGCCCGCTCGCCCTCGTCTTGCGGCTCGATACAGCCCTTGCTCTCGACGCGCCCGGAAAGCTCATCGCTGTGCCTTTCCACTTTCCCGTGGCCAGGTCGTAGGGCCGCACGCCCTTGGCGCGGGACCGGCGGCCGCCTAACTGCTGAGCCATGTCGCTCGACGCCCTGCTTTCCGAGATCCGCGCCTGCCGGGCCTGCGTCGGCGACCTGCCCGAACCCCGGCCGGTGGTGCGGGTGGGCGAGGGGACGCGCCTGCTGATCTGCGGCCAGGCGCCGGGACGGCTCGTGCACGAGACCGGCCTGCCGTTCAACGACCCGTCCGGAAACCGCCTGCGCGACTGGATGGGGATCGACCGCGACACCTTCTACGGCCGGACCGAGATCGGTGTCGCGGCCATGGCCTTCTGCTTTCCCGGGACCAATCCCAAGGGCGGAGACTATCCGCCGCCGCCGCGCTGCGCCGAGCTCTGGCGCAAGGACCTGCTGGCCCTGCTGCCGAAGGTCGAGCTGACCCTGCTGGTCGGCGGCTACGCCCAGGCCTGGGCGCTGGGCGACGCCATGAAGCCGACAATGACCGAGACGGTGGCCGCCTGGAGCGAATACGTCGGGTACGGCGTTCTGCCCCTGCCGCACCCGTCGTGGCGCAACACCGCCTGGCTCAAGCGCAATCCCTGGTTCGAGGACGAGGTGACGCCCTATCTTCGCCGCCGTGTCGCGGGCATGTTGGCCGCATGAACCGCCGGAGCCTCCTCCTCACCGTCGGGGCCGCCGGCCTCGCCGCCGCCTGCGCCCCCATCACCCAGCGCCCGGACCTCGCCCCGCTGGGCCTGCGCGGCGCCCGCCTGGAAGACGACTGGCTGGTCAGCTTCGACGGCGCCAAGCTGGGCATCAAGCGCTGGCTGCCGGAAGGCGGCGCGCCGACCCACGTGGTCGTCGGCCTGCACGGCATGAACGACTATTCCAACGCCTACCACCTGGCCGCGCCGTGGTGGGCCCAGCAGGGGATCGCCACCTACGCGCTGGACCTGCGCGGTTTCGGCCGCTCGCCCGCCCGGGGCGTCTGGGCCTCGAGCGACCTGATGATCGAGGACGTCCGCACCCTGGTCGCCTTGGTGCGCGAGGCCCATCCCGAGGCCAAGGTCTCGCTGGCCGGGGTCAGCATGGGCGGGGGCCTGGCCATCGCCGCCATGGCGACCGAAAACCCGCCGGCCGCGGATTCTCTGCTGTTGTTCGCGCCCGCCGTCTGGGGCTGGTCGAACCAGCCTCTGCCCTACAAGACCAGCCTGTGGATCACCGCCCACACCGCCCGCAGCTGGGTGGTCAAGCCGCCCGAATGGCTGGTCTCCAAGGTCCAGCCCACCGACAACATCGACGAGCTGCGCCGCATGGGCCGCGACCCGCTGATGATCTGGGGCGCGCGGTCCGACACCCTCTACGGCCTGGTCGGGCTGATGGAGCGGGCCTGGGCGTCGCTGGGCAAGGTGAAGGTCCCGGTCGCCTATTTCTACGGCGAGCACGACGAGATCATTCCCGACGAGCCGACGCAGCAGGCCGCCCGCCGGCTGAAGCCCGATGATCGTTCGGCGTTCTACGCCAACGGCTACCATCTTCTTCTGGTCGACAAGCAGGCCGAAGTCGTCTGGCGCGACGCGGCGGCGTTCCTCAAGGACCCGCAGGCCGACCTGCCGTCGGGCGCGCCGCCGATCCCAGGCGCGCCGACTGCGCCGAATATCGTCAAAGTTCAGGGTGTTCCGGCCGGACGCTAGTCGAACGTCCGGCGTATTGCAGTGCGATAAGAACGATCATCGGCCTATGTGACAAAAGGCCGATGAAGTGATCCTTGCGGCGACGGTCGTTGGGGCGTACATCCCGGCGCACTGTTTTCAGGCTGAGGCACGGCATGACCTTGTTCGATCTCCCCGATTTCGAGGGACACGAAGGCGTCCATTCGTTCTACGACGAGAAGACGGGCCTCAAGTCGATCATCGCCGTCCACTCGACCGCGCGCGGCCCGGCCGCCGGCGGTTGCCGGATGTGGGACTACGCCAGCAGCGAAGCGGCCCTGACCGACGCCCTGCGTCTGTCGCGCGGCATGTCCTACAAGAACGCCATGGCCGACCTCGACTTCGGCGGCGGCAAGGCCGTGATCATCGGCGACAGCCGCAGCCAGAAGAGCCCCGAGTTGTTCGAGGCCTTCGGCCGCGCGGTCGACAGCCTGGGCGGCAGCTACTGGACGGCCGAGGACGTCGGCGTCTCGCCGGCCGACCTGGAGAGCACCCGCAGGACCACCCGCTACGTCGCCGGCCTGGAAGGCCACGCGGCCGCCTCGGGCGACCCGTCGCCGGTCACCGCCGAGGGCGTGTTCCGCGGCGTGCGCCTGTGCGTCGAGCGCGCCCTGGGGCGTGACCTCAAGGGCGTGAAGGTGGCCATCCAGGGCGTCGGCCATGTCGGCGCCTACCTGGCCGAGAAGCTGCACGCGGCCGGCGCCCAGCTGATCATCGCCGACGTCAACCAGGCCGCCCTCGCCGAAGTGGCCGCCAAGACGGGCGCCGAGATCGTCTCGACCGACGCCATCTTCGACGTCGAGGCCGACGTGTTCGCGCCTTGCGCTCTGGGCGGCGCCATCTCGGCGACGACCCTGCCGCGCCTGAAGGTCAAGGTCATCGCCGGCGGCGCCAACAACCAGCTGGCCGACGCCCTGATCGGCCAGACCGTGTTCGACCGCGGCATCCTCTACGCCCCGGACTACGTCATCAACGGCGGCGGCATCATCAACGTCGCCGCCGAGATCCGCGCCCTGGAAGCCGGCGGCGCCTTCGATCCGGCCTGGGTGGCGACCAAGCTCGACCGCCTGGCCCTGACCCTGGCCGAGGTCCTCGATCAGTCCAAGGCCGAAGGCCGCCCGGCCAACCTGGTCGCCGACGAGATCGCCCGGGCGCGCATCGCGGCGGCGCGTCCGTAATCCTTCTCCCCTTGCGGGAGAAGGTGGCGGTCGAAGACCGTCGGATGAGGGGTCTCTCAGAAATCAGACGCCGCGACAGCCGCACCGCTGTCGCGGCGTTTTGCGTCAGTGCGACCCCTCACCCGACCCCGCTCCGCGGGGCCACCCTCTCCCGCAAGGGGAGAGGGATCAGCGCCCGCTCAAACTCGCTCCAGCGTCCTTGTCCAGCCGCAGATAGACCGGCAGGGCCAGTAGGGTCACCAGCCCGATCGCCGCGAACGGCAGGGTGAAGCTGGCTGGCGTCAGGCCGCCGGCGCCGACGTCGCGGGTCAGGTGCAGCATCAAACCACCGAAGCTGACGCCCAGGGCCAGGCCGACCTGCTGGCTGACCGCCGCCAGGGTCGAGGCCGCCGCCACGCGCGGCTGGGGCACGTCGGCATAGGCGATGGTGTTGGCGGCGATGAACTGGCTCGACCGCGCGAAGCCGCCGACCAGCAGCAGGCCGATCATCAGCCCCATCGGCGTCGAGGCGGTGAAGAGGCCCGGAACCGCGGTCATGATCGCCGTGGCGACCACGAACACCGCCAGGGCCGAGCGGAAGCCATAGCGCTTGAGCAGGGCGCTGGCGAACGGCCGGGCCACCAGCACGCCGGCCCCGGTGGCTATGGTCACGGCGCTGGCCTTCAGCGGGCTCCAGCCCAGGGCGACCTGCAGCAGCAGCGGCATCAGGAAGGGGCTCGCCCCGATCCCCAGCCGCACGAAGGTGCCGCCCAGCAGGCTGGCCCGATAGGTCGGGAAACGCAGCAGGGTCAGGTCCAGGATCGGCCGGCTCACCACCTTGCAGCGCCGCAGGTAGAGCCAGCCCGCGCCCAGCGACACGACCAGCAGGGCCAGTTGCAAAGGCGGCGGCAGCAGCGGCAGACCGGCGGTCTCGGCCAGGCCGATCAGGCCCGACAGCGCGATGGCGCTCATGATGAAGCCGGGCGTGTCGAAACGGCCGGCCTCGCGGTCGGGCGCGCCCTTGGGCACGAAGCGGCGTACGGCGATCGCCCCGACCAGGCCGATCGGCAGGTTCAGGTAGAAGATCCACGGCCAGTCGGCGATCGACAGCACGAAGCCGGCGATCGGCGGTCCGATCAGCGGCCCGATCATCGCCGGCATGGTGAACCAGCCCATGGCGCTGATCAGCTTGTCCTTGGGCGTCGAGCTGACGACGATCAGCCGCGCCACCGGCGTCATCATCGCCCCGCCGATCCCCTGGATCACCCGCGCCCCGACCAACTGGGCCAGGCTCTGCGACAGGCCGCACAGGGCCGAGCCGCCGAGGAACACCAGCATGGCCAGCAGGAACACCCTTCGCGCCCCATAGCGCTGGGCCGCCCAGCCGCTGGCCGGGGTGAACACCGCCAGGGCGAGAATGTAGGAGGTCAGCGCCAGCTTCAGGTGGATCGGATCGGCCGAGAAGGCCTGGGCCAGGCGCGGCAGGGCGGTCGACAGCGCCGTGGAGTCGATGAACTCCATCAGCAGCGCGCTGGCGACGGCCAGGGAGACGAGCCGGGTGGTCCAGGGGGACGGATCGGGCGCTTCGGTTTCGAGGGAAGGCGCCGGGCGCGGATCTGAGGCGAGATCGGACACGGGCGCCAGTTACGCCCGGCGGGCGGCCGGCTCAAGGAAAGAGTGGATAACTTCGGTCCCCGGAGGTCGCCGTTGCGCCGAACGCTTTGAGGCTTCATTCTGCCAAACAGACGTTCGAGACCTCCCCAGAGACTCCCCGAGACCCGGCCGATGTTCCTTCGCTTCTTCTCCGAGCTGCGCCAGGCCAAGGTGCCGGTCAGCTTGCGCGAATACCTCCTGCTGATGGAGGCCCTGGACAAGGGCGTCATCGACCGCTCGATCGACGACTTCTACTTCCTGTCGCGCGCCAGCCTGGTGAAGGACGAGAAGAACCTCGACAAGTTCGATCGCGTGTTCGGCCACGTCTTCAAGGGGCTGGAGACGGTGGGTGAAGGGATCACGGCCGACATTCCGGAAGAGTGGCTGAAGGCCCTGACCGAGAAGTTCCTCACCGACGAGGAGAAGGCCCAGATCGAGGCCCTGGGCGGCTTCGAGAAGCTGATGGAGACCCTGCGCGAGCGCCTGGCCGAGCAGAAGGAGCGCCACCAGGGCGGCAACAAGTGGATCGGCTCGGGCGGAACCTCGCCCTTCGGCAACAACGGCTACAATCCCGAAGGCGTGCGCATCGGGCAGGACAAGGGCCGCCACGGCCGGGCCGTGAAGGTCTGGGACAAGCGCGAGTACAAGAACCTCGACGACAGCGTCGAACTGGGCACCCGCAACATCAAGGTGGCGCTACGCCGTCTGCGCAAGTTCGCTCGCACGGGCGCGGCCGAGGAACTGGACCTGCCCGGCACCATCCGCGGCACGGCCGAGAAGGGCTATCTCGACATCCAGCTGCGCCCCGAGCGCCGCAACGCCATCAAGGTGTTGATCTTCTTCGACATCGGCGGCTCGATGGATGGCCACATCAAGCTCTGCGAGGAGCTGTTTTCCGCCGCCAAGACCGAGTTCAAGAACCTGGAGTTCTACTACTTCCACAACTGCCTCTACGAAGGTGTGTGGAAGGACAACAAGCGCCGGCACACCGAGAAGGTCCCGACCTGGGAGGTGCTCCACAAGTTCCCGGCCGACTACAAGGTGATCTTCGTCGGCGACGCGACCATGAGCCCCTACGAGATCACCTATCCGGGCGGCAGCGTCGAGCACTGGAACGAGGAGCCGGGCGCCATCTGGATGAGCCGGGTCACCGACATCTACCAGAGCTGCATCTGGCTCAATCCCACGCCCGAGCGCCACTGGGACTACACCCAGTCGATCGGTGTGATGAAGCAGCTGATGAACGAGCGCATGTTCCCGCTGACCATCGACGGGCTCGACAAGGCGATGCGGGAGCTGGTGCGGGGCTGACAGCGCGTCCTTCTCCCCTTGCGGGAGAAGGTGGCGGCCGAAGGCCGTCGGATGAGGGGTCTCTCAAACCTTTGACCCCGCACCCAATCGGGCGACTTCAAGCAGCCGACAGGTCTTTCGACCCCTCACCCGACCCGCTTCGCGGGCCACCCTCTCCCGCAAGGGGAGAGGGATCAGAGGCCGGAAAGATACCCCGCGATTGCCGTCCGCCGCGCGTCCAGCGCCTCCAGCTGCGCCCGCAGGCGATCACGCAGCCGCTCCGGACACGCCCCGTCCTCGCCCAGCAGTTCGGCGATCTCCGAGATCGGCAGGCCCAGGGCCTTGAGGTCGGCGATGGCCGCCAGCCGGGCGCGGGCCGCCTGGCCCAGCGTGCGGACGTTCTTGGGGCCGCGACCGCAGGCGATAAGGCCCATCTCCTCGTAGTGACGGATGGCGCGCAGGGTCAGACCCAGCTGCTCGGCGACGACGCCGATCGGGATCTCCGAGGCGCGCACGGTGAAGCGCGGGGCGGACCCCATCGAGTTTGGGGCGACGGCGGTGCTCTGGATCGAAGGCATCGGAACTCCCTTGCGAAGGCTCGTCTGGGCGCGGCGGCGGCGCTCGGCCAGGGCGATAGCCGCCTTTGTCCGCGGGCCGGGGATGGAGAGGTCGTGGAGGTTCATCCGAACTCCACCAGCACCTGGTCGGCGGCGACGGGATCGCCGGCCTTGGCGTTGACAGCCTTCACCGTAGCGTCGCGCTCGGCGCGCAGGATGTTCTGCATCTTCATGGCCTCGAGCACGCAGACGATCTCGCCTTCGCGCACCTGCTGGCCGACGGCGACGTCCATCGAGACGACGAGACCCGGCATCGGCGAGAGCACCAGCTTGGACGTATCGGCCGGAGCCTTGGCCGGCAGCTTCTCGTGCAGCTCGGCGCTGCGAGCGGTCAGCACCAGCACCCGGGCCTTGGCGGCGCGGTGGCGGATGGTGAAGCCCTCGGCGGCCGGGGCGACCTCGGCGGTGAAGGCCTGGCCGTCGAGCTTGGCGCGGAACGTCGCCAGCCCCGGCCGCCAGGCGATGTCGGTGAGGACGAGGCTGCGGCCTTCGTCGAGCAGGCCGATGGTCAGGCCATGGTCGCTCTCGGCCTCGAACCGCACCCGGCGCTTGGCGTGGCCGACCACCACCGTCCAGTCGGTGCGCTTTGATCCGAGCCGCCGGGCCAGCACCCGCTGCAGGGCGCAGCCCGTGGCGGCCAGGATGTCGAGCTGGGCCGGCGTCGGCTCGGTTCCCGCGAAGCCGTCAGGGAACTCGTCCTTGATGTAGCTGGTGGCCAGCTTTCCCGAGACGAAGCGCTCCTGGTCCATCACCGCGGCCAGGAACGGCACGTTGTGGCTGGGGCCTTCGATGTGGAAGTCCTCCAGCGCCCGGGCCATGCCCTTGACCGCCTCGGCGCGGGTCGGGGCCCACGAACACAGCTTGGCGATCATCGGATCGTAGAACATCGAGATCTCGTCGCCTTCGCGCACCCCGGCGTCGTTGCGCACGAGATAGCCGTCCTTCTGGCCTTCCTCAGGCGGCGCATAGCGCACCAGCCGGCCGATGCTGGGCAGGAACTTGCGGTAGGGATCCTCGGCATAGATCCGGCTCTCGACCGCCCAGCCGTTAATCGACAGATCCTCCTGGCCGAACGCCAGCGGCTCTCCGGCCGCTGAGCGGATCATCTGCTCGACCAAGTCCAGGCCCGTGATCAGCTCGGTGACCGGATGCTCCACCTGCAGTCGGGTGTTCATCTCCAGGAAGTAGAAGCTCTTGTCCTGGCCGGCGACGAACTCGACCGTGCCGGCGCTGTCGTAGTTCACGGCCTTGGCCAGGGCCACGGCCTGCGCCCCCATGGCCGCGCGGGTCTCCGGATCCAAAAGCGGAGACGGCGCTTCCTCAATGACCTTCTGGTTCCGGCGCTGGATCGAACACTCGCGCTCGAACAGGTGGACGACGTGGCCGTGCTTGTCGCCCAGCACCTGGATCTCGATGTGGCGCGGGCTCTCGATGAACTTCTCGATGAAGATGCGGTCATCGCCGAACGCGCCTGCGGCCTCGGCCCGCACGGCCGGGAAGCCTTCCTCGACGTCCTGGCGGTTCCAGGCCACCCGGATGCCCTTGCCGCCGCCGCCGGCCGAAGCCTTGATCATCACCGGATAGCCGATGGTCTCCGACACCTTCAGCGCCTCGGCGACGTCGGCGATTTCGCCGATGTGGCCCGGCACGCAAGACACCCCAGCAGCGGCGGCGAACTTCTTGCTCTCGATCTTGTCGCCCATCGCCGAGATGGCGCCGGGGTTGGGGCCGATGAACACGATCCCCTCGTCGGCGCAGCGCTGGGCGAACTCGGCCTTCTCCGACAGAAAGCCGAAGCCCGGATGCACCGCCTGCGCGCCCGTCTGCTTGCAGGCGGCGATGATCTTGTCGGCGACGAGGTAGCTCTGGGCGGCCGGCGAGGCGCCGATGTGCACGGCCTCATCGGCCATCTCCACCGCCAGGCTGTCGGCGTCGGCGTCCGAGTACACGACCACCGTCGCGATCCCCAGCCGCCGGCACGTCTTGATCACCCGCACCGCGATCTCGCCCCGGTTGGCGATCAGGATCTTCTTGAACATCGGCGGCGGTCCTTGGTCGGTTCACAGACCCTCCCCCTGAAGGGGGAGGTGGCCCGGAGGGCCGGAGGGGGAGGCAACTGCTGAGGGGCGGATGCCCCTCCCTTAAAATCCCCGCGAAAGCGGGGACCCAGGTGTTTTATCGTCGAGCGCCTGGGGCTTCAGAAAAAGCCTGGGTCCCCGCTTTCGCGGGGATTTTACGGATGGAGAGGAGCGTTCTGCGGGCGGCCGGCATCGTCAAAGCGGAATGTTGTCGTGCTTCTTGGCCGGGTTGGTCAGCACCTTGCCCTTGAGCGAATGCAGCGCCCGGACGATGCGCTTGCGGGTGCCATGGGGCATGATGACGTCGTCGACATAACCGCGGCTGGCGGCCACGAACGGGTTGGCGAAGCGGTCCTTGTATTCGGCCTCGCGGGCGGCCAGCGCCTGCGGATCCTTGGCCTCCTGGCGGAAGATGATCTCGACCGCCCCCTTGGCCCCCATCACCGCGATCTCGGCGGTGGGCCAGGCGTAGTTGACGTCGCCGCGCAGGTGCTTGGAGCTCATCACGTCATAGGCCCCGCCATAGGCCTTGCGGGTGATCAGGGTGACCTTGGGCACCGTGGCCTCGGCATAGGCGAACAAGAGCTTGGCGCCGTGCTTGATCAGGCCGCCGTACTCCTGCTTGGTGCCCGGCATGAAGCCCGGCACGTCGACCAGGGTGACGATCGGGATCTCGAAGGCGTCGCAGAAGCGCACGAAGCGGGCGGCCTTGCGCGATGAGTCGATGTCGAGCACGCCCGCCAGCACCTGCGGCTGGTTGGCCACGACGCCCACCGTCTGGCCGTCCATGCGGGCGAAGCCGCAGACGATGTTCCTGGCCCACTCGGACGAGATCTCGAAGAAGTCGGCCTCGTCGACGATCTTCAGGATCAGCTCCTTCATGTCGTAGGGCTTGCCGGGATCAGTCGGGACCAGGCTGTCGAGGCTGGCCTCCTGACGATGCGGGTCGTCGAAGCTGGGACGGATCGGCGCCTTCTCGCGGTTGGACGAGGGCAGGAAGTCGATCAGGCGGCGCACCTGGGTCAGCGCCTCCAGGTCGTTCTCGAACGCGCCTTCGGCCACGCCCGACTTGGCCGCATGGACGCGGGCCCCGCCCAGCTCCTCGGCGGTGACCACCTCGTTGGTGACGGTCTTGACCACGTCCGGCCCGGTGACGAACATGTAGCTCGTATCCTTCACCATGAAGATGAAGTCGGTCATGGCCGGGCTGTAGACGTCGCCGCCGGCGCAGGGGCCCATGATCACGCTGATCTGCGGGATGACGCCCGAGGCCAGAGTGTTTTCCAGGAAGATGTCGGCATAGCCGGCCAGGCTGTCGACGCCCTCCTGGATGCGCGCCCCGCCGGCGTCGAACAGGCCGATGATCGGCGCGCCGGCCTTCATCGCCTGGCGCTGGACCTTGACGATCTTGGCCGCGTGGGCGCCCGACAGCGAGCCGCCGAACACCGTGAAGTCCTTGGAGAACACGAACACGACCTTGCCGTTGATCGTGCCCCAGCCGGTGACCACCCCGTCGCCGGCCACCTTCTGCTCGGCCATGCCGAACTCGGTCCCCCGGTGCTCGACGAACATGTCGAACTCCTCGAACGAGTCCTCGTCGAGCAACAGGTCGATCCGCTCGCGGGCGGTCAGCTTGCCCTTGGCGTGCTGGGCGGCGACGCGGCGCTCGCCGCCGCCCGCGCGGGCCTGGGTCCGGCGGCGTTCGAGTTCTTCGAGAATGTGCTGCAAGGAAGACTCCGGCCCGGTGCGTGAACGTCGCAAAGATCGGATTTTGCGGGCGTAGGTGCTGAAGGCTCAAGGAAATTGAGGTTTCGGCGAGGGCTTGCGAACTTGCATCTTGTGAAATAGCAAAGTTGCGAAATGGGAGAGAAGCTGTTCATCGGGCCGCGCCTGCGGCTGCTGCGCCAGGCCAAGGGCTGGAAGCTGGAGGCCTGCGCGGCGCAGCTGGGCCTCTCGGCCAGCTATCTGTCGCAGATCGAGGCCAACCAGCGGCCGGTCACCGCCCGGGTGCTGATCGACGTGATGCGGGTGTTCGAGGTCGACGCCGCCTCGCTGGACGCCGCCGACGACCAGCGCCTGATCGCCGACCTGCGCGAGGCCAGCGTGGACGCCCCGTCCGGCGGGGAAGCCCCCAGCCTGTCGGAGATCAAGGCAGCGGTGGCCAACACGCCCAACCTCGCCAAGGCGTATCTCGATTTGCACCGCGCCTATCGCCGGCTCGACGAGCGGCTGAAGGCGACCGAGGAGGCGGTGTCGCTGGACGAGCGCGGGGCGGCCAGTGCGCTGCTGCCCTACGAAGAGGTCCGCGACTTCTTCCACTACAAGAACAACTACATCCACAGCCTCGACGTCGCCGCCGAGGCCTTGGCGAGCGAGATCGGCGGCGGCGGCGAGCGGGCGCTCGAAGCGTATCTCGCCGATCGCCTGGGCGTGCGCGTGGCCCGCGGCGATGAGGCCGACTTGCTGCGCCACTGGGACCCCGCATCGCGGACCGTGACCGTGGGCGCGGCCCACCCCGAGGCCACCCGCAGTTTCCAGCTGGCCTACCAGATTGCGGCCCTGACCCTATCCGACATCGTCGAGGCCGAGCTGGCGGCGGCGGGCTTTCGCAGCGACAGCGCCGCCAAGGTCTGCCGCACGGGCCTGCTGAACTACGCGGCCGGGGCGCTGGTCTTGCCCTATGAGCGGTTCCGCGAGGCGGCGAGGGCGGCGCGGCATGACATCGAGCGGCTGGCGCTCTCCTTCCAGACCAGCCTGGAGCAGGTGTTCCACCGGCTTTCGACGCTGCAGCGGCCGGGCGCGCGGGGCGTGCCGTTCTACTTCGTGCGGCTGGACCGGGCCGGCAACATCACCAAGCGCCACAGCGCCACGCGCCTGCAGTTCGCCCGCTTCGGCGGGGCCTGCCCGCTGTGGAACGTCCACGACGCCTTCGCCCGGCCCGACGCCTGGCTGGTGCAACTGGCCCAGATGCCCGACGCGACGCGCTACATCTGTCTGGCGCGGGGGGTGGTGAAGCCGTCTGGCGCCTATCGCCAGGCCGAGCGGCGCTACGCGCTCGGTCTCGGCTGTGAGGCCCGCTACGCCGATCAGCTCGTCTATGCCGATGGATTGGACCTGGCCGGGCCTTCGGCGCCGATCGGGGTCAGCTGCCGGATCTGCGAGCGTGACGACTGCTCCCAGCGCGCCTTCCCGCCGGTGGACCGGGCTTTCGAGGTGTTCGAGGACGACAGGCGGTGGGTGCCGTTCTCGCTGCGGGGCTAATAAACCAATTTCGTCATCCCGGCCGCAGCGTAGCGGAGAGCCGGGACCCAGGGGCCGCCGCAAAGCGTTGGCGACCGCTCAGGCGGTGAACCCAAGCGCGGCGCCCAGTCCCCTGGGTCCCGGATAAGCGCTGCGCGCTTTCCGGGATGACGAGGAGGGGAGAGGCGTAAACCTACGCCTCGATATCCACGTCCTTGGTTTCCTTCAGGAACAGGATGCCGATCACCGCCGTCACCCCGGCCACCGCGATCGGGTACCAGAGCCCGTAATAGATGTTGCCCGTGGCCGCGACCATGGCGAAGGCCGTGGTCGGCAGGAAGCCGCCGAACCAGCCGTTGCCGATGTGGTAGGGCAGGCTCATCGAGGTGTAGCGGATATTGGTCGGGAACATCTCGACCAGCATGGCCGCGATCGGGCCGTAGACCATGGTGACGTAGATCACCAGCAGGGTCAGGACGAAGACCACCAGCGGCTTGTTGACCTTGGCCGGGTCGGCCTTGGCCGGATAGCCGGCGGTCTTCAGGGCCTCGGCGAGCTTTGCCTCCCAGGCCTTCTTGGCGGCGGCGAACTCGGCCTTCGGCAGGGTCTCGCCGCGGAACGAGGGCAGGGTGGCGCCGCCGATGCGGACCTCGGCGGTCTCGCCGGCCGCGGCCGGCTGGTTGTTGTAGCTGACGCCGGCCTTGGCCAGGTACGACTTGGCCAGGTCGCAGGAGGTGTTGAACACCGTCTTGCCGATGGGATCGAACTGGAACGAGCAGTCGGCCGGGTCGGCGATCACGGTCACCGGGGCCGAGGCGGTGGCGGCGGCCAGTTGCGGGTTGGCGGCGCTGGTCAGGGTCTTGAACAGCGGGAAGTAGGTCAGGGCGGCCAGGGCGCAGCCCAGCATGATGATCGGCTTGCGGCCGATCTTGTCCGACAGCCAGCCGCAGACCACGAAGAACGGCGTGCCGATCAGCAGGGCGATGGCGACCAGGGTGTTGGCCAGGGCGCCGTCGACCTTGAGCATCTTCTCGATGAAGAACAGGGCGTAGAACTGGCCGGTGTACCAGACCACGGCCTGGCCGGCGGTCAGGCCCACCAGGGCCAGGATGACGATCTTCAGGTTGCCCCAGCGGGCGAAGCTGTCCTTCAGCGGCTGCTTGGTGCCCTTGCCCTCGTCGACCATCTTCTGGAACGACGGGCTCTCCGACAGCTGCAGGCGGATCCACAGCGACACGCCCAGCAGGGCGATCGAGATCAGGAACGGAATGCGCCAGCCGAAGGCCTGGAAGGCGTCCTCGCCCACGGTCGAGCGGGTGGCCAGGATCACCACCAGGCTCAGGAACAGGCCGAAGGTCGCGGTGATCTGGATGAAGCTGGTGTAGAAGCCGCGACGCCCGTGCGGGGCGTGCTCGGCCACATAGGTCGCAGCCCCGCCGTACTCGCCGCCCAGGGCCAGGCCCTGGATCAGGCGCATCACGACGAGGGCGATGGGCGCGATCACGCCGATCTGCTCGTAGCTGGGCAGCAGGCCGACGACGAAGGTTGACAGGCCCATCAGCAGCATGGTGACGAGGAAGGTGTTCTTGCGGCCCCAGAGGTCGCCCAGGCGCCCGAACACCAGCGCCCCGAACGGCCGCACCGCGAACCCCGCGGCGAAGGCCAGCAGGGCGAAGATGTAGCCCGTGGTCTCGTTCACGCCCGAGAAGAAGTGGTGGGTGATGTAGGTCGCCAGCGAGCCGTACAGGTAGAAGTCGTACCACTCGAAGACCGTGCCCACCGACGCCGCGCCGATGACCAGGGCGTCCTTGCGCTCCACGACCTTACCGTCCTTAGCGCCAGACGTCGCAGCGGCGTCAGCCATATCCCTCATCTCCTCCTAGGTCGCCGTCTCTATGCGGCGTTGTGGTTGAGTGCAGGTATGGCAGGCCGTGGCGCCGCTACGGAAGGGGAACTTTCGAGGAACGTCGGGTTCCGAACGGTGATTTTTCGGCTTGACGGGTTACCGGTAGCAAGTCTTGCGGGGCTTGCCGTCCCGCATGCTGGAATCAGGCCTTGGCGGGGGTCTCCCTGGCCAGAGCCCGCTTCTTGCGAGGAGCGGTCCGACGGCCGACGAGGGCGGCGAGGGCCTCGTCGAGCATCGGATAGGCGAAGCGGAAGCCGGCGTCGCGGGCCGCCGCCGGCAGCACCTTCTGGCCGCTCAGCAGCAGCTCGTCGGCGAATGGTCCCAGCGCCGCGCGCAGCGGCCAGGCCGGGGCCGGCAGCAGGGCGGGGCGGTTCAGCGCGCGGCCCAGGGCGGCGGCGAAGGCGCGGTTGGTCACCGGCCGCGGCGCCGTGGCGTTGACCGCGCCCTTCCACTGCGGGGTGGCGATGGCGTGGGCGATCATCCGCACCACGTCGTCCAGGTGGATCCAGCTCATCCAGTGGCGGCCGGCCCCGAACGGCCCGCCCAGGCCGAACTCGAACGGCGTCAGCATCCGGGAGAGCATGCCGCCCTCGGTGGAGAGAACGAGCCCGATGCGCAGCCGCACCACGCGCACGCCATGGGCCTCGGCGCGGATCGCGGTCTTCTCCCACAGGGCGCAGATGAAGCGGGAGAAGCAGGGTTCGCCGCCATCGGCCTCGGTCAGCGGCTCGTCGCCGCGCAGACCGTACCAGCCGATGGCCGAGCCGCTGACCAGCACCTTGGGCTTCTTTTCCAACCGGGCGATCAGGGCGACCACGGCCTTGGTGGTGCGCACGCGGGAGCGGACGATGCGGCGGCGCTTGGCGATCGTCCACAGGCCGTCGGAGATCGGCTCGCCGGCCAGGTTGACGATGGCGTCCAGGCGCGTGTCGTCGGCGATCTGGGCAAGATCGGTGACGATGCGGATCGGTGCGGGCAGGGCGGCGGCGTTGGCGCGATGGCGGGTCAGCACCGTCACCTCGTGGCCGGCGCCGACCAGGGCCGCGACCAGGCGGGCGCCGATCAGGCCCGTGCCGCCGGTGACCAGCACCGACCGGCGCGGGGGCAGGGCGGCGACCAGGGGCGTCGGGTCATCGACCGCGATCCGCGCCGTCCGTCCGGCGGCGGCCAGGTCGCGCAGGCCGCTGACCACCACGCCGACGGCGGCGATGGCGCAGAGCACGCTCCAGGCGCCATGGAAGGCGGGTACGACGTCGCTCGGGCGTCCGGCCCAGCCCAGCAGCAGCGGCGTCAGTATGGCCAGCACCACCCCGTAGTTCAGGGTCAGCAGGGTGTGCAGCACGCGCTCGCTGGCCGGCAGCTTGCGGGTGCGGTCCTCCTCGACGAAGTCCCACAGGGTGATGACCAGTTCGCCGGCCATCAGGGCCAGCAGGGCGATGGCCCAGGCGCCTTCGGGGCGGCTCCAGCCCAGGGCGGCGAACATCACCCCATAGGCCAGGTTGCGCACGCCGTGCAGGACGAGCTCGCTCTTCTGCGACGGCTTCCAGGCCAGGCGCTGGGTCAGTTCGTGGTGGTAGAGCGTGTCGAAGCCGCCCATGGCCACCTGCACGAAGACCAGGATCCAGATCAGGTCGGTCATTGGCGGATCTCCTTGGGTTCGGCGGCGCGTTCGCGGAACACGCCGACCTGGCGCATCACCTCGCCCAGCAGGGCGTGATGCAGGCGAAGGACGAAGTCGAACCGCCCGTCGGGGCGGTCCACATGGCTGATGGTCAGCTCGCCGGGCGCTAGCCAGGCCGGCAGCCGCAGGCGCATGGGGCCAAGAGCGAGGAAGTAGTGGTCGCTGTGAAAGTGCAGGGCGCGCGCGTCGGCGCTGACGGCCAGGGCGATGCCGAAGCCGCCGCCGAGATATTCCTCCAGGCCCGTGGGGCCGGCGAAGCGCTTGCTGCTGTGGATCACTTGGGGAAATCCATGGGCGCGGCCGTACATCCGCGTCCAGAACTGGCCGCCGGCCTGATGGTCCTCGGTGACCGTGACGACCGCCGCCACGCCCAGGTCGTCGCCCAGGGGCAGGGGCGCGCCGATCAGGCGGCACAGCTGGGCCAGGATCCAGCCGGCGGCGTTGCGGCGGCTTTCGACGATCTCGCCAGCGTAGGTGACGGCCAGGCCGGGCGCCATCCGCTTGCTGAACCGCTCGCGCACCACCGGCGGCAGGCCGGCCCAGGCCTGCGCCCCCAGCAGGGCGGCGAAGCGCAGGTCGTGCAGCATGTCGGGAGCGGCGGGCGGCGGGGCCTGGCGGACCTGGGCCGGAACCTCGTGAGCTGCGAGATGAAACATCTGCCTTCCCCGTATTCTCAGTTATTTCTGTAAAAACAGAAATTGTCGGTCAAAATTTTTGAGGCGTCCCCCGACGCCCCGTGCCGGGCGCGACGCCCTACGAGGGCGGCTTGCTCCGGCCTAGGCCCAGGAGGGCCACGACCTTGGTTCCCATCTTGATCAGGGCCATCAGGGTGGAGGGCGGCACGGTCAGCATCTGGCCGTACCAGCCGTCGATGGTGCTGACGAACTCGTGCATCGAGCGCAGGCGGCTCTTGGCTGTCTTGCCCAGGGTCGGGTCGCCGTCGGCGGCGGCCAGCACGTGGGTCAGGGCCTCGACCATCGGGTCGATCTCGCGCTCCTTGCGGCCCTCGGCGATGCGGGTGAGCATCAGCCAGAGATCGGCCTCGGCCTCGTAGTGGTCGCGGCGGTCGCCCAGCACGGGGATGCGGCGGATCAGCTTCCAGCCGATCAGCTCCTTGATGCTGTTGGACACGTTGGAACGGGCAAGGCCCAGGGTCTCGGCGATGTCCTCGGCCGTCATCGGCTTTTCGGCCAGATAGAGCAGGGCGTGGATCTGGGCGACCGACCGGTTGACGCCCCACTGGCCGCCCATGTCGCCCCAGCGCAGGACGAACTGCTCAACCGCAGCGGGGAGCTTTCTGGTCATGTCGGCTGCTTCTGTCATGACAGAAATATCAGTCCGAAGGGTTTGGGAGTCAAGCGGGGATCCACACACCCCTCGTCGTCATCCCGGCCGAAGCGCAGCGAAGAGCCGGGACCCAGGGGCCGCCGCAAGGCGCTGGCCAACGCTGGGGCGGCGAGCCCAAGCGCCGCGCCCAGTCCCCCTGGGTCCCGGGTCTACGGTCCGCTACGCGGCCCTCCGCCCGGGATGACGAAAGGAAGGGGCGGCCTTGCATGACGAAACATGACAGCCGGTTCTGTGGCTTGATTTGTAATATCAATACGAAGATATTCCGCCCGCAAATCCGGCCGCGCACGCCCGCGGCCTACAAGATCGAACGGGAGCTTACGCCATGTCGGGATTGAAGAAGCTGGGGCTGGGCCTCATCGCCGGGCTGCTCGCCTCGACCAGCGCCCTGGCCGCCGAGCCCCTGCCGCCCAAGACCTATCTGGGTGTCGACATCTCCTACGCCAACGAGATGGACGACTGCGGCGCGGTCTACCGCTCGGGCGACCAGAAGGTCGAGCAATACGCCTACTTCAAGCAGGCCGGGGCCAACATCGCCCGCATCCGCCTGTGGAACGATCCCAAGTGGACCAAGTACTCCAACCCCGAGGACGTGGTCCGCAGCATCAAGCGCGCCAAGGCCGCGGGCCTGCAGGTGCTGCTCGACTTCCACTATTCCGACGACTGGGCCGACGGCGAGAAGCAGCTGGCCCCCAAGGCCTGGGAAAAGCTGTCCACGCCCGACCAGGCCAAGGCGCTCTACGCCTTCACCTATGACACCCTGCGCAAGCTGGACGCCCAGGGCCTGATGCCCGACCTGGTGCAGGTCGGCAACGAGACCAACGGCGAGATCGTCTCGACCCTGGCCAAGGCCAAGGACCCGATCAACTGGGAGCGCAACGCCGTCCTGTTCAACGCCGGCATCAAGGCCGTGCGCGACGCGGGCGCGGCCGGTTCGAAGAAGCCGCGGGTGATGCTGCACATCGCCCAGCCCGACACGGTCGAATACTGGTTCGCCGCCGCGGCCAAGGCCGGGGTCACCGACTTCGACATGATCGGCATCAGCTACTACAGCAAGTGGTCCAAACGCTCGATGGCGCAGCTGGGCGCGACCATCAACCGCCTGCGCAACACCTATGCGGCCGACGTGGTGGTGGTTGAGACCTCCTATCCCTTCACCACCGACGGCGCCGACAGCTCGCCCAATCTGCTGGGCGAGGATTCGCTGATCCCTGGCTATCCGGCGACGCAGGCAGGCCAGAAGAAGTACCTGACCGACCTCACTCAACTCGTTTTCGCCAACGGCGGCACGGGCGTCTTCTACTGGGAGCCGGCCTGGGTCTCGACCAAGTGCAAGACCCGCTGGGGCACGGGCTCGAACTGGGAGAATTCGACCCTGTTCGACTTCAAGGGCCAGCCGACGCAGGGCATGCAGTGGCTGTCGACCACCTACGCCTTCCCGGTCGAGACCACGTTCAAGGTGGCGGCGGGCGACCAGCCGGCGGCCTTCATCGACGGTGATTTCCTGGGCGGGGCGGGGCCGCGCCCGATGGTTCGCGAAGGGGCCGACTTCGTCTATCGCACCCGCCTGATGCCGGGCGCTTCGGTGACCGTGGCCACCGCCCCGACCGCCGAGGCCGTGGGTTCGGCGTCCGCCGTTACCGCGACCATCGCGGCCAAGCCGAGTGCACTGAGGTTGCCGGCTCAACCGTGACCGCTTGTCATATGTGATTGGTATGATAAATAGCACCGACGCGTCGATCGGCAGAACCGGCGCGTCAGCGCCCGCAGAGGCGCGGTCGACTTCGGCGCGGACCGTCGCGCCCCACTGATCCGGCGATCTGAGCGCCGGTCCAATCCACAAAACCAGAAAACAGCCACGCCCGCAGAAGGCGTCGCGTTTCCAATTGGGGGAACTAGATGACCCGTCAAACCATGCTGCTCGCCGCCGCCAGCGGCCTGAGCCTGCTCGCCGTTTCGTCGGCCGCTTGGGCTCAAGACACCGCTGTCTCCGACACGCAGGTCGAAGAAGTCGTCGTCACCGGCGTGCGCAAGAGCCTGCGTGACGCCCTCGACGTGAAGCAGGGCTCCGACAAGGTGGTCGAGGCGATCTCGGCCAAGGATATCGGCGTGCTGCCCGACGTGACGATCGCCGAGTCGATCGCGCGCCTGCCCGGCGTCAACGCCACCCGCGACCGCGGCAACGACAGCCAGGCGGTGGTCCGCGGCCTCGGCGCCCGCCTCGTGCTCGGCACCGTCAACAACCGCGAAGTCGCCTCCACCGAACCCGACCGCAACGTCCGTTGGGAAATCTACCCGTCGGAAGTCGTCTCGGGCGTGCAGGTCTACAAGTCGCAGTCGGCCGACCTGATCGCCGGCGGCGTCGCGGCCACCATCAACATCTCGACCCTGGATCCGCTGGACTACAAGGGCCCGTCGGTCGTGCTGCGCGCCGGCCCGGTGTTCTACGACGGCGGCAAGGACATCCCGAACTACAACACGACCGGCTACCGCGCGAGCGGCTCGTTCGTGCACAAGATCAATGACGACCTGGCCTTCGTGCTCGGCCTGACCAACCAGCGCCAGAAGAACGGCTACGGCTCGTTCACGGGCTGGGGCTACAACGACTCCGCCGCTCGTCCGCCGGCCGGCGCCAGCGACTACAGCAGCGACGTCGACCACGACGGCGACCGGGATGCGACCCCCTGGGGCGCCCAGATGTCGGCCAGCCGCATCGACCAGAAGCGCACCGGCGTTTCGGGCGGCCTGCAGTGGAAGCCGACCGACAACTTCGAACTGAAGGCCGACGCCCTCTATTCGAAGATCAAGATCACCGAAGTGCAGGACCAGACCGTCTGGGGCGCCAACAACTGGGGCAACTGGAACCGTGACGACGGCACCAACCTCGGTTGGAACGACGGCGTCTACAACGCCACCGGCGCCTCCTACACGATCGTCAACAACACCGTCGTCGCCGCCACCCTGCCTTACAGCTCGGTGCAGACCGTCCTGGCCAAGTACAGCGAGGACAAGGACCTGTTCGCCGGCGGCCTGAACGGCAAGTGGACCGGCGACCAGTGGACGATCGCGGGCGACGTCTCCTATTCGAAGGCCAAGCGCACCAACAGTTGGAAGGCCGTCCGCTTCGAGGCCTGGCCGGAATGGACCAGCTTCGACTGGCGCGCCGGCCGCACGCCGACCATCACCACCAGCGAAGACAGCATCAACCTGTCGCAGACCGCCGACCTGGCCGGCTCCTACGACGGTCCCGAGCATCTGCGCGACGAGCTGAAGGCCGCGGCCCTCGACGTCACCCGCGACTTCGGCGGCGGCGTGTTCAAGAGCGTCCAGTTCGGCGCCCGCATCTCCGACCGCACCAAGAAGCACGACAGCTACAGCTTCGCTCCCGCCGCCACCGGCAAGACCGTGCCGGCCAGCATGCTGACCTCGTACAAGCTCAGCGACGGCGCCAACGTGCCGGCCCTACTGACCGGCGACATCGATGCGCTGGCCGCCTACATCTACGGAGCGCATGCCTTCGACGTCTCCAACGCCACCGAGGAACTGGCCGAGCGCTGGAGCGTCAACGAGAAGGTCTATGAAGGCTACGGCAAGCTGAACTTCGCCGCCGACGCCTTCGCCGGCTCGTGGCTGACGGGTAATGTCGGCGTCCGCGTGGTCCACACCGAGACCAGCAGCGACGGCATGCAGCAGCAGACGGACAACAGCTACACCGCCGTCACCGTCGACAACGACTACACCGACGTCCTGCCCAGCGCGAACCTCAAGTTCGACTTCCAGGAAGGCCGGATCTTCCGCCTGGGCCTGAGCAAGGTGATCGCCCGTCCGCCGCTCGACGAACTGCGCGCCAGCCGCTCGCTCGCCAACTGGGCGCCGTGGACCGGCAGCGCCGGTAACCCGAACCTGAAGCCGTTCGAGGCCCTCCAGCTGGACGCCTCGTTCGAATACTACTTCCGTCCGGAAGCCCTGGCGGCGATCTCCTACTACTACAAGGACGTCGACTCCTACATCGGCTGGAAGCAGAGCGCGGTGACCTACGGTGGCCAGACCTACGCGGTCTCCAGCCCGACCAACGGCGGCGGCGGCTACATCCAGGGCGTCGAGTTCACCTTCCAGACGCCGTTCTTCTTCCTGCCCAAGGGCTTCGACAAGTTCGGCATCTACTCGAACTACGCCTATGTGGACTCCGACCTGCACGAGTTCTCGCCGGTCAACAATCCGCTCAGCCTGACGGGCCTGGCCAAGAACACCGCGACGGTCGACCTGTGGTACGCCAACGGTCCGATCGAAGCGCGCCTGGGCTGGAAGTACCACTCGCCGATGACCGTGATCTACGGCTGGAGCGGCTCGGACCTGCAGACTCTCGCCACCGAGAAGACGCTGGACTTCAGCTCGTCCTACCAGATCAACGAGATGGTCGGCGTGCGCTTCCAGGTCAACAACCTGACCAACCAGGAACTGCGCATGTACCGCGACAACGATCCCAACCGGATCGGTCGCTACGACAGCTACGGCCGTCGCTACCTGGTCGACGTGACGGTGAAGTTCTAGTTCGACTAATCTCCCCTCGCTTCGGCGAGGGGACCACTATCCAGGACGTCATTCCTCCCCGACGATCCTTTGTGAGGGGAGGAAGCCTCGCAGGCTTCCTCCCTTTCTTTTTGCTTTGAGAGGTCCCCCGATGGTCGAGTTCAGCCGCCGGCAAGCTCTGGTCGCCACCGCCGGCGTCGCCGCCTTCGCCGCGTCTTCCGCGCAAGCCGCCGCCAAGCCCGCCGCCCCCGCCAAGCCCGAAGCCAAGCCCGTGGTCGTCGACCTTGCGCCCCGCGAGCGTTCGAGCCTCGACTTCGACTGGAAGTTCCACCTCGGCCACGCCCAGGACCCGGCCCGCGACTTCGGCTTCGGCGCCAACCAGCGCACCTACGCCAAGGCCGGCGCCAACGCCCCCAACTGGTGGGTGGCCGCCGCCGCCCAGAAGGACTTCGACGACAGCGCCTGGACCCCGGTGACCCTGCCGCACGACTGGGCCGTCACCCTTCCGTTCGTCGACAACCCGGCCTACGTCCCCAGCGGCAAGCCCGACGACGAGGACCTGCGCGCCGCCCACGGCTACAAGGCGCTGGGCCGCGAATTCCCCGACACCAGCGTCGGCTGGTACCGCAAGAGCTTCGCCCTGCCGGCCGCCGACGCGGGCAAGCGCCTGTCGATCGAGTTCGACGGCGTGATGCGCGACGCCCTGGTGATCATCAACGGCTACATCCTCGAGCGCGAGGACAGCGGCTACGCCAGCTTCCGCGTCGACATCACCGACATCGCCAATCTCGGCGGCGACAACCTGATCACCGTCCGCGTCGACGCCAGCCTGGGCGAAGGCTGGTTCTACGAGGGCGCGGGCATCTATCGCCACGTCTGGCTGGTCAAGACCGCTCCGGTCCACGTGCCCCAGTGGGGCGTCTTCGTGAAGGCCAAGGTCGACGGCGCGCTGGAGATCGAAACCGACCTGGCCAACGACGGCGACGCCGCCGCCGCGTTCGAGCTGGTCCACACCGTGCTCGACGGCGCGGGCAAGCCGGCCCTGGCCGTGGCCCCCGCGAGCGGCCGCCTGCCGGCCTGGCAGCGTCAGTCGCTGTCGCAGACCGTGACCCTGGCCAGCCCCGTCCTGTGGTCGCTGGAAAACCCGCACCTCTACACCCTGGTGACCGAGGTGAAGGTCGCCGGCGCGGTGGTCGACCGCTTCGCCACCCCGTTCGGCGTGCGCTCGGTGCGCTTCGATCCCGACCAGGGCCTGTTCGTCAACGACAAGCACGTCAAGCTGCAGGGGACCTGCAACCACCAGGATCACGCCGGCGTCGGCGCGGCCATCCCCGACGCCCTGCAGGTCTGGCGGGTGGAGCAGCTGAAGTCGATGGGCTGCAACGCCTATCGCGCCTCGCACAACCCGGCCACGCCCGAGCTGATGGACGCCTGTGACCGCCTGGGCATGCTGCTGATCGCCGAGACCCGGCGGATGTCCAGCGACCCGACCTCGCTGGACGAGATGGAGCGGCTGATCCGCCGCGACCGCAACCACCCGTCCATCATCCTGTGGTCGATCGGCAACGAGGAGCCCCAGCAGGGCACGCCGCGCGGCGCCAAGGTCGCCAAGACCATGAAGCGCCTGGTGGGTCGCCTGGACCCGACCCGCGGCGTCACGGCGGCGATGGACAACGGCTTCGGCGACGGCATCACCGCCGAGCTTGACGTCATCGGCTTCAACTACCGCCACGAGAAGATGGACGACTTCCATGCCCGCTTCCCGAAGCTGCCGATCATAGGCAGCGAGAGCGGCAGCACGGTCACCACGCGCGGCGAATATCTGCGCAGCGAGGCCAAGAGCTACGTCCCGGCCTACGACACCGACCACCCCTGGTGGGCGACCACGGCCGAGAAGTGGTGGAGCCACGCGGCCGACCGTCCGTGGATGGCCGGCGGCTTCATCTGGACCGGCTTCGACTATCGCGGCGAGCCGACGCCCTTCAACCGCTGGCCCAGCATCAGCTCGCACTTCGGCGCGCTCGACACCTGCGGCTTCCCGAAGGACAACTACTATTACTACCGCGCCTGGTGGCGCTCCGAGCCGCTGCTGCACCTCTTCCCGCACTGGAACTGGGAAGGCCAGGAGGGCCAGCCCGTTCCGGTCTGGGTCCACAGCAACTGCGACAAGGTCGAGCTGTTCCTCAACGGCAAGAGCCAGGGCGTGCGCGAGGTGAAGGCCAACCATCACGTCGAATGGTCCGTGCCCTACGCCCCGGGCGTCATCGAGGCCCACGGCTACAAGGGCGGCAAGGTGATCCTGCGCCAGCGCCGCGAGACCGCCGGTCCCGCCGCCGCCCTGCGCCTGACCACCGACCGCTCGGCCCTGGCGGCCGACGGCCAGGACGTCGGGATCCTCAAGGTCGAGGTCGTCGACGCCAAGGGCCGTCTCGTGCCCAAGGCCGAGGATCTGGTGACCTTCGCGGTCACCGGCCCCGGCGAGGTGATCGGCGTCGGCAACGGCAACCCCACCAGCCACGAGAGCGACGTCGCCAGTTCGCGCAAGCTGTTCAACGGCCTGGCCCAGGCAATCGTGCGGACCAAGCGCGGCCAGGCGGGCGAGGTCCGGGTCCTGGCTTCCGCCCCGGGCCTGAAGCCGGCCTCGCTGGCGCTGAAGGCGGGGTAGGGGCTGAGCTCAACTGCTGAGCCTCACCCTCAACCGCTAGATCCCCGCGAAGGCGGGGATCCAAGCTGACTTTCCGGGCTGGGCGAGGCCGTGGTTCATCCGCAGCCTCCGCTTGGATCCCCGCCTTCGCGGGGATGCTCGGTGAATGGGGAACGGGTCGCGCCGGGATCGCGAGGCGACAGGATCCTTCCACGCAAGATCCTTCCACGAGACGTCGAAATGGGGGTGGACGCTGGCCGCGAGCGGGGCAGTATCCACCCGTTCTTTCGTCAGCCTCGCCAGGATCGTCCATGCGCCGCCCGACCCAACTGCTGCTCGTTTCGCTGTTGGCCCTGACGGCGGCCGGACCGATGGCCGGCGCGGCCGTGCGCGAAGCGCCCCAGGCGCTGTTCACCGGCCGCGATCTCTTCGGCCTCGAGGTCGCCAGCGACCCGCAGATCCGCCCCGACGGCGACGTCATCGCCTATGTGCGGGCGACCAACGACATCATGGTCGACCGCGCCGTGCGCTCGATCTGGCTGGTCGACGCCAAGACCGGCGTGCAGACGCCGCTGGTGGCGGGGCCGGGTTCCGCCATGTCGCCGCGCTGGTCGCCCGACGGCCAGCGCCTGGCCTATGTGCAGGTGACGCCCGACGCCGGCGCCCAGCTCTATGTCCAGTGGGTGGCCACCGGCCGCACCGCCAGGCTGGCGACGCTGGACGAGGCCCCCAGCGACCTGACCTGGTCGACGGACGGCAAGACCATCGCCTTCACCATGCTCACCGGCGACGACGGCGCCAAGCTGGGCTCGGCCCCCGAGGGCAAGCCCGACAACGCCAAGTGGGCGCCGGCCCTGACCGTCGAGACCCGCGTCAACTTCCGCGAGGACGGCGAGGGCACGCTGAAGCCCGGCTATTCCAAGATCTACACCGTCTCGGCCGAGGGCGGCGCGCCGCGCCAGCTGACCTTCGGCAGGTTCGACGACCGGGGCCCGCTGTCCTTCACCAAGGACGGCCGCTACCTGCTGTTCTCGGCCAACCGGTCCGAGGGCTGGGAGCGGGACGGCAACCAGACCGAGATCTGGCGCCTGACCCTGGCCGACGGGGCGCTCAAGGCCCTGACCAGCCGCATCGGTCCCGACGCCAGTCCGGTGGTTTCGCCCGACGGTCGCCAGGTGGCCTATGTCGGCTACGACGACTCCCGCCGTCGCGGCTACGAGAACCAGCGCCTTTACGTGATGGACATCGACGGCGGGAACAGCCGGGTCCTGACCGGCGGTCTCGACCGCTCGGTGGACGCTCCCGTGTGGTCGGCCGACGGCCGCAGCCTCTATGTCGACTACGACGATCATGGCTCGGTGCGGGTGGCCCGGGTCGGTCTGTTCTCGGGCGAGATCGAGACCATCGTCGCCGGCCTGAACGGCGCGGGCCTGGACCGCCCCTACAGCGGCGGCGCCTTCAGCGTCTCGCGCGACGGGACCGTGGCCTTCACCCAAGGCTCGACCAGCCGGCCCTCCGACATCGCCGTGGCCAGGAAGGGCGCCGAGGCCCGCCGCCTGACCGCGCTGAACGCCGACCTGCTGGGGGCCAAGACCCTGGGCAAGGTCGAGGCCCTGCCGGTGAAGTCGTCCTATGACGGCAAGCCGATCGACGCCTGGATCGTCACTCCGCCCAATTTCGACTCGGCCAGGAAGTATCCGCTGATCCTCGAGATCCACGGCGGGCCGTTCTCGGCCTATGGGCCGGGCTTCTCGACCGACTACCAGCTCTATGCGGCGGCCGGCTATGTGGTGGTCTACGCCAACCCGCGCGGCTCCACCTCCTATGGGGAAGCGTTCGCCAACGAGATCGACCGCAACTATCCCAGCCACGACTACGACGACCTGATGAGCGCGGTGGACGCGGCCGTGGCCAAGGGCTTCGTCGACAGCGACCGCCTCTACGTCACCGGTGGTTCGGGCGGCGGGGCGCTGACGGCCTGGATCGTCGGCAAGACCAGCCGCTTCGCCGCGGCCGCCACCCAGAAGCCGGTGATCAACTGGACCAGCCAGGTGCTGACCACCGACGCTTACAGCTCCATGGCCTCCTACTGGTTCGGCAAGATGCCGTGGGAGGATCCGCAGGGCTACTGGGCCCGCTCGCCGCTGTCGCTGGTGGGCAATGTGAAGACCCCGACCCTGGTCGTGGTCGGCGACCAGGACCTGCGCACCCCGGTCGGCGAGGCCGAGCAGTACTACCAGGCCCTGCAGCTGCGCGGGGTCCCCACCGCCCTGGTCAAGGTCCCCGGCGCCAGCCATGGCGGTATCGCCAGCCGCCCCTCCCAATCGGCCGCCAAGGCCTCGGCCATCCTGGCCTGGTTCGAAAAGTTCCAGTCGCCCCCGAAGTGAGTTCAAGATCCTCCCCCTCTGGGGGAGGTGGCCCGGAGGGCCGGAGGGGGGGCGTTTTCAGCTTCCGCAGCGCCGGCCGTCTCGCATCCGGCAACAAACAAACTCCGCCTCCCTCGCCCTCGTGGCGAGGGTCCACGCCTGCGACCGCTCAAACCTGGTCCGTCCTGCAAAGTTCTGAGCGGCTGAACGATGGATCCTGGGCACAAGGCCCAGGAAGGCGGTTTTGGGTTGGGCGAGGGCGGGGAGAGCCTGACGCCTAGCTCCCGTAAAATCCCCGCGAAAGCGGGGACCCAGGTGTTTTATTGTCGAGCGCCCGGGGGCTTCAGAAAAAGCCTGGGTCCCCGCTTTCGCGGGGATTTTACGGAGTTGGGGCGGCCTTACGCACGCTACTCACACGGCATAATCGGAAAAGAGTTGAGCGAACTCAAGGCCCTACAACTTTATAACCCCAACTTACCCCCACCCACTCCAGACCCCCCATAATTATCCCCATCCCAGCCATGGGGAGGGCTCTTGGTACCGGCCCGAGTTAGCGGCTGAGATCGCATCGAGCGGGGCCGCTTGGGGCGTCATGGGAAGGGCGGGTTTGCAGGATCGCTCAGAAGGCGTGATTGGGCCGCCAGCCGTTCCGTGACGTAACGAGCGGGTCGACAGGGCCGGGATCGTTTCAAACCGGCCTAACAGGATCAGCCGAGGCGCCGCCGGATCACCGCGGGGCTATTGGTCCTGCCCGTCCGAGGGACAACCGGGTCCAGGGTTGAAAAAGCACCCGCGCCCCCGGTCCTTCGAGCCTACGATGTGGCGGAGCGGTCAGACGAAGCCGAAACGCTAAACAACATCACGGTCTCCGGGCTCCGCCCGGCCGCTCCGCGCCTCCCCGACCTAACGCGCCTTCGCGCGGGAGATCGCCAACCCGTGTCCCTCTCCCCTTGCGGGAGAGGGTGGCCTCCGAAGGAGGTCGGGTGAGGGGTCTCTCAGAACTCAACACCGCGTGCAGCAGTCAGGCCGGGCGCGATGTCGGATGTCTGAGAAACCCCTCATCCGACGGCTTCGCCGCCACCTTCTCCCGCAAGGGGAGAAGGATTTAGTCCGCGTCGTGCAGGGCGGGATCGGTCGTCAGCAGCACCGGCGCTGGCTCGCCGCCAGCCAGGGCCAGGTCGAGGGCGTCCCTGTCGAGGGCGTTGTCCCAGCGGGCGACGACGATGGTGGCCACCGCGTTGCCGATGAAGTTGGTCAGGGCCCGGCACTCGCTCATGAAGCGGTCGACGCCGAGGATCAGCGCCATGCCGGCCACCGGCACGCTGGGCACCACCGACAGCGTCGCCGCCAGGGTGATGAAGCCGGCCCCCGTGACGCCCGCCGCGCCCTTGGACGACAGCATGGCCACGCCCAGCAGCAGGACCTGCTCCTCCAGCGACAGGTGCACGCCTGTGGCCTGAGCGATGAACAGGGCCGCCAGGGTCATGTAGATGTTGGTGCCGTCGAGATTGAACGAGTAGCCGAGCGGCACGACGAGGCCGACGACCGGCTTGGCGCAGCCGGCGCGCTCCAGCTTCTCGATCAGGCTGGGCAGGGCCGACTCCGACGAGCTGGTGCCCAGCACCAGCAGCAGCTCGCCCTTCAGGTAGCGGATCAGCTTGAGGATCGAGAAGCCGTTGAACCGGGCCACCGCCCCCAGCACCACCAGCACGAAGATCAGCGAGGTCAGATAGAAGGTTCCGACCAGGGCGGCCAGGTTGATCACCGAGCCGATGCCGTACTTGCCGATCGTGAAGGCGAAGGCCCCGAAGGCGCCGATCGGGGCAGCTTTCATCAAGATGGCCACCAGCTTGAAGAAGGCGTGGGCGACGGCTTCCAGCAGGTCGATCACCGGCTGGCCGCGGTCGCCGACCAAGGCCAGGGCGATGCCGAACATCACCGAGAAGAACAGCACCTGCAGGATGTCGCCGTCGGCGAAGGCCCCGGCCACCGTGGCCGGGATGATATTCATCAGGAAGCCGACGATGGTCGTCTCGTGGGCCTTGGCGGCGTAGTCGGCGACCTTGGCGTTGTGCAGCGTGCTGGGGTCGACGTTCATGCCCGCGCCGGGATGCACGGCGTTGGCGATGATCAGGCCGATGATCAGGGCCAGGGTCGAGAAGGTCAGGAAATAGGCGAAGGCCTTCAGCGCCACGCGGCCGAAGCGGCCGAGATCCCGCATGCCGGCGATGCCGGTCACCACCGTGAGGAAGATCACCGGGGCGATGACCATCTTCACCAGCTTGATGAAGGCGTCGCCCAGCGGTTTGAGGCTCTCGCCGAAGCCCGGCCAGAAGTGGCCGATCAGGGCGCCGGCGGCGATGGCGACCAGCACCTGGACATAGAGATGCGTGTACCAGGGGCCATGGCGCGGCGGGGCTGCGACGGCGGGAAGCATGGCTCGTCTCCGGGGCCGCCGTCGCCGACCCCCGACGCCGCTGCGGCGAGGCATAGATGTCCCGCCGGCGCGCGCTCCGGCAAGTGCTTTCGAAAGACGGGCCTGCTGGAAGCCTTACGACTTCGGCTGCTTCTTCTTCAGCGGCGGATAGGCCTTTTCCACCTCTTCGGGCGTCAGCCGGCGGATCGACTGGACCGGATAGGAGTGGCGGATCGCTTCGGGCACGATCACCTCGGCGTCGAGCGGCGAGCAGATCCAGGAGCCGCCGCGCGACTTGATGCCGATGCGCAGGGCGGTGTCGAGGTCGAACGAAGAGTAGAACAGCTTCAGTTCGTAGACTTCCTTGCGGCTGATCTCGACGTTCAGGGTCTTGTCGTCGACCACCTGGTAGCCGCGGATGTTGTCGGCGAAGAAGCAGCTGTCGCGTCCGGACGCCTTGGCCGGCTTGGCTTTGGCGGCGGGCGCGGCTTCTGGGGCCGGGGTCTGGGCCAGGGCCGGCGCGGCCCAATTCGCCAGGGTCACGGCCGCCGTCAGGACCAGGGCGCTGAGAACGGAGACGGAGCGGCGCATGCGAGGCTCTCCCAAACTGGACGAGGGGTGATCATAAACCGGCGATTTTATCGCCGCATTGCCGATTTGCGGCCGATTGTGGCGGCCGCGCGGACGGTCAGGACTTCGGCTTCTTCTTCAGTCGCGGCCAGGCCTCGGCGTATTCCTCGGGCGTCAGCCGGCGGATTTCGCGGACCTGGTAGCGGCCCGAACCGTTGGTCTCGGGAACGACCACCGAGGCGTCTTGCGGCGCGCAGATCCACGAGCCGACGCGCGACTTGACGCCGATGCGGGTGGAGGTCTCCAGGTCGAAGGCCGAGCGCATAAGCGTCAGCTGATAGGCCTCGTCCTGGCGGATGTTGACGTTGATCGTCTTGGCGTCGATGACCTGATAGCCGCGCACCTGGTCGGCGAAGAAACAGCCGTCGCGCCGGGAGGGCTTGGCCTTGGCGGCGTCGGCCGCCAGGGCTGGCGCCGCGAGGGCGACGGTCAGGACGAGGGCGCTGAGGACGGTGACGGAGCGGCGCATGACGAGGCTCTCCCGAAGGGTCTGGCGCTCACCATAGACCTGCGGCTCGACGGCCTGCAACTTCACCGACGTCTGTTGTCAGGCGGCCTGCCGCGACAGGTCCTCGATCCAGGCGTCGAGGTCGGCCCGGGCCCGCCGGACGCCGGCCCGCAGGCGCGCCAGCGGCTCGTCCAGCGGCAGGTCCTCGACGCAGGCCGTCTCCAGGTCGGCGGCCATGTGGCTGAGCTGCATGAAGCCGAGAATGCCGGCCGAACCGGCTAGGCGGTGGGCGTCCTCGCGCAGCACCTCGGGCGCCTCGTCGAGGAAGCGGGCGTCCAGTTGCTGGCGCAGCATGCCGGCCAGGCGGGCGGTGCGCGCCGCGCCCATGGTGGCGGCCAGGGCCTTGCGGGTGGCGGCCTCGTCGGCGTCCTGCGCCGAGCGCTCGGCGACGAAACCGGCGCCCCCCGGATGCTGGGACAGATGATGGGTCAGGGCCTGGTCGAGGTCGCGTTCGCTCAGCGGCTTGAGCAGATGGCCGACCATGCCGGCGTCCAGGCATGCGGCGATCTGCTGGGGCGCGCCGCTGGCGGTCAGGGCCAGCACCGGGGCGGTCGTCAGTCCGCGGCGGCGCAGCTCGCGCGTCGCCGTCAGGCCGTCGATCACCGGCATGTGGACGTCCATCAGCACCAGGTCGAAGGCGGCGTTTTCCAGCGCCTTCAGGGCCTCGGCGCCGTCGGCGGCGGTCTCGACCGCGCAGCCGCGACGCTCCAGCAGTTCGCGGAAGAGCTCGCGGTTCAGCTCGACGTCGTCGACCAGCAGGATGCGGCGGCCGGGGAAGACGGCGCGGACCGAGGCCTCGGCCGACGGCGTCGCGGTTTCGCCATGGGCCAGGGGCAGGGCGATCTCGAAGGCGAAGGTCGAGCCTTCGCCGACCTCGCTCTCGACCCAGATGCGCCCGCCCATCAGCTCGACCAGCTCGCGCGAGATGGCCAGGCCCAGGCCCGTGCCGCCGAAGGTGCGGGTCACCGAGCTGTCGGTCTGGGAGAAGCGCTTGAACAGGCGGTCCAGCTTGTCGGGCGCGATGCCGACGCCGTTGTCCTCGACGCTGATCCGCAGCCGGGCGCGGCCGCCTTCGCAGCCGAGGAGCTCGACGCGGGTGGTCACCGTGCCCTGGCGGGTGAACTTCACGGCGTTGGACAGCAGGTTCAGCAGCACCTGGCGCAGGCGATGGCGATCGCCGACATAGCGGCCGTCGAGGTCGCCGACGATGCGCAGGTCGACCTGGTGCTCGCCCGCCTGGGTCTCGACCATGGCCGTGGTCTCGACGATCATGTCCTTCAGCGAGAAGGGATCGCTTTCCAGGGTGACGGCGCGGGCCTCGAGCTTGGAGAAGTCGAGCACGTCGTTGATCAGGGCGTTCAGCGCCTCGCCGGCGCCGCGCACCCGTTCGGCGCGCCGACGGTCCTCGAGACCGAGATTGGGGCTTTCGGCCAGCAGCCGCGAGAAGCCGATCACCCCGTTCAGCGGCGTGCGCAGCTCATGGCTCATATTGGCCAGGAACTCGGCCTTGGCGTGGTTGGCGCTTTCGGCGGCGTCGCGGGCCGAGGCCAGCTGGGTGGCCATGGCGGCCAGTTCCAGGGTCTGGCGCTCCAGGGCTTCCTGGGCCTCGACCCGGGCCGTCTGGTCCTGGACCTGGGCGATGAAGTGCCGGGGCGAGCCGTCCGGAGCCCGGACCAGCGACACCGAAAGGTGCACCCAGACGATGCGCCCTTCCTTGTGGATGTAGCGCTTGTCCATGGCGTAGCTGGTGATCTCGCCGTCGATCAGCCGGCCCAGCAGCGACAGGTCCTTGTCGAGGTCGGACGGGTAGGTGATCGTCTGGAAGTCCGTTCGCAGCATCTCGGTTTCGCTGTAGCCGACGATGCCGCAGAAGGCGGCGTTGATCTTGTTGAAGCCGCCGTCCAGCGTGACCAGGGCCATGCCGACCGAGGCGCTGTGGAAGGCGGTCTCGAACTCCTCCATCTGCGCCTTGCGGGCGCTGATGTCGTGCATCAGGGCGGTGAACTGCCAGCCGTCGTTGCTGCGGGCGGCGCTGATCGCCAGTTCGATCGGGAAGCTCAGCCCGTCGCGACGCACGGCCGGGACCTCGATCCGCTGGTCCAGGACCACGCCTTCGCCGGTGGAGAGGAAGCGCTGCAGGCCTCGCTGGTGGGACTCGCGCAGGCCTTCGGGGATGATCAGGTCGGCCAGGCGGCGGCCGATCGCCTCTTCGGCGCGCCAGCCGAAGGTGGTCTCGGCGAAGCGGTTCCAGTCGGTGACGACGCCGTGCTCGTCCATGCCGACGATGGCCTGGTAGGCGTCGGCGATGACGCGGCGGGCGCGCGCTTCGCTGGCTTCCAGCTTGCGGCGCAGGACGCGTTCCTCGGTGATGTCTCGCAGCACGCCGAACACGGCGACCACGCGGCCGTTCTCGTCGAGTTCGCAGGTCGCGCGCGAATGGCCCTGGCGGATGGCGCCGTCGGCGCGCAGCAGGCGCACCTCGTGCTCGATCACCGTCCGGTCGACGACCACCTGATGGGCGCGGGCCTGGGCGGCGGCGCGGTCGTCGGGATGGTACATCTCCAGCCAGTTGTCGAAGGTCGGCGTGAACTCGGCCCGGTCGCGGCCATAGATCCGATAGACCTCGTCCGACCAGCCGATGGTGCGGTTCACCAGGTCGCAGCGCCAGTGGCCGACGCCGGAGATGGTCTCGGTCATCGACAGGATGCGGCGCTGCTCGGCGGCCTGGCGCTCGGCGCGGCTTTTCTCCATGCGGGCCACGACCGCGTCGGCCAGGATGCGCAGGCGGTCGAGCTCGTCGTCGCTGGGGCGCGGGCGGGGATCGGTGTCGATGACGCAGAGCGTGCCGAGATTGGCGCCGTCGCGATCGCTGAGCACCGCGCCGGCGTAGAAGCGGATGTCCGGCGCGCCGGTGACCAGGGGATTGGCGGCGAAACGCGGGTCGCGAGTGGCGTCCTCGACCACCATCACCGAATGAGGTTCCTGCCGCAGGGCGTGGGCGCAGAAGGCCAGTTCGCGCGGGGTGGATTCAGCGCCCAGGCCGTGGCGGGACTTGAACCACTGCCGGTGCTCGTCGACCAGCGAGATCAGGGCGATGGGCGCGCCGAACAGTTCCGCGGCGAAGGCGGTCAACTGGTCGAACGACGGCTCGGGAGCCGTGTCGAGGATGCGGTAGGAGGCCAGGGCCGCCAATCGGTCTTGTTCGAGCATCGGAACGCGTCGCTATCTGGAGGCGAGCAACCTGCCTCCGCTGCGCTTCATATCTCCTGAACGAACGCCGTTTTGCGCTGCGGCCGATTGAAGCAGAGCCGGAGAGGGGATCTCCGCACCGGCCTTTTTTGACGGATCTGGAAGTTTCCGTTGGGGAAGACACGGCGCTTGCGGTCGGCCGCGTTTTGCGCTTTCAATCCCTGACATCGAAATTTCGCACAAATGTTCGCATTGCGCACAAATGGCGAAACTTCTGACAAAGATGACAAAAAGGGTGAGAAACGTGACGGCTTCGGCCCCAGGCAAGGACTACGTGCAGGCGTTCGCCCGCGGCCTCGACGTGATCCGGGCCTTTGACGCCGATCACCCCAGGATGACGCTGAGCCAGGTGGCCGAGCGTACGGGCCTGACCCGCGCGGCCGCCCGCCGCTTCCTGCTGACACTGGTGGACGAGGGCTACGCCTTCAGCGACGGCAAGACCTTCGGCCTGGCCCCCCGGGTGCTAGATCTGGGCTTCGCCTATCTGTCGACCCTGGGCATGTGGGAGTCGGCCCAGACCGTGCTGACCGACGTCACCCGCCGCATCGGCGAGTCGTGCTCGGCCAGCGTCCTGGACGGCGACGAGATCGTCTATGTCGCCCGGGTGGCCGCCAGCCGGATCATGACCGTCGGCCTGCGGGTGGGCAGCCGCCTGCCGGCCTTCCACACCTCGATGGGCCGCATGCTGCTGGCGCATCTGCCGCCGGCCGAGCTGGACCGCATGCTCGAAGGCCGCACCTTCGAGAAACTGACCCCCAACACCGTCACCGACACCGAGGAGCTGCGGGCGATCCTGAAGCGCACCGCCCAGCAGGGCTGGTCGCTGACCGACCAGGAGCTGGAGATCGGCCTTTTGTCCATCGCCGTGCCGCTGCGCGACCGCACCGGACGGGTGGCGGCGGCGATCAATGTCTCCACCCACGCCAGCCGCACCACGCCCCAGCAACTGATCGACACCGTCCTGCCGGTGCTGCGCGAAGCGGCCGGCAAGATCGTCTCGATCGTTTGAGGAAAGCCGCCATGTCCCAATCCTCCCAACTGGCTTCTAAGCCGGTCGAGATCGGCCCGCTGCTCGATCACGGCCCGTGGGGCGGCTACCAGAAGCTCGTTTTGTTCATGACCGCCCTGGCGGTGATCCTCGACGGCTTCGACAACCAGGTGCTGGGCTTCGCCATTCCGGCCATCGTCAAGGAGTGGGGCGTCAGCCGCGCCGCCTTCGCTCCTATCTTCGCCATCGGCTTCCTGGGCATGAGCCTGGGCACGGCCCTGGGCGGCATGCTCGGCGACCGGGCCGGGCGGCGCACGGCGCTGATCGCGGCGGTGGCCCTGTTCGGCGTCTCCACCCTGGCCTCGGCCTTCGCGCCGAACCTCGTCTGGCTGGGCGTGCTGCGGACGATCTCGGGCTTCGGCCTCGGCGCGGCCATGCCCAACGCCACCACCCTGATCGCCGAGTTCAGCCCGACCCGCCGCCGCAGCCTGGCGGTGACCCTGGGCATCGTCTGCATCCCGCTGGGCGGCCTTGTCGGCGGCCTGATCGCCGCCCACACCCTGCCGAGCCTGGGCTGGCGGGCGCTGTTCATCATGGGCGGGATCGCGCCGCTGATCCTGACCGGCGTGCTGGCGGTCTGGCTGCCGGAATCGCCGCGCTACCTCGCTGGCCGTCCGAGCCGCGCCGGCGAGCTGGACAAGGTCATGGCGCGAATGGGTCACGCCCACGACGGCACCGGCTTCACCGACCATGGCGAGACCCAGGTAAAGCGCGCCTCGTTCGGCCAGCTGTTCGACCAGGCCTTCCGTCTCGACACCGTGGCCCTGTGGGGCGCGTTCTTCTTCTGCATCCTGTCGACCTATGTCGTGTTCAGCTGGGCGCCGTCGATGCTGTCGGCGTCGGGCTTCGACTTGGCCGTGTCGAGCAACGGCCTGGCGGCCTTCAACCTCGGCGGCGTGCTGGGCGCGGTGGCCGGGGCCTGGGCGATCCTGCGCTACGGCTCGCGGGTCTCGATGCTGGTCATGGCGGCCGGAGCGGTGATCTCGTGCGCCCTGCTGGCCTTGACCCCGCTGGACGCCGGTCACGGAGCGACCCGCCTGATGGCCGGGCTGTTCGTCGCCGGCGCCTTCATCAACGGCGTGCAGACCACGCTCTACGCCCTGGCCGCCCAGGTCTATCCGGCCGCGGTGCGGGCGACCGGCGTCGGGGCAACCGCCGCCGTCGGACGGCTGGGCGCGATCGTCAGCTCCTTCGTCGGGGCGGCGGTCGTCTCGACCGGAGGCGCGGCCTATTTCGGCGCCATCGCCCTGACCATGACCTTCACCCTCGTCAGCCTGGCGCTCATCCGCCGGCACGCCCCGCGCGCCCTGGCTTCGGCCTGACGCAAAACCACAAGGAAGACGCCATGCGAAAGCTCCTCCTGCTCGCCGCCGTCGCCGCCATTCTCCCGGCGGCCGCCCAGGCCCAGACCGCGGTCACGCCCGACACGCGCGAAGTGCTGAAGGTCGACCGCCCGGCCGACGACGGCCAGCCCGGTTCGCTGCGCTGGGCGCTGGAGACCAGCAACGCCGCACCCGGTCGCTACCGCATCGAGATCGTGCCCACCGGTCCCGGACCCATCGAGCTGCGCGTCGACTCGCCGCTGCCGTCCATCAAGGGGCCGGTGAAGATCGAGGGTACGGCCTGGAAGGCCGACGGCCGCTACGCTGTCATCGACGGCTCGGGCTACGTCAAGCGCGACCTCAAGGACTGCCCCGGGGCCAATCCGGCCGAGTACGGCACCAACATCCGCACCACCACCAAGCCGGGCCTGGCCTTGATCGACACCCGCGAGGTCGAACTGACGGGCCTGGAGGTGCGCAACTTCTGCATCGGCGTGCTGGTGCTGCGGACCAGCAACTCGGTCTTCCACGACAACCGCTTCGTGCGGAACATCGGCGGGGCCGGGGTGATGTTCAGCGGCGACGACGGGCAGGGCGGCTCGACCGCCACCACGACGATCAACAACAAGGTGCTGCGCAACGTCTTCTACGAGAACGGGGACGGCTTGGAGCTGACGCGCGGCGCGGCCTTCAACCTGGTGGCCGACAACGTGTTCGACGCTGGTGTGGACAATCTGGAGCCCTCGCAGGGCATCGAGATCCTGCGCGGCAACGACAACACCGTCGTGCGCAACCTCTTCCAGAACTACACCGACGGCCTGCAGATCAACTGGGGCAGCCGCAACTATCTCGGCGCCAACGTCTTTCGGGCCAACGGCTTCGGGATCAGCCTGACCGGCGACGGCAACATCGTCGACGGCAACGTCATCAATGGCAACGCCGTGGGCGTGGCCGTGCGGTCCGAGGCCGGCGCGACCGCCAACCGCATCAGCCGCAACCGCATCTTCGCCAACGCCGCCCCGATCAGCCGCTGTTCGGCCGGCGGCAGCTGCGATCCAAAGCTGGCCAAGGGCGGGATCGTCCTGGGCCTGCCGGGCCTGGAGCACGCAAGCTTCGTGGGCAAGCGCGGCTACGGCGTCTCGACCGACACCAGCAAGATGGCCCGGATCTGCCCCGAGGCGCAGCCCTGCCAGGGCCTCCCCAACGGCGGCCAGGCCGCGCCGGTCATCGAGGGCGTCAAGGCGGGCGCCGCCGAGGGCACGGTCAAGGCCGCGCCCGGTCAGGTGGTCACGATCGAGCTCTTCGCCAACCGCACGGCCGACGCCAACCAGGGCGAGACCTTCGTCGCCGACCAGGTGGTCGCCGCCAATACCGACGGGGAGGCGCGCTTCGCCATCCCGTTGCCGAAAGACCTGTCCGCCCAGTTCCTGACCGCCACGGCCACCTCGGCCGGCGGCGCGACGTCCAGCTTCAGCGCGCCATCCCCCCTGGCGCGCTGAACGACCGGGCTCCGCGTGCCCCCAACGGCGGAGCCCGGTCCCCCATCGACTTTAGAGACGCGGATCCTGCCGGACCGCGAAGGAGGTTCCATGTCGCGGATCCTGATGCTGGCCGCCTCGATGCTGGCGCCCTCAGTGCTGGCTTTGACCGGTGCAGCGCAAGCGGCCGAGCCCGTCCAACCGGACTGGAAGGTCCGCTCCACCCTGACCGGCGACTGGGGCGGCCTGCGCTCGCGGCTCAAGGCCAAGGGCGTGACCCTCAGCCTCGGCTACGCTTCCGAAAGCGCCCTGACCCTGTCGGGTGGCAAGGAGGGCGGCGGCGTCGGGGGCTACACCCAGGAACTGAACGCCCGCGCCGTGCTCGACATGAGCAAGCTGGCCGGGATCGATGGCGCGGTAGTCAACATCGCCGTCGAGGAGCGTACGGGCCGCAACCTCTCGACCGAGGGCGTCGGCAACCTGTTCATGGTGCAGGAACTCTACGGCGCGGGCATGGACTTCCGCATCTCCGAGCTGACCTGGGCGCAGGCCTTCGCCGGCGACAAGTTCAACGTGAAGGCCGGCCTGATGCACACGGGGGACGACTTCGGCTCGTCGGCCCTGAACTGCAATTTCCAGAACTTCGCCTTCTGTCCGCGCTCGCCGGCGCTGCTCTACAACAGCGGCTTCTCGGGCTATCCGGCCCCGCGCTGGGCGGCGCGGGCGCGGTTGCGGCCGGCCAAGGACTGGACGGTCACGGCCGGGGTCTACGAGGTCAACGCCTACCGCGTGCAGGAGAACAAGGGCTGGAACCTGGCCATCGACTCCAACGGTGTGCTGCTGCCGGTCGAGATCGGCTGGAGCAAGCCCGACAAGGGGCCGGGCAGCCTGCCGGGCTTCTATCACGTGGGCGGCTACTACGAGACGGCCGAGCGCTCGAACGTTTACAGTGACGCCTTGGGCCGGTCCTACGTGCTGAACGGCACGAGCCCGGCGTTGGAGGACAGCCGCTGGGGCGCCTGGGCGATGGGCGAGCAGATGGTCTGGCGCAAGGGACCGGCGGCCTTGAGCGTCTTCGCCAACGCCCTGGCTTTCGATCGCTCGACGGCGCGCTACAGCCATTTCTACAGCGCGGGCCTGGTGCGCACCGCGCCGTTCGCCAGCCGACCCAAGGACAAGGCCGGCGTCGCCGTCGCCTATGTCCGGGTCAACGAGCGGCTGGAAGACGCTCAGCGCGAGCGGGCGACCCTGACCGGAGACTGGAGCGGGGTGCAGACCAGCGAGAGCTCGGTCGAGGCCTTCTATGCGGCCCAGGCGACGGGATGGCTGGTGGTGCGGCCGAACCTGCAGTTCATCCACCGCCCGGGGGCGACGGGTTCGATCCCGGACGCCTGGGTGGGCGGGCTGACGCTGCGGGCGGCGCTGTAGGGAGCGCTCGGCTCAAAACAGAAACGCCTTCCTGGCCGGCGGCGAGGAAGGCGTTGCTCGAAGGGAGGGACGAGGTCCGGGGGTTAGGCCGGATCGTCGTCCACCATGGCCTTGACCAGGTCGACCACGCGGCGGCGCAGGCGACGGTCGCCGAGGCGGGGGAACAGGTCGGCCAGTTCCAGACCCTCGGGCGTGGCCACGAACTGGGTCATGCGCTGGGCGACGCCATCGTCCTCGCCGTTGTCGGTCTCGTCCAGGCCTTCGAAAAAGTAGGACACCGGCGACTGCAGCAGGCGGGCGGCGTCATAGAGCTTGCTGGCGCTGATGCGGTTGGCGCCGCGCTCGTACTTCTGGATCTGCTGGAAAGTGATGCCCAGAGCGTCGGCGAGCTGAGTCTGGCTCAAGCCGAGGACCTTGCGTCGAATCCGCATACGGGCGCCCACATAGATGTCGACGGGATGGGCGGGATCGACGGCGGGCTTCTGGGTCATTCTGTCTCGTCCTCGGCGGACCGCGATGCACGTGGTGCGGTTGTTTAATGGGCAGAATAGACCGCTGATCGTATTCCGTCACGTCGCCACGACGTCGCATGTCGCTAACTCGACACAAAAGCAGTCCCTGAAACGTCGTCTGGGCGACGTAAAAGCATTCTGACTTGACCTTTCGGTCGCCGGGCGGTGTCTGCCGCCCATGATTTTGCAGTCAGGCGCGCCCGTGGCGGTGGCCGGAGCCGGAGCCTTCGGGTCGGCGACGGCGCTGATTCTCTCCCGACTCGGCTTCCAGGTGACGGTGTTCGACCCCGCGGCGCCGGGCGACAACGCCTCCGGCGTGGCCGCGGGCATGCTGGCGCCGGCGGCCGAGGCGGTGTTCGATCCGGTGTCGCGCGGGCACATGCCCGTGCTGCGGCGAGGCCGCGATCGCTGGACGGCCTTCGCGGAAGACCTGGGGATCGCGCTTGATCGCGGCGGTCTCTCCATCAAGGGCGAAGCGTCTTTTCTGGCCGACATCGAGGCCGCCCTGGTCGAGGCCGGCGCGGACTTTTCGCGTACGCCGGACGGCCTGTTCAGCGACGAAGACTGGCGGCTGGACGCGCGCCAGGCCCTGGCGACCCTGCGTGACGCCGCTTCGGAAGCGGGCGCCGTCTTCGATCCCCGCGCCGTGAGCGCGTTCGCGCAGGGGCGACTGACCCTGGCCGACGGCGCGGTCCTGGCCTTCGAGGCCCTGGTCGTGGCGACCGGCGCGGGCGGCGAGGGGCTCGCGCCCGAACTCTCGGTCCTGACTCCGATCAAGGGCCAGATCCTGCGCTTCGACGCGCCGATGGCTGAAGGTCCGGTGCTGCGCGGCAAGGGCGTCTATGTCGCGCCGGGACCGAGACCCGCGATCGGGGCGACGATGGAGGCCGGGCGCGACGACCGCGAGGCCGACCCGGCGGTGGTCGAGCCGCTGCGCGTCGCCGCGGTGCGCCTGCGTCCAGAGCTGGCCGGGGCCTCGGCCAGCATCGAGGTCGGTGTGCGCGCCTCGACGCCGGATGGTCTTCCTCTGGTCGGCGAAAGCCGGGCGGCGGGCGTGATCCTGGCGGCTGGCGCGCGCCGCAACGGCTGGCTGCTCGCTCCGCTTGTGGCCGACATGGTCGCGGCGTATCTGACGGGCGCCGATCCCGGAGAGGACGCGGCCGCCTTCGACCCGCGGCGTTTCGAAGGCTAGAAAAAGAACGACAGAGCGCAGGGAAGGGACGACATGGCCGGTTTCTGGCTGACCGAGGAACAGGAAGCGATCCGCGAAGGTGTGGCCAAGGTGTGCGCCGCCTTCGACGACGAGTACTGGCGGCGGACCGACGAGACCGGAAACTTCCCCGAGGAATTCGTGGCCGCCATCGCCGAAGGCGGCTGGCTGGGCGTGGCCATGCCCGAGAGCGTCGGCGGTGCGGGCCTGGGCCTGACCGAGGCGGCCGTGATGATGCAGACCGTGGCCCAGTCGGGCGCGGGCTTTTCCGGCGCTTCGGCCATCCACCTCAACATCTTTGGCCCGATGCCGCTGGTGAAGTTCGGCACGGACGAGCAGCGCGAGCGCCTGCTGCCGCGCCTGATCTCGGGCGAAGACAAGATGTGCTTCGCCGTCACTGAGCCCAATTCGGGCCTGGACACTTCGAGCCTGGAGACCCGGGCCGAGAAGATCGACGGCGGCTATCGCCTGAACGGCCGCAAGATCTGGACGACCGGCGCCCAGCGCGCCAACAAGATCCTGATCATCGCCCGCACCACCCCCAAGGACCAGTGCGCCAAGCCGACCGGCGGGCTGTCGCTGTTCTACACCGACCGCGAGCACATCGAGGCCAAGCCGATCCCGAAGATGGGCCGCAAGGCGGTCGAGTGTAACATGCTCTTCATCGAGGACCTGTTCGTGCCCCAGGAGGACCTGGTGGGCGAGGAGGGCAAGGGCTTCCAGTACCTGCTGCACGGCCTCAATCCGGAGCGGGTGCTGTTCGCGGTGGAGGCCATCGGCCTTGGCCGGGCGGCTCTGGCGAAAGCCTCGACCTACGCCAAGGAGCGCGTGGTGTTCGGCCGGCCGATCGGCCAGAACCAGGGCGTGGCCCACCCGCTGGCCAAGTCGTGGGCGGAGCTGGAGGCGGCCAACCTGATGGCCTTCAAGGCCGCGGCGCTCTACGACGCCGGCAAGGATTGCGGGGCCGAGGCCAACGCCGCCAAGTACCTGGGTGCGGAGGCCGGCTTCACGGCCTGCGAGGCCTCGGTGCTGGCCCATGGCGGCATGGGCTACGCCAAGGAGTACGACGTCGAGCGCTATTTCCGCGAGGCGATGATCGCCCGTATCGCACCGGTCAGCCGCGAGATGATCCTGAACTTCATCGCCGAGCGCGTGCTGGGCCTTCCCAAGAGCTATTAGGCCAAGAGCTATTGATGAACTCGGACGGGCGACCCGATACGCGGTCGCCCGTCCGACGCCCCCTCAGTCAGCGGCGTTGAAGCGGATGGGGATCCTCACCTGCGCGCCGCCGACCGCCTGGCCGTTCTCGAGCTGCGGCTTCATCTTGAAGAACCGCGCCAGTTTCAGGGCCGCGGAGCCGAAGCCCTCGCTGGCCGGGTTTTCGTCGACCACCATGCAGTTCTCCACCGTGCCCTTGACGGTGACCGCGCAGTTCAGCGTCGCGCCGCCCGACACCCCGCGCCGCTGGGCGCTTTCGGGGTAGTAGCGCGACATGTCGTCGGCGCTGGGCATCCTCAGCCAGGTCGCCCGGGTGATGGTTTTCGGCGCCGGGGCCGCGGGCGGTCCCGGAGGCGCCGGCGGATCGTCGGTGAAGGTCGGCGGCTGGGCGGTCGTGGGCGGACCGGCGTCCTTCGGGATCGGCGCGATCAGGGGCTCGGGAGTCGGGATCGGCGTGGGCACGGGCGTGTGCAGCGGTATCGGGTTCGAAGCCTTCGGCGTCGGCAGCGGCTTTTCCGGAGGCGGCGGAGGAGGCGGCTTGGGCGTGGGAGGCAGGATCTCGATGCCGCCCGGATCGACGATCTCGGTCGGCATGGTCACGTACTTCTGCACCGCGATGTAGGCGAACAGGGCCACGTGCGCCGCGCCGGAGATCGCCAGGGCGGCGACCAGGCCCTTGGAGAGCTTGCGCTTGTCGTCGCGGTCCAGGCCGGCGATGCGCGGGTTGAAGTCGGCGGGTTGGGCGATCATGGCGACCTCCAAAGAGCGGCGTCGATCAACTTCGACACCCCGACGCTCACATGGGGAATGACGCGTGTAAACAGATAAAATTACGAACGTGATATTTTGTCGCCGGGCGTAAGCTCCGGGTGCGACCGGAGCGCGCAGGGGCGGGGTCGTTAAACGTGGTTAAGGCGGCGTTAACCATGCTCGTTCAGACATTCAGGGCATGGCCGTCCAATCCATCCGCAACGTCGTTGAATCGGCGATCCAGCGCGCTTCCAGCGCGACGGGGGTGGATTTCACGTTCCTGATGGGCACGGCCAAGCGCGAAAGCGGCTACAACCCTGCCGCCAAGGCCCGCACCTCCTCGGCCTCGGGCCTGTTCCAGTTCGTCGACCAGACCTGGCTGGCCACGCTGAAGAAGCACGGCGCCAAGTACGGCTACGCCCGCTACGCCGACCTGATCCAGCAAGGTTCCGACGGCAAGTACCGGGTGGCCGGCGACGAGGCCCGTAAGGCCGTGCTGGGCCTCAAGCTCGATCCGCACGCCGCCTCGCTGATGGCCGGCGAGCTGGCTTCGGACCACGCCTCCTACCTGCGCGGCCGGGTCGGCCGGTCGCCGACCTCGGGCGAGCTGTACGCCGCCCACTTCCTGGGTCCGCAGGGCTCGGCGCGGCTGATCGAGGCCGCCAACAACAATCCCGGCGCCAGCGCCGCCTCGATGTTCCCCGAGGCCGCGGCCGCCAACCGTTCGATCTTCTACCGCGAGGGCCGCGCCGCCACGGTGAGCGAGGTCTACGCCAACCTGACCAAGACCGCCGGCGGCGGCGGCGCGGTCTCCGCGCCGGCCGCGCGTGAGAGCCAGGCCGACGACGGCGAGGGCTTCCTGCAGTACGCCACCGGCCGCCGGATGGACCGCATCCAGCAGCAGCAGGCGGTGGTCGATCTGGTGCTGCGCGGCTCGCAGGGCTTCGACGGCGCCTTCGGGGCCGGCAAGAGCGAAGGCAGCAGCACGAGCCGCGTGGCCAACAGCCTGTTCTCGGCCGAGATGCTGCGCATGCTGTCGGACGCCAACGTCGGCTCGAGCGGCAAGGCGCGCTAAGCGCCCATCTCCCTGATCTCTTCCTCCGAATAGCCGAGCTCCGCCAGCACCGCCGCCGTATCCGCGCCGAGCGCCGGGGCGGGGCTGCGGGCGTGTTCTTCGATCCCCGGGAAGCGGGCCGGGGCGGCGGGCGAACGGACGCCGGCGGTCGTCTCGACGAAGCAGCCGGCGGCCAGGGCCTGCGGGTCCTCGACCAGGTCGCGCGGGGTCTGCCAGGGCGCCCAGGTGATGTCGCCTTCGTCGAGGGCGGCGGCGGCGGTCTGGTAGTCCATCGATCCGAAGGCTTCGTCGAGGATGTCGACCAGGGCGGCGGTGTTCTCGCGCCGGGCGCGGGCGCCGGAGAAGCGCGGGTCGTCGACCAGTTCGGGCCGGCCGACGGCGGCGGCGATGCGCGGCCAGTCGGTCGCGCCCTGGCGGGCCAGCAGGCAGATCCAGCGGCCGTCCCGGGTCTGGAAGAAGTTGGCCAGGGGCTGGACGGCTTCGCGGCGCGGGCGGGTCGAGGCCAGTTTGCCGAAGTGCAGCTGGATGGCGAGGTCGGAGCCGATCGCATAGGCGCCGGTGCGCAGCAGCGAGGTCTCGACCAGCCGTCCGACACCGGTCCGATGGCGCTCGTGCACGGCCGCCAGGATCGCCGAGACCGTGGCTAGCGAGGTCACGTGGTCGCCCATGCCGGTGCGGATCGGGAAGGGTTCGGCGCCCTTGGGCGCGGTCAGGGCCCCGACCCCGGCGCGGGACCAGAAGGCGGCGACGTCCATGCCCGGCTTGTCGGCATCGGGACCGGTGAGGCCGTAGCCGGTCAGGCTGCAGTAGATCAGGCGCGGGAAGGCGCTCAGCAGGGTCTCGTGATCCAGGCCCGCCCGGCGCAGGGCGGCGGGGCGGACGTTGGTCAGGAAGATGTCGGCCGTCGCGACGAGGCGTTTCAGGGCCTCCGCCCCGGCGGGGCTGCGGATGTCGAGCACGACCGAGCGCTTGCCGCGGTTGTCGAGTTCGAAGATCGGGTTGGCGGCCTGGTCGGCGCCGATGGTCTCGAAGAAGCGCCGCATCGGGTCGCCCTCGGGCGACTCGACCTTGACCACGTCGGCGCCCCAGTCGGCCATGATCCCGGCCGCGCCGGGGGCGGCGATGTAGGTGGCCAGCTCGACGACCTTGAGGTCCCGCAGCATCCGCTTCCTCCCGCTTTTCTCGTTGCGGGCAGGATGGGCGTTCAAACGCTCGTTGGAAAGCCCGCTCAGGCCGCGCCGCGAACCCCTTCGGCGCGTGGCTGGCGGGTGAGGGCGGCGGCGTCGGCCACGGCGCGGGCGACGCCCGCCACGCTGACCGGCTTGCGCAGCACGGTGTCGGCGCCGGCCTCGGTGCACTCGCGGGCCTCGTCGGCGTCGCCGCCGATCACGGCGATGATCGGCATGTGGCCGTTGGCGCCGGGCAGGGCGCGGATCTCGGCGGCGGTCTCCGGACCGTCCAGAACCGGCATGCGGCCGTCGAGCATCAGCAGGTCGAACTCGCAGACCTTGGCCAGGTCGACGGCGCGACGGCCGTTCTGGGCGTGGACGACCTGGTGGCCCAGCTGCTCGAGGATGGCGCGCAGCATGGCGGCGTTGAGGGCGTCGTCCTCGGCGATCAGCACGCGCAGGCTGCGCTGGACGTCGGGGGCCTGATCGGCGGCGGCCAGGGTCTCCTCGACCGGCTCCTGCGGGCAGGGGGCGGCGACGTCGTAGGGCAGCAGCAGGGTGAAGCAGCTGCCGACGCCCAGGGCGCTGCTGGTCTCCAGCGCGCCGCCCATCAGCTTGGCCAGCTGGCGCGACAGCGACAGGCCAAGGCCCGCGCCGTTGACGCCGGCGCCGGTGCGCTCGACCCGGCGGAAGGGCTCGAAGGCCTGCTCCAGTTCTTCGGCCGACAGGCCGGGGCCGGTGTCGGCGACTTCGATGGCGATGCGGTCGCCGCGCGGCTCGATCCGCACCTCGACCCGGCCGCGGACGGTGTACTTCACCGCGTTGCCGACGAGATTGGCTATGATCTGGCGGGTGCGCATCGGATCGGCGACGGCGGCGCCGAGGAGGCGGGCCTCCAGCGTCGGATCGACGTGGACGGCCAGCTCCAGGCCCTTGGCCAGGGCGTGGGGGCGTTCCAGCAAGGCCAGGTCGCGGACCAGGCGGACGGGCTCGAAGGCCTGGCGCTCGACGGCCAGGCGGCCGGCCTCGGCGGTCTCGGCGTCGAGCGTGGCGTTCAGAACCGCGATCAGGTCCTGGGCGGCGTCGAGGGCGGCGTTCAGCTGCTCACGCGACGGCGCGGCGCGGCCGCCTTTGCCGGCGGCGGCGGCCAGCACGTGGGTGACGCCGGTCAGGCCGTTGCGGATCTCGTGGCTGAGGGTGGCGACGATGTCGGACTTCGAGCGGGCGGTGCGTTCGGCGGCCTCGAGCACGCGCAGGCGTTCCTCGATCAGGGCCTCGTGGGCGACGGCCAGGGCGTGCTGGCGGCGCAGCATGCGGTTGAAGATCATGGCCATGGCCATGGCGAGCGCCAGGCCGCCCCAGGCCATGACGCCGGCCGAGCGGCTCTCGGGCCGGCTGAAGAGGGCGACCAGCGGGCCAGCGGCGGCCACGGGGGCCACGACCATCAGGCAGGGCAGCACGGGGGCGGCGAAGAAGATGCAGACCATGCCGGCGGCGGCGGCCAGCAGCAGCAGGGTCTCGCGGGCCGGACCGGATCCTTCCGCGAAGGCGGACATCTGCACGACGGCCAGCGCCCACAGCAGGCCGCCCGCGACCTGAAGCCGCATGCGGCGGGTCAGGTCCTCGGCCTCCGGGGTCCTCAGCCAGTTGGTGACGCCGTAGAACACGCCCCAGTTGATGGCGAAGACCGCGAAGGTCATCGTCATCCACAGCGCGTTGGCCGCGTGCGATCCCGCCCAGACGAAGAACGGCAGGCTTACGGCGAAGATGGCCAGGGCGTAGGGCAGCAACGCTCTCTGCACGCCGAGGGCGAGCGCGGTGTCGGCCCCGGGCCTGGTCAGGTCTTGGGTTCGGCGCTCGGCGAGCAAGAATCGGATCCTCGGACAGTCAGGGGAGGACGCTATGCGCTCACGGTTTGCGGCTGGTTACGGGGTATCGTTAATCGGGGAGGTATCCAGGGCAAACAATCGTTAACGCTAACCGTCACATTGTTTGATTCGACGTTCATTCGCAGAAGGCCAGGCCCATGGCCACGACCCGCGCCGCGCTCACCACCGACGACATCCGCATGCTCGTGAAGGGCGCGACGCCTGACGAGCGCGCGCTGGCCGCTCACAAGCTGTGCCGCAAGATCGACCGCGCCGAACTGAGCGAGGACGAACGCCTCCAGGCCCAGGACATCCTGCGGGTCATGGCCGCCGACGCCGCCGAGCTGGTGCGCCGCGCCCTGGCCGTGACGCTGAAGACCTCGCCGCTGCTGCCGCCGGACGTCGCCAACCGCCTGGCCCGCGACGTCGAGAGCGTGTCGCTGCCGGTGATCAGCTTCTCGCCGGTGTTCAACGACAACGACCTGGCCGAGATCATCCGCCTGGGCGGCCCCGTGCGCCAGATGGCCATCGCCCGCCGGCCCAAGCTGTCGAGCAAGGTCACCGGCCTGCTGGTCGACCAGGCGCCGGAAGACGTCGTGGCCGCCGCCTGCGCCAACGACAACGCCCGCTTCTCGGACATGGCCCTGCAGAAGGCCCTGGACCGCTTCGCCAAGTCGGAGACCGTGCTCAAGGCCGTGGCCTACCGCTCGGTGCTGCCGCTGTCGGTGACCGAGCGCCTGATCGACATGGTCGGCGACCAGCTGCGCGAGCACATCCTCGACAACCACGCCCTCTCGGCCGAGCGGGCGCTGGAGATCATCGTAGGCGCCAAGGAGCGGGCGACGATCGACCTGGTGGACCAGGCCGGCCGCACCGCCGACCCGCAGGCCTTCGCCGCCCATCTGCACCGCGCCGGCCGGCTGACGCCGTCGCTGCTGCTGCGGGCCGTGGCCCAGGGCCACATGACCTTCTTCGAGTGGGGCCTCTCCGAGCTGGCCGGGGTTCCGCATCACCGCACCTGGCTGATGGTGCACGACGCCGGGGCCCTGGGCCTGAAGGCCGTCTACGAGCGGGCCGGCCTGCCGTCGCGCCTGTTCCCGGCCTTCCGCGCCGGGGTCGACGCCTATCACGGCATGGAATTCGACGGCCGCCCCGGCGAGCGCGAGCGCTTCCAGGAGCACATGCTGCAGCGGTTCCTGACCTCGTCCCAGGCCGTTTCGCGCGAAGAGCACGACTACCTCCTCGACAAGCTGGACCGCCTGGCGGGCTTCAAGGCCCGCGCGGCGGGGTAGGGCGTCCTTCTCCCCTTGAGGGAGAAGGTGGCGGCCGTTCCCGAGGAACCTCCCCCTGTGGGGGAGGCGATCGCGCAGCGATCGGAGGGGGGAGTTGGCGCGGGATCGGCCAGCGGCTCGAAAGCTGAAAACGTCCCCCCACCGGCCTTCGGCCGCCTCCGCCACAGGGGGAGGTTCCTTGGCGTGCGGCTTCGCCCTCACGCGGTGAACCGCTGAGGGTGTGGAGAGGGCGCGGGGCGTCCGGGCCTCGCCCGGAGTTGTGAGTTTGAATACCGTTTCGACGAAGCTGGACGCCCCGCGCGATCGTTCTATCCCTCAGGCCGGGGCGCGCGGGCCTTTTCCGCCCTTCACCCCCTTCGGCGTATGCCTTCCCCGGAACCGGGCTGTAAGCTTCGCTAGCCATCGCGTGCAGACAGAAGGCGCCGGAGCGGACCCTCGGACGGGCGGGAGCCGATACAGGCAAGCTCCCGATGGATGGGTTTACGTCCTCCATCCTCATTTAAGCCGTTCGGCCCTGCTCACACAGCTCCGGCGGCCCCGCTCGATCGCATCGCCATCGCACGCTTCGGGCCGGATCCTTGCGCCCTCTCCCTGCGACGGGACGGGTCCATTATGCAGCGGGTTTCAGCGCGTCTGATCCAGAGCGCTGAGAAAGTTGCAAGCGGCTGGATTGGTTGGGGTCTTTGGCGCGATCGGCGGGGATAGAGGGCGCTCTATTCCCGTCAGCGACCCTTCTCCCCTTGCGGGAGAAGGTGGCGGCCGAAGGCCGACGGATGAGGGGTCTCTCAGATGTGAGACGCTTCGCCCGGCCTGACCGCTCCACGCGGTGTTGGGTTTTGAGAGACCCCTCACCCGACCTGCTTCGCAGGCCACCCTCTCCCGCAGGGGGAGAGGGATCCGTTGTCCCGCTTTCGCGGGGATTTTACGGGGGAGGGGAAGGCAAGCGCTTCGGAAGCTGAAAACGGCCCCCCTCCGTCGCTCCGCGACACCTCCCCCAGAGGGGGAGGGTCCCTATTCCGCCGGCAAACCCGCGCCCGCCGCGTTGATCCAGCCGACGATGTCGCCGATGACTTTCGCGTTGGCCTGGTCGAAGGCGGCGACGATGGCGCCGACGCGGTTGTCGGAGGCTTTCACCCTGGCTTCGAACAGCTGGTCGCCGACCAGGGCGCGGTCGCCGGTGCGGTTGATGACGCCGCGCACCTGGACGACAATTTCGGGCGGGGCCTTGGGGCCGTTCACATAGGCGGCCTCGAAGGCGCGGACCTCGAGCCGGACCACCATCTGAGCCTTGGCCACCTCGCCGCGGCCGATCAGGCGGGCGCGGCCGGGATCGGCGTCGAAGGCCCGGGCGATCGCCTCGTCGAACTGCACGCTGGCCGGGGCGATCCAGCGGGCGTCGGCGACATAGGCCGCCTCGCCGCCGGGGCTGGTGGTCAGGATGCGGTCGCCGGCCGAGGGGCGGGTGAAGACCGTGGGGGCCTTGAGCACGCCGAACATCGCGCCGGGCGGACCCTTGGCCGCCGCCGGAGGCGTGGTTCCGAAGCGGTACATGCCGGACGGCTTGGCCTTGGGGAACACGCTGATGCAGGCCGAGAGGCTGAGCGCCAGGCCGAGGGCCGCCGCGCCGGCGACCAGGGTCTTGATCCGGAATGCGCTCACGGCTTGATCTCCACTTCCTTGGCCGGGGCCTTGCCCACCAGGCCGCGCGGGTTCTGCTCCACCTCGCCGACCAGGCGGTCGAGCGACTCGGCGGCCGACTGTAGGGTGACGATGGCCGAGGACAGCTGCGGCAGGCCGGTGGAGGCGAAGTCGCTGGTCGGGCCTTCCAGGTTGCTGACCATGGTCCGCACGTCCTTGGCGGCCGCCTTGATCTCGTCGGCGGCCGCGCCGAGGTCCTTGATCGCCTTGCGGCCGTCGCCGTCGACCACGCCCTGGGTCGAGCGCGACAGGTTGGCGATCTCCTGGGCCGTCGTGTCGATGCTCTGCAGCGCCTTCTGGGCGTCGGCGATGATCTCCTTGCGCTCGCGCAGTTCGGCGGTGACCGACTGGACGTCGGACAGGCTGGCGCTGAAGGTCTTGATGTTGCGGTCGGAGAGCACGCGGTTGACGCGGTCCAGGGCCTCGATCGTGCGGGTCAGCACCGTGCCGCCGCCTTCCAGCAGGTCGGAGAGGGCGCTGCGCTGGCTGCGGATGATCGGGATGTCGCCCTTCTTGACCGTGTCCTTCAGCAGCGGCTTGGTCGAGGTGCCGGCGGTCAGCTGGATGTAGTTGACCCCGGTGATGCCCTGCGGCTCCAGCGTGGCGTAGCTGTCGACGCGCACCGGCACGTCGGAGGTCAGGCGGGTGTGGGCGATGACGCGGTTGGGATCGGCTTTGTCGAGCTCGATCTTGGTGACCTCGCCGACCTTGATGCCGTTGAAGTGCACCTCGCCGCCTTCCGACAGGCCGCGCACCGCCCCGACGAACAGCACGTCGTAGAGGTCGTAGTCCTTGTTGAACTGCAGCTTGGCCAGCCAGACCACGAACACCACCAGACCCATGAACAGGATCAGGCAGGCCGCGCCGACGAGGGCGTAGTTGGCGTTTCTTTCCATCAGCGGCTCCTCGCCGTAGCGCCTTTCCCGGCCGCGCGTCCGCGCGGGCCGAGGAAGTATTCCTGAATCCAGGGGTGGTCGGAGTGTTCCAGCTCCTCGACGGGGGCCTGGGCGATCACCTGCTTGTCGGCCAGGACGGCGACGCGGTCGGTGATGGCGTAGAGGCTGTCGAGGTCGTGGGTGATCATGAAGACGGTCAGGTCGAGGCTGTCGGACAGGTCCTTGATCAGCTCGTCGAAGGCCGCGGCCCCGATCGGGTCGAGGCCGGCGGTGGGCTCGTCGAGGAACAGCAGTTCGGGGTCGAGCGCCAGGGCCCGGGCCAGGCCCGCGCGCTTGCGCATGCCGCCCGACAGCTCGGCCGGCTTCAGCGAGCCGGCGCGGGCGGGCAGGCCGGTCAGGGCGATCTTCAGGTCGGCCAGTTCGAGAATTTCGCTCTTGGGCAGGCGGGTGTGCTCGAACAGCGGGGCGGCGACGTTCTCGCGCACGGTCAGGTTGGAGAACAGCGCGCCCTGCTGGAACAGCACGCCCCAGCGGCGTTCCAGCGCCGTCCACTTGCGGCGCGAGGCCTCCTGCATGTCCTCGCCGAACAGGCGGATGACGCCGCCGTCGGGGGCCTTCAGGCCGATGATGCTGTTGAGCAGCACCGACTTGCCGGTGCCCGAGCCGCCGACCACGCCCAAAACCTCGCCGCGTTCGACGGTGAGGTCGAGGTTGTCGTGCACGGTGTTGTCGCCGAAGCGCGAGACCAGGCCGTCGACCTGGATCGGCGGGGCGGCTTCTTCCGGTTTGGTCGCTTGAGCGTGAGCGGCGGTCATATGTCGAGCTCCATGTAGAGCAGGGCGAAGACCGCATCGATCAGGATGATGGCGAAGATGGCGTGGACCACGGCGGCGGTGACCCGGCGGCCCAGCGACTCGACGTCGTTGCCGACCTCCATGCCCTGGCGACAGCCGATGGCGGCGATGACCATGGCCATGACCGGGGCCTTGGACATGCCGATCCAGAAGTGGGTGGCGCCGACATAGTCGGTCATCCGCTGCAGGAAGAAGCTGGGCGAGAGGTCCAGCACCACCCAGACCACGACGATGCCTCCGGCGAGACCCGCCAGGGTGGCCACGAAGGTCAAGAGCGGGATGGTCAGCAGCAGGGCCGCGAAGCGGGGCAGGACCAGGGCCTCGTAGGGATCGACGCCGATCACCTGCATGGCGTCGATCTCCTGGTTCATCTTCATCGAGCCGATCTCGGCCGCGAAGCTGGAGGCCGAGCGGCCGGCCAGGAGGATGGCGGTGATCAGGATGTTGAACTCGCGCAGCACCGACACGCCGATCAGCTCGACGCTGAACACCTGGGCGCCGAAGTCGGTCAGGAGGTTGGCGCCCAGCAGGGCGACGACCGCGCCGATGAAGAAGGTGGTGGTGGCCACGATCGGCATGGCGTCCAGGCCCGCGCGCTCGGACAGGGAGATGATCGGGGCCCAGCGGATCTTGCGCGGATTGACGATGCAGCGGCCGATGGCCGTCAGCAGGTGGCCCAGGAACACCAGCGTGCCGTAGCCGTCGTGCAGCAGGTCGAACAGGCCGCGGCCGATGCGGTCGAGCAGGGCGACGAAGCCGTGCAGGCGGTTGTCGGGCGGGCACTCGACCTGGATGGCGTCGCCGACCAGCTCCAGCAGGCGCAGGGTCTGCTTGCGGGCCTTGATGTTCCCGGCCGTCAGCCGGCCGTCGGCGGCGCGGATGATGGCGTAGGCGCCGGCCGTGTCGCAGCGGCTCATGCCGGTCAGGTCGAGGTGGAACTGGTCCGAACCCTTCATCGCCTCGGCAAGGCGCAGGCCCGCGTCGGCCATGCCGCGCGCCGTCCAGTCCCCGGACAGGACGACCGACTTGCCGTCGTCCTTGTCTTCCAGGGTGAATTCCGCCCGTACGCCCATATACCGCGCTGATCCCTAGGTTGCTGACTCAGCCTAACAGGGACTGCGCCGCCGGCTCAAACGCGTCAAGGCGCAGCTTGTTGCGTCGTAATCGTGGCGCGACCCGGATGATCGGTCTTGCAGCTTTATGCGGCGCCGCCGCAATGGCGCCGTCAAACCGCGTTAATTCACCGTACGGTTCGTAGCGCCGAAGCGGCGCGCGGCATAGAAGGGGCCGCATGGAATTCGGTACGTTTAGCCGTCGCGGCGCGCTCGGCGCGCTGTCTCTCGGAGCTCTGGTCGCCATGCTCCCCCGTGTTGCCGCAGCGCAAACCGACACGGGATCGGCCGGTGAGCCGTTCTCGCCGGACATCCTGCGCGACATGGCCCAGGCCCTGGCCAAAAAGCCCTACCGCGCCCCGGCCACGGGCGGGAACAAGGGCCTGGCCGGCCTGTCCTATGACGACTATTTCCGCATCCGCTTCCGGGCCGAGCACGCCCTGTGGGCCGATCGTCAGCCGCCGTTCCGCGCCGAGTTCTTTCCGCCGGCCTATCTCTATCCGCGCGTCTTCCCGATCCATGAGGTCGAGGACGGGGTGGCGCGGCCGGTGCCGTTCGATCCGGAGATGTTCGACGTGCCCGGCGAGCACGCCGGCGCGGCCAAGGCCATCGGCGGCTTCTCGGGCCTGCGCCTGCTGTGGCCGCTGAACCGGGCCGACAAGCTGGACGAGATCGCCGTCTTCCAGGGCGCCAGCTATTTCCGCAGCCTGGGCCGCGACCAGTTCTACGGCCTGTCCTCGCGGGGCCTGGCCATCGGCGCCGGCGAGCCCAACGAGGAGTTCCCCAGCTTCGAGCGCTTCTGGCTGGAACGGCCGGCCGACGACGCCGAGACCGTCACCGTCCACGCCCTGATGGACAGCCCCAGCTGCACGGGCGCCTACAGCTTCCTGATCCGTCCGGGCCAGTCGGTGGTGTTCGACGTGACCGCCACGATCTTCCCCCGCGTGCGGATGACCAGGATGGGCGTGGCCGCCCAGAGCAGCATGTTCCTGTTCAATGTGTCGGACGGGCCGCGCGGCGACGACTTCCGCACCGCCGTGCACGACAGCGACGGCCTGGCCATGCTGACCGGGACCGGCGAGCAGATCTGGCGGCCGCTGACCAACCCGACCGCCCACCGCCTGTCATACTTCCAGGACGAGAACCCCAGGGGCTTCGGCCTGGTGCAGCGCGCCCGGCGGCTGGAGGACTACGGCGATCTGGAAGCCCGCTATGACCTGCGTCCCAGCCTTTGGGTCGAACCGCTCGGCGCCTGGGGCAAGGGCGCGGTGGTGCTGGCTGAGCTGGCCACCCGCAAGGAGAGCGACGACAACATCGCCGTCTTCTGGCGGCCGGACGCGCCTTGGGAGGCCGGCTCGCGCGTCGATCTCTCCTACCGCCTGCACTGGGGCGGCGAGCGGCGGGGCGACGGCGAGGCCAGGGTGGTGCGCACCCGCACCGGGGCCGACGCCCAGGCGGGCCTTAGGATGTTCACCATCGACCTCTCCGGCCCGATGCTGGCCGACGGGCTGGACGGGGTGAAGCTGCAGATCGAGGCCAAGGGCGGCCAGACCACCTGGAGCAACATCACCCCCTATCCGCGCGAGGCCACGGTGCGGGCCGCCTTCGGCCTGAAGCCGACGGCCAGCCAGGCCGAGCTCAGCCTGCGTCTGGTGCGCGGCGACACCCCGATCTCGGAGACCTGGCGCTACCTCTGGATGGCGTGAGCGCCGGCCCGAAAAGCGACCTTCCGCCACACCCCGCGCAAGCTTTAACGGCTCGACAGGCGGTCATTTGCGGCTGGGCCGCCCGGGTTTCAATCTTGGTTAATGAATTGCCGTCACGGCTCTCCTGACCAGGATTTTCAGTGACTCGGGGTGACGGCATGAGCGCGCAGAACCAGCTCGACCAGCGCATGAGCTTCATGCGGTTCGACCACAAGGACCGCGCCGCCCTGCGCGCGGCCAAGCCGCTGATCGACGCCGAGATCAACGGGGCGCTCGACGCCTTCTACAGCCAGGTCCGGGCCTATCCCGAGACCCGCAAGATGTTCTCCAACGAAGCGCACATCGGCAGCGCCCAGACCCGCCAGTCCTCGCACTGGCGCCGCCTGGCCACCGCCGAATACGGCGCCGACTACCAGCAGGACGTCGCCCGCATCGGCAAGGCCCACGCCGTCATCGGCCTGGAGCCGCGCTGGTACATCGGCGGCTACGCCCTGGTGGCCGAAAAGCTGATCCGCGCCATGGTCGAAAAGCGCGCGAAGGGCCTGTTCGCCAGCGCCAAGAACGACGCCGAGCTGGCCGACGGCCTGGTGGCCCTGAACAAGGCCGTCATGCTCGACATGGACCTGGCGATCTCGACCTATCTGGAACTGCTGCAGGACGAGCGCGACCAGCTGGAGGCCGAGCGCGCCAGCGCCGAACAGCGCCAGGCCGACGCCGTGCGCGCCGTGGGCGACGCCCTCTCGCGCCTGGCGGCCGGCGACCTGTCGGCCCGCGTCGACGGCGCCCTGTCGCCCGAGTTCGTCAGCCTGAAGTCCGACTTCGACCAGGCCGCCGCCGCTCTTGCGGAAGCGATGGGCGCGGTCGACCGCGCCACCCGCGGCATCCGCTCGGGCGCCGACGAGATCGCCTCGGCCGCCGACGACCTGGCCCTGCGCAGCGAGCAGCAGGCCGCCACCCTGGAACAGACCGCCGCCGCCGTCGAACAGCTGACCTCGACCGTCGCCAAGACCGCCCAGAGCGCCCGCGAGGTCTCCACGCGCGTCGGCGAGGCCGCTACCGAGGCCCAGCGCTCGGGCGCCGTGGTCACCCGCGCCGCCGAGGCCATGAGCCAGATCGAAAGCTCGTCCAACCAGGTCAACCACATCCTGGGAGTCATCGACGAGATCGCCTTCCAGACCAACCTGCTGGCCCTGAACGCCGGCGTCGAGGCGGCCCGGGCCGGCGACGCGGGCAAGGGCTTCGCGGTCGTGGCTCAGGAAGTCCGCGCCCTGGCCCAACGCTCGGCTGACGCCGCCAAGGAGATCAAGAGCCTGATCTCCGACTCCAGCCGCCAGGTGGGCGAGGGCGTCGAGCTGGTCCGCCAGACCGGCGACGCCCTGCGCGGCATCGTCGACAAGGTCGGCGCCATCGACAGCCTCGTCAACGAGATCGCCGCCTCGGCCAACGAACAGGCCACGGCCCTCAACGAGGTCAACAGCGCCGTCGGCCAGCTCGACCAGGTCACCCAGCGCAACACCGCCATGGCCCAACGCTCGACGGACGCCACCCGGGCGCTGCGGGCCGAAGCGGCGGACCTGGCCAACCACGTCGGCGGGTTCAGGATCGGCGGGGCGGGTCACTCGGCCCAGCCGACCCGCTACGCCGAGCCGGAACACCCAGTGCACGCGGCGCGGGCCAAGGTCGCCGCTTTCGCCCGACCGGGGCGGTGAGGGCGGTTCTTCTAGCTCTGAGGTTTTGAGAGGGGCGCGGCCGTGAAGGCCGCGCCCTTTTTCTTTCCGCTAATGACTCATAGCGGCCGTTCGGCAGGTCTGCTTTCTGGCAGGTGAGCATTGAGAGGCGGGGAGGCACACCCGGTCATCACATGCGGGCAACCTTGTTGCGCGCCCTTCTTGTGGACGTTAAACGTACAATCTTCACGTTAGAGTGCCGACAAGGCAACGGGGGACATGCCAAATGCACGTCAGTCGCGTGGTGATAAAGAATTTCCGGTCTCTAGCAGAGGTAGATGTTTCGATTTCAACGGGCGCAACCGTTGTTATTGGCGAAAACAACGTCGGGAAATCCAACTTTATTCAAGCGCTTCGCCTTTGCTTGGATGTTGGGCTCCCGTCTTCCTATCGCATGTTGCAGAAGGAGGATGTCTTTTGCCAGGTCGACCAGACCAAGCCGTTTCAGGTGTTGGTCGGCATCGAATTCTCTGGTTTCGAGGGAAATGAGAACGAAGAAGCGATGCTTCTTGGCACCCAAATCGGCCCTGACAAGGCGCGCCTGTTCTACCGATTTCGACCCAAGAAAGCGGTCCGAGAGGCGCTCGCCGACGACGACTTCGACGGGGAGCTGTCAATTGAAGACTTCAGCTGGGAGCTCGCCGGATCAGGCAATCCGAACATCGACTTGACCGACATCGAATGGGATGACGACATCGGTGCCCTGGGAGCCACCAGCTTCAGCATCCAGAATTTGCAGAGCTATCTCGTGGCGTTCCTGCCCGCGCTGCGGGACGTCGAAACCGACCTGCAGCAAAACCGGCGCTCGTCGCTCGCCCGACTGATCGACGCCATCGGCATCGACAAGGCGGAGCAGGACGCCCTCGTTGCGATTGTTGCCAGTGCAAACGCTGACATCGAGGCGTCCCCCACGATAAAGACAGTGGCGGAGGCAATCGACAAATCCTTCAAGGACGTAACCGGCCCTGCCTTCAGCCTTGACGTTGACCTGGGACTTTCGTCGCCGACGTTTCAGTCCATCGTGCGGAACCTGATCGTTCTGCTGACGAGCGACATGGTCAAACACTTCGAGCCCCGCCGAAACGGCCTCGGGCTCAACAACATTCTATACATCGCCATACTCGTTGAGCACTTCCGCCAGCGGTCGGCGAAGGGTCGATCAGCCGGGGAACTGATCCTCATCGAGGAGCCAGAAGCACATTTGCATCCCCAGCTTCAGAACACCCTGATTCAGGCGCTTCTGGAGATGCCCTTCCAGAGCATCATGACGACCCACAGCACGCAGGTGACATCGAAAGCTCCGCTATCGTCTTTTGTCACCCTGACATCCCGACCGAACGGCGCGCCGCATGCGAGCGTGCCGTTGGAAAGCGGACTGTCTCCAAGCCAGATCGAAGATTTGGAACGGTATCTGGACGCGACGAAATCGAACCTGCTCTTTGCCAAGAAGGTTATGCTGGTGGAGGGGGCGGCCGAGCTTCTGCTCATCCCGCCGCTAGTGAACGCCGTTCTCGATATCGACCTCGACCGCAACGGGGTTTCCGTGGTGGCGATCCACGGCACGCACTTCGCGGCTTATGCCAAGATGTTCAGCCAGGCGGGGATGCCGAAGCGGTGCGCGATTGTCTGCGACGCGGACAACCCGCCAGGTGAAGACCACGTAGACAACGACGATGACGTTCCGCCCCCCCGGAATATCGAGGAGCTTCAGGGGGACTACGTGAAGGCGTTTCTCGGGGACTCGACGTTCGAGATCGAGCTGGCCCATCCGGACAATCTGCCGCTTCTGATCAAGACGGTGAAAGCCCTTGGCGCGCCGAAGATCAGGGCGGCGCTCGAAGCTCAGGAATTGCTAGGCGGGCCGATACCCATCGCTCTGAAAAAGCGCGTCCTCTCGACAGCCAAGCGGTTCGGTAAGGCTCGTTTCGCCCAGGTCGCCGCCCGCTACGTTGATGAAGATTGCCACGTCCCACCCTACATTGAGAGGGCGATCAGTTGGCTGTTGAGAAACTAAAGCCGCTCACCGCCCAACAGCGGGCGGCGGTCGATTATCCAGGCAACCTTCTGCTCACAGCTTGTCCTGGCAGCGGGAAAACTCGCACCCTGATCGCCAAGCTCGTCTATGAGCTGGAAGCGATCAGGCAAACGCCGCGCGCGATCTGCTGCATCACCTACACGAACACGGCGGTCGAAGAGATCGAGCACCGGGCGCTGGAACAACTGAACCCCGGCGACGACCAGCACGTGTTCGTATCGACCATCCACTCGTTTTGCCTAAACGAGATTGTCCGGCCGTTTGGCTGGCTGAGGCCCGACTTCCGGGCCAGCCGCCGGGTACTAACCCGCGAAGACCCGAAGTTTGAGGAAATCGTCCGGTACGCCGCGGGCCAAGTCAACTACTTCAACCTTCAGGCTAGGGACTTCGACGACTTCGAATCCATCGCCCTGAACGCCGCCGGTAAACTCATCGGGATGGCGGCGAAAAACGAAGCCGTAGCGCGAGCGGCACCGTTCTACTGGCAACGATGTCGAGACCTCGACTATGTGGATTTCGGCACCATCGTCTATGAGGCCTACGAGCTGATCAGGGACTATCCCATGATCAGGAAGGCGCTGGGCGCTAAATTCCGCTGGTTTCTGATCGACGAGTTTCAGGACACGAGCGAACTTCAGATCGAAATTCTGTCGCTTATTTTCGACGCTGGGCGGTCGAAGTTCTTCATCGTCGGCGATCTGGCCCAATCAATTTTCGGCTTCGCTGGCGCGCGCCCGGAGCTTGTCCAGCCCTTCGCGGAGCGCATTGGGGCCAGAACCGACCTCTCGCTCTCCGGCAATTACCGGTCAAGCCCGCCTGTCGTGGCAAACGGCGAGGCGCTGTTCCCCCGTACACCGGCGATGACCGCCGAAGGTAAGGATAGAACCTGCACGATTCAGCCAGTGCTGGTCCGTGACCGCTCGACGTTTGGCGCCATCATGGAGCGATTTCTGCCGGCTCTAGCCGCCGACAACATCTCTTTTGGCGACGCCACCATCCTCTGCCGCGAATGGGGTCCGCTGATCTCCCTCTCAAGGCAACTTAGAGACGCTGGCATTCCAGTCGTCGGTCCAGGCGCGCGGCCTTACCGCAAGTCGCGCCTGTTCGCCGGTCTCGCCGAGCAGCTGTGCGGCGCGGTCGTGGACCCGACCCCAGACACCATCCGGCAGCTTGAGCGCGCGCTCTTCTTCGCGGTCCGTGACTGCACCAATGAATCGCGGATGAGCCTCTTCGCGGGTGATGGCCGTCTCGCCATTGTCAGGCTCCTTAAAAGCGCCGCCGCCGCCGCGGCCAGCGGTTCCGCCGTCCGCTTTCTCGACGAAATGAGCGCGGCCACGGGCGAAATCCTGCGTGAGCTCGAATTTGTCGACCGGGTTCAGGCTGGCCTGTTCTACGCATCGGCGCAGGAGATGAAGGCCGACGTCGTCCGGCAGAAGGTCGACCTCGCCAATTTGAGCGTCGAGGATCTCGGATTGTTCGCCAGTCCGCAGAAGGCGCTGAAATTGTCGACCGTGCATACGGCGAAGGGGCGTGAATACAAAGGCGTTGCGTTGATCGAAGTGACGGAAGGGAAGTATCCCCACTACTATAGCAGAACAAATGAAGCGATTCTGGAAGACAAACGGCTGCTGTATGTAGGCCTGACTAGGGCAAAGCGGGTCCTGATGTATATTTCTGCCCCTGACCGCTTCGGCAATCAGCCAAGCAGGTTCTTGGGTGCGAACGGAATTGGACTTTTTTGATCTAGTTCGCTTGCAGAAGGGCAAAAGAAGAGCTCGGAGATTCGCCTGGACCGGGCCCATCAAGGTGCCCTTGTGGCGCTGCGCTGCCACTTCAGCCCAAATGCTGGCCGAACTCAGCAGCGAGGGGCGAAGGGGAGGGGCGGAGATGGTCTCCCTATCCTAGGTGCTGAACGTTCAGTTTCCGGCGGCGCGACAACGGCAGAAACTGGCGCATTCCGGACCTCCGCCGCCCCTCACCCCACCGGCGGGGGCGCGGTCGACGCCCGGTGGATCAGTTCGAACGGCAGCAGTTCGTCGATCGGCGCGGCCATCGCCCCCGCCGCGCCGCCCTTTACCTGGCCCTTGATCAGCAGGCGCGTGGCCAGTTCGGCCATTTCGGCGACGGGTTGGCGGACGGTGGTCAGTTGGGGGCGGGAGAAGCGGGCGCTGGGGCTGTCGTCGAAGCCGGCGACGGAGACTTCGCCCGGGACGAGGACGCCGGCCTCGGCGGCGGCGGCCAGGACGCCCAGGGCCATGTCGTCGTTGGAGGCGAAGATGGCGGTCGGGCGGTCGGGCAGGGCCAGCAGAGCCTTGGCGGCGTCGTGGCCCGACTGGAAGGTGAAGTCGCCCTGCTTGACCCAGGCCGCATCGACGGAGAGGCCGCGGGCCTCCATGGCGGCCATGTAGCCGGCCCGGCGGGCCTGGCTGGCGCCGTGGCGCGGTTCGCCGACCACGAAGCCGATGCGCTTGTGGCCAAGGCCGGCCAGGTGCTCGGTGACGTCGCGGGCGGCGGCGAAGTTGTCCATGTGCACGCGCGGGCCGGGGCCGTCGGTCTCTTCCGGACCGAGGCGGACATAGGGGGTGCCGGACTTGTTGAGGAGCTCCAGCACGATCTCGTTGTCGGAGCTGGGCGGGGTGAGGATCACGCCGTCGGGCTTGAGGGCGGCCAGCAGGGCGCCGACCTCCTGGCGGATCTGCGGAGCCTCGTGGTCGATCAGCTCGACCAGCAGGTGGTAGCCGGCGTCGCGGCACTGGAGCGTGGCGCCCAGCTGGATGCGCGAGAGGTAGTCGGCGCCGCGCTCGCTGCGCCAGTGGTCGATGGTCAGGGCCGCATCGACGAAGACGGCGATGACGAAGCTCTTGGAGCCGGCCAGGCTGCGGGCCGAGAGGTTGGGGCTGTAGCCCAGGGCCTGAGCGGCCTCGAGCACGCGCTCGCGCATGACCGGCCGCACGTTGGGCTCGTTGTTCATGACCCGCGAGACGGTCTTGATCGAAACCTCGGCGCGCGCCGCCACGTCGTAGATGGTCACCGACGCCATCGGTTTGCCGCTTCCCCCGCTAAGCACGACTGAACTGTCGTTTGGTCGGGCCGCTTGGACTCAACCGTTCTGACCAGCCTAGAACATTTGGCGTACCGAACGCGACCCCGGAGCTTACGAAAAAACTGGAGGAGGGGCGCCGGCGCCTCTTGCCGGGCCGCAACGGCGCGGCGAAGGTCGCCGGGCAGGCGAACGCGGCGGCAAGACCGCGTCGGTCACAGGGAGCAGTCATGTCGCATCGCGGCGCAAGCCGGCCGGTCGAACCGGTCCGGCCGAGTTTCATCGCCGCCTTCACCTTCGCCCAGATGGGCGCCTTCGTCAGCTTCATGCCGCTGATCCAGGTGCTGCTGCCGCTGAAGGCGGCCGCGCTCGATCCGGCCCAGAAGGCGCTGGTGCTGAGCCAGACGGCGTTCTGGGGCGCGCTGATCGCCAGCGTCGCCAATCTGCTGGCCGGCGCGATCAGCGACCGGACGACCTCGCGCTTCGGCCGGCGGCGGCCGTGGCTGCTGATCGGCCTGGTGGGCACCCTGGCCTCGTACGTGGCGATCATGCTGGCCGACAGCCGGCTGGAGCTGATCCTCGGCGTCATCGGCTTCCAGCTGGCCTTCAACATGATGTTCGCGGCGCTGCTGGCGCTGCTGCCCGATCGGGTGCCCGACGCCCAGAAGGGCAGGGTGGCGGCGTTCCTGAGCCTGGGGCACCCCATCGGGGCGGTGGCGGGCGCGGTGCTGGTCGGCGGCCTCCTGACCTCGGAAGGCTCGCGCTACCTGGCGATCGGGGTGGTTCTGGCCCTGGCCATCGCGCCTTTCGCCCTGCGCCTGAAGGACACGCCGATCACGGCCGACGACGCCGAGCGCTTCAGCCTGGTCGGCTTCCTCAAGGGGCTGTGGGTCGATCCGCGCAAGCATCCCGACTTCGCCCTGGCCTGGGTGAGCCGGTTCATGGTGCTGGTCGCGATCACCCTGACCCAGTGCTACATGCTTTACTACCTGCAGGACGCGCTGCGCTATCCGACCCTGTTTCCGGGCCAGCGGGCCGAGCAGGGGCTGGCCCTGCTGACCACGGTGGCGACCGTCGCCAATGTCTGCTGCGCGATGATCTTCGGCATGCTGAGCGACCGGCTGGGACGGCGCAAGCTGTTCGCGGCCGGGGCGGCGATGATCCTGGCCACCGCGATGCTGACCTTCTCGCTGGTGCCGGGCTGGCCCGTGGTGCTGATGGGGTTCGTGGTCTTCGGCTGCGGGGCGGGCTGCTACTACGCGGTCGACATCGCCCTGGTCAGCCAGGTGCTGCCCTCGCAGGCCGACGCCGGCAAGGACCTGGGGGTGATCAACCTGGCCAACACCCTGCCGCAAGCGCTGGCCCCGGTGCTGGCGGTGTGGTTCCTGGGGCCCAGCCGCATGGACTATCATTCGCTGTTCCTGGTGGCCGCGTGCCTCGCGGCGGCTGGCGGTCTGGCGATCCTTCCGATACGGGGCGTGCGGTAGTCTTCCTTCGGATCCGCCGTGCCGCAGTTCGTCTCCATCGTCGATCCCGCCGACCCGCGCCTGGCCGCCTATCGCGACATTCGCGAGCGCGACCTGGTGGGACGGGAAGGGCGGTTCATCGCCGAGGGCGAGACGGTGCTGCGGGCCTTCGTGCGCGACGCGCCCGAGCGGGTGGAATCGCTGCTGATCGACCCCAAGCGCCGCGACAAGCTCGCCGAGGTGTTCGACGGCCTGGCGGACGAGACGCCCGTCTATCTGGTCGAGCAGGCGGTGCTGGACGCCATCGCGGGCTTCCATCTGCATCGCGGGGTGCTGGCCGTGGGGCGCAAGCCGCAGGCGACGCGGGCGGCCGACCTCCTGGCGCGGCTGCCGGAGCGGGCGGTGGTGGTGGCGCTGTTCGGCATCGCCAATCACGACAATCTGGGCGGCATCTTCCGCAACGCCGCCGCCTTCGGGGCCGATGCGGTGCTGCTGGACGCCGACTGCTGCGATCCGTTCTACCGCAAGGCCATCCGCGTCTCGGTTGGGGCGACGCTGAGCGTGCCGACGGCCCATATCGGCAAGGGCGAGGACGCCGTGGACCTGCTGGCCGGCGCCGGCTTCACGCCGCTGGCCTTGACGCCGTCGGCGGGGCGCACGCTGGCGGAGCTGGAGCCGCCGGCCCGGGCGGCGGTGCTGCTGGGCACGGAAGGGCCGGGCCTGTCGGCGAGCGTCATCGCCCGGGCCGAAGGGATCGGCATCCCCATGGCCAATGGCTTCGACTCGCTGAACGTGGCCACCACCAGCGGGATCGTGCTGCATCACCTGAGGTTCGGCGGCGGCGCCCGCTGATCTTGTCCACCGGTTACCTGGCGCTTTAAGGTCCGCGCCAACTTGTAAAGCTTGGAGGGAATGTCATGCCGCAACTGAACCGTCGGGGCGCCTTCGCCCTGCTGGCGGGGATCACCGCCCTGTCGACCGCGAGCATGGCCAGCGCGGCCCGCAAGCCGGCCGTTCCCGAGCCGAGCGAGGTGCGGCCGCTATGGCCGAACGATCCGCCGGGGTCGCAGGGCGTGACCGCCCAGGAGACGGTGACCGAGCGCAGCGACGGCAAGGGTCCGCGCGACCGCGCCGTGACCCACACGCGCACGCCGACGCTCAGCCTGTTCCGCCCGCGCAAGCCCAACGGCGCGGCGGTGATCCTGATGCCCGGCGGCGGCTACGAGCGCGTCGTCATGGACAAGGAAGGCTTCGAGACCGCCCAGTGGCTGGCCGATCGCGGCTACACCTGCTTCGTGCTGCTTTACCGCCTGCCGGGCGACGGCTGGGGCGCGGGGCCGGACGCGCCGCTGCAGGACGCCCAGCGGGCTCTGCGCCTGGTGCGCTCGTGGGCGCCGGGGATGAAGTTCGCGCAGAACCGCATCGCCATCATGGGCTTTTCGGCCGGCGGGCATGTGGCGGCCAGCCTGACGACCCGCTTCGAGGTCGAGGTCTATGACCGCGTCGACGCCGCCGACGACCTGTCGGCCCGTCCGGACCTGTCGGCCCTGATCTATCCGGTGATCACCATGACCGCGGGCCTGACCCACGCCGGCTCGCGCAAGCAGTTGCTGGGCGCGGCCCCGTCGTTCGAGACGGTGCAGGCCTATTCGCCCGAGGCCGGGGTGGGCGGGCGCACGCCGCCGGTGTTCCTGGTCCACGCCGCCGACGACAAGGCCGTGCCGGTCGAGAACAGCCTGATGATGTTCGCCGCCCTGAAGGCGAAGGCGATCCCGGCCGAACTGCACGTCTTCGAGGAGGGCGGCCACGGTTTCGGTCTGCGCTCGATCGCCGGCAAGCCGGTGGCGGCCTGGCCGGGGCTGTTCGAGACCTATGCGAAGAAGAAGGGGATTTAGCGCTTCCGGCATTCCCGCCCCCGTGGCGGGGACATCCACCGCTACCGACAACCCGCCAGGAAGCGGACGGACCTTATGTTGGCTAAGGGTGGAAAGCGGACCCGCTGTAGGCTTAGCTGGCGAGATGAGTGACGCGAGCGAACTGCCCTCTTCGATCCACGAGAAGATCACCGCGCTTTGTGCCGAGGGCGACCGGTTGTCCGGCGAGCGCATGTTTGAAGAAGCGGTTGCTACCTACAATGCGGCTTGGCAACTCGTCCCCGATCCCAAGACGAATTGGAACGCCTCGACGTGGATACTGGCAGCGATTGCAGACGCGTGTTTTCTCGGCGGCTTCCTGACCTCGGCGCGCGAAGCTCTCGAGTACGCGATGCATTGTCCCGGCGGCGTCGGCAATCCCTTCCTGCACTTGCGTCTTGGACAGGTCCTGCACGACGCGGGAGAACACGATCGGGCGGCTGATGAGTTGGCTCGCGCTTACATGGGCGCAGGCGGCGAGATATTCGCCGATCAGGACGACCGCTACCTGGGTTTCCTAAGGACGCGCATGTCGATCTGAACGTCCGCTACGGGTGGATTGCGGTCACCGAAACCCTCTCTCATGGAGAGAGGGAGGGGCCCGCGCCGTAGGCGTGGGAGGGTGAGTGGGTAGGCGAAGCCCCTGGACGATCTTGGCGCTGTTGCGGGCGCAGTGCCGGCACGCCGGCTGAAGGTGTAACCACTCACCCTCCCATCGCTCCGCGATGGGCCCCTCCCTCTCTCTAAGAGAGAGGGCGCGCCGCATCTGATGTCCGCAACGGGTCGTGAACCGAAGTTGGTCCCGCCGCCTGTTTCGGACGGTCAAATCAGCGTCGCGAGCGAGTGTCTGTTTTGGTCAACCTTGTGGCGGGAACCCCTCCGTCGGCCGCAAGGGCGTGTGTTCACCCAAGCCGAAACTTGCTCGCGGCGGCGACTTGACTGTTCTTACAAACAATTAATGAAAGCTGCTGCATCCGAGCGCTGACCCCGGCGCCTCTACAGCATGTGCCAAGAACGATCTGCGCATCTATCAATATATGCGCGCGCGGCATGTGAATTTATGTCTTGAGGCAGTCGGAGGGGGCTTATGAGTGGAGTAGAGATTTTTGCGCCGCGCACCGCCAAAAGTCGGCGCACGTGGACCGCCGCAGCACTGATCCTGATCGTCGTTTTCTTTTTGGTCGGGCAACTGACGACCATCTTCGCCATCTTGAAGCCCCTGGGGTATCACAAGGCGGACCTTGATACGCAATGGCAGCCGCTGGCTATCTACTTGGCCGGCGGAGGCGTTACCATACTTCTCATCGTTGCTTGGGCGTTGCTGTTCGAGCGCAGATCACCGGCGGCCTTAGGCTTTAACGGCAAAATGGCCGGCGCCTATTTGCGCGGGCTGGTCGTCGGAGGGCTTTGCCTCGGCGCCGTCGTCGGCGTCATTTTCGCCGCGGGTGGCTACAAGGCCGCAGGGAATTTGTCCTTGGGCTTGCTGGCGCCGGCCGTTCTGACGCCGTTTCTCGCCCTGTTCGCCGGGTATGTGATCCAGGGAGCGGCCGAAGAAACCATGTTGCGTGGCTGGCTGATGCCTTTGGTTGCCTCCAGGCACGGATTGATCGTCGCCGTTCTTCTCAATGCCGGCTTTTTTGCTCTGCTCCATGCGAGCAATATCGATCCCTCGAAGGAGCTCGTGCTCGGGCTCTTCAACCTGTTTCTTTTCGCCGTCTTTCTTAGCCTCTACGCCGTCAAGGAAGGATCATTGTGGGGCGTGTGCGCCTTCCATACGGCCTGGAACGCCTTGCTTGGGACGGGTTTTGGACTGGAGGTCAGCGGCCAGAAGGTCGCCATCGCACCGATCGTCGTGAGTCTGGCGCCGGTCTCGAGCGCACCGTGGTGGCTAACCGGTGGGGCGTTCGGCCCAGAAGCGAGCGTCGCCACGACGATCGTGCTTGCTGGAGGCTCCGCCTATCTGATCGCAAAGGGAGCCTTGAAGGCGGCGTCCAAGGCGCGGCCTAAAGCCGTTGCAGAAGCCCTTTCGTAGCCGCGCCCTTGTCGGTTGCGAACACAAGGCGGGCGGGAATGACGGGAGGAGAGGTCCGGGCGGAAGGGGAGGCTAACCGCCCCTAGCGCCCCCCGATCGGATCCATCGTGCCCGCGCCCGGCACGTAGCTGTAGCCGCCACGCTTGAGGTCGGTCGACAGGGTCAGGGGGGCTACGCCGCCGCCAAGGCGGGCGCGGTAGACCATGGTGGTCTCCAGGGTGCGCATCACGTAGTTGCGGGTCTCGCTGAACGGGATGCACTCGATGAAGTCGAGCGGGTCGGTGCTGGCGCCGCGCGGATCGCCGCACAGGGTCACCCATTGCGGCGGCCGGCCGGGGCCGGCGTTGTAGGCCGCGGCGGCCATGATGTAGGAGCCGCTGAAGCGGTTGATCATGTCGCCCAGGTAAACCGAGCCCAGGCGCATGTTGTAGTCGGGCTCGAACAGGCGATCGACGGTGTGGCTTTCGCCCAGCTTGCGGGCGACGCCGGCGGCGGTGGGCGGCATCAGCTGCATCATGCCGCGCGCGCCGACGCCCGAGCGGGCGCGGGGGTCGAAATTGCTCTCCTGGCGCGAGATCGAATAGACGAAGGCGGTCTCGGCCGCGCCGGGGATCGGCGTGAAGTGGTGGTCGAGCAGGGGATAGCCGCGCTCGGGCAGGATGAAGCCGCGCTGGGCGGCGGTGCGGACCGCGCGCATGGCCAGGTCCTGGTCGCCGGTGTTGCGGGCGAAGTCGACCAGCAGGGCCTCTTCGGCCGCGGTCGGCAGCTGGTCGTCGATATAGAGCACCAGGGCGCGGAAGGCGTCGTTGGCCCCGACGTCGCGCAGCAGCTTGGCGGCGCGCACCAGTTCGCGGCTTTCGAAGCGGGCGCGGTCGGCCTCCGTGATCACCGGGTCCTTGTCGAGCCGGATCTCCTTGATGCCGGCCTTCTCGGCGGCCAGTTGGCCGTAGAAGGTGGTGATGTACTTGGCGCCGTCGCCGTAGAAGGCCTGGGCGGCGATGGCGTCGCCCTGGGCCTCGGCCGCGCGGCCCTGCCAGTAGAGGGCGCGGCCGCGGGTGATCGGCGAGGCGCCGATCTCGGCGATGCGGCCGAAGTGGTCGGCGGCGGCGTCGGCGTCCTTCAGGCGCGAGAGGGCGATCCAGCCGGCGAAGAACTCGGCCTCGGCCGCGTCGGCGCCGCCGGGCAGGCCGGCGTTGGCGGCGGCGTAGGCCCCGCGGCTGTCGCCGTTCTTGATCGCCGACATCACCAGTTGCTTGCGCTCGCGCCAGATGGCGCCGGCGACGTCGTCGGACGGCGGCGGGGCGGGGAAGTAGCGCACCAGCTCCAGCGCCATCACGTCCATGCCCTTGCGGCGCAGAGCCGAGGCGCGCTCGAAGGCCACGCCCGGCGACAGCTGCTGGGCCGGGGGGAGGGCGGCCACCAGGTCGTTGGCGTTGCTCGCGCCCGAGCGCAGGGCGATGCGGGCCAGGGCCGCGGCCTGCTGGTCGGCCGGCAGCAGGGTGATCATGTCGCGCGCGGCCGGGCCCTGCTGGCCATAGAGCAGCACGTCGGCGCGGCGGGCGTGGTCGTCGGCGGTCAGCACCGCGCCGAACCGCGCCAGCATGGCCCGCTGGGCATCGACCTCGAAGCTCTTGCCGCGCCAGAACCGGCGGATGAGGTTGGTCGCGTCCTGGGCGCGGCCGCTGGCCTGGTAGGCCGATGCGAGCGCCATCGCGCCCTCGGCGGTCAGCGGTTCGGATCCGCCGAACCAGGCGATGGTCTGGGCGGGCGTCAGGCCCGAGGTCGAGAGGGCTTTTTCGGCCGGCAGGTCGCGGCGCGAGGCGCGGGGCCAGCCGACCAGGTCGCGGCGGGCCTGATCGAGCTCGAAGAAGCTCATGCTCTCGGCGCCGACGTCGGCCAGGGCCCAGAGGGCGATCTTGCGGGCCAGCGGGTCGGAGATGCTGGTCATGGCCGCGCGCACGGCGCCGGCCGAGCGCTGGCCCATGACGGCGGCGCGCAGATTGGCCGCGTCGCTGTCGGACAGGCTGGAATTGTTGGCGGTGTAGGGCGTGCTGATCAGGCCGGGGCGGGCCGAGCCGGTATAGGGCTGGGGCGCGGTCGGCAGGCCCTCTTCGTCGGTCTGGCCAGTCTGGGCGTCGGCGACGCCCGAGATCAGGACCAAGCTGGCGCAACCGAGGAGAAGCCGACGAATCCCAAAAGCCAAAACGCGGTCTCCTTCACGAGCGGGCCCTGGGCCCCTATCTTGTCTACGACGGCTTCGAGGGCCGATTTGGGGCCGGAACCGAGACGATGCACGCTCTATAGCCCGGTTCGCCGCCGGATCGACCCGTCCAGGCGGGCGTAACCCTCGAAAAGGTCAGCTCGGCCAGTTGCGGTCGGGCGGCGCCCGGACATATTGTCCGCCCCCACGTTTCAGCCGCAACTCTTGCGGCGTCTGCTCACGGCAAATTGCAAGTCATGGTCCATTCCCCGTTCAAGGGCGTCATCCCGGCCCTGGTCACCCCGTTCCAGAACGGCGAGGTCGACGAGAAAGGCTTCGTCGCGCTGGTCGAGCGCCAGATCGCCGGCGGCGTGCACGGCCTGGTGCCGGTCGGCACCACGGGCGAGACCTCGACCCTGTCGCACGACGAGCACAAGCGCGTCGTCGAACTGTGCGTGAAGACCGCCCGCGGCCGCGTGCCGGTGATGGCCGGCGCCGGCAGCAACTCGACCGACGAGGCCATCGACCTGGTGCGCCACGCCAAGACCGTCGGCGCCGCCGCCGCCCTGGTGGTGACGCCGTACTACAATCGCCCGAGCCAGGAGGGCATGTACCAGCACTACAAGGCGATCAACGACGCCGTGGAGCTGCCGGTGTTCGTCTACAACGTGCCAGGCCGCACGGGCGTCGACATCTCCAACGACACCCTGGCGCGCCTGTCGAAGCTGCCCAACATCGTCGGCATCAAGGACGCCACCGGCGACCTGACCCGTATCAGCCTGCAGCGCATCACCTGCGGCGAGGACTGGGTCCTGCTGACGGGCGATGATCCGACGGCGCTGGGCTACATGGCCCACGGCGGTCACGGCGTGATCTCGGTGACTTCGAACGTCGCCCCGGACGCCTGCGCCACCTTCATGAACGCCTGCTTCAACGACGATTGGGAGACGGCCCGCTACTGGCAGGACCGCCTGATCAAGCTGCACAAGGCGCTGTTCCTCGACTCTTCGCCCGGTCCGACCAAGTTCGCCCTGGCGCAGCTGGGCCTGTCCACGGAAGACGTGCGCCTGCCGATCACGCCGTGCAGCGAAGCCGTGCGTCCCGCGATCCTGGAAGCGATGCGCGAGGCGGGTCTGGTCTGATGACCAAGCCGATCGCCGAGAACCGGCGCGCCCGGTACGACTACTTCATCGAGGAAACCTTCGAGGCCGGCATCATGCTGACCGGCACCGAGGTGAAGAGCTTGCGCGTCGGCCGGGCCAACATCGCCGAGTCCTATGCGTCGGTCGAAGGGCGCGAGATCAAGCTGATCAACGCCGATATCCCTCCCTACGGCCACGCCAACCGCTTCAACCACGAGCCGCGCCGGCACCGTAAGCTGCTGCTGCACCGCAAGCAGATCGAGAAGCTGATCGGCGCGGTGCAGCGCGACGGCCGCACCCTGATCCCGCTCAAGCTCTATTGGAACGAGAAGGGCCTGGCCAAGCTCGAGATCGGCCTGGCCAAGGGCAAGAAGAACCACGACAAGCGCGAGACCGAAGCCGCCCGGGACTGGGCGCGCGACAAGGCGCGGCTGATGAAGGGCGACCGGGGGGATTGATACTCCGTCCCATGAGGAACCTCCCCCCGTGGGGGAGGTGATCGCGAAGCGATCGGTGGGGGGAGTGGTTGCCGACCCCGCCGACGTCCCGGAAGCTGAAAACGGCCCCCCACCGGCCTCCGGCCGCCTCCCCCAGAGGGGGAGGTTCCTTGGTTCAGATGTTCCCCCTTCAGGGGGAGGGTTTTGATCCTGGCCCCAACCTTGCTCCTCCTTCCGCGAAGGAGTCCGACCATGTCCGATATTGGTGCAAAACCGGCCAAGGCCGCGCGTCCGCTGTCCCGTGGCGGGCCGCTGGATGCGTTGCGGTTCTTCGCGGCCTTCTTCATCGTGGTCTATCACTACGCCGAGCAAGCGCCGGTCTCGCTGTTTTCGATCCATCCGGCGTTTGGGCGCGGCTATCTGGCCACCGACTTCTTCCTGATGCTGTCGGGCTATGTGCTGGGCCGGGCCTATGGGCCGCGGTTCACCGCCGGGCAGGTCGACGACCGCGCCTTCCTGCTCAAGCGCGTGGCCCGGGTGTGGCCGGCGCACCTCGTGATGATCGCCGCCTTCGTCGCCCTGGTGCTGGCGACCTCGCTGCTGGGCCTGCCGGCCCGCAATCCGCAATGGTACCAGTGGGACCAGCTGCCCGCGCAGATCTTCCTCATCCAGACCTGGGGCTTCCAGGGGCCGTCGGGCTGGAACATGCCGACCTGGACGCTGTCGGCCCTGCTGGTCTGCTACGCCCTGTTCCCGACCATCTGGCGGGTGTTCGGCAAGATCCGCTCGCCGTGGCTGGCCCTGGCGATCGGCCTGGCGATCTTCGTGGCGGTGGACGCCTTCGCCCGCGCCGCCTTCGGCCTGCCGTCGTTCCACCTGCACCTGCGCAACGGCCTCTACCGCGCCATTCCGCTGTTCCTGATGGGCGTGCTGATCGCCCGCCTGGCCCGCGAGGTGGTGATCGGCCCGAAGCTGGCCGACGCCCTGGCGGCCTTCGCCATCGTCGGCTTCGTGGCGCTGAACGTGGTCGGCGAATACGCCTATCCGAGCCTGGCTCTGCTGGGCCTGCTGATCTTCGTCGCCAGCGGCTCGGCTCAGAACGGCTGGACCTGGGCCAAGACCGGCGGGCGCCTGTCGTTCTCGCTGTACCTGACCAACCAGTTCGTGGGCGTGGTGTGGTTCGCCCTGCAACGCGTCCTCGACCAGAAGGTCGAGCTGCACCAGGCCGCGCACTGGGTGATCTGGGCCATGGCCTTCCCGGCGGCGATCGCCTTCGCCTGGGTGTTCGAACGCCTGGTCGATGCGCCGCTGCAGGACTGGCTGAAGCCTTACCTGGAGCGGTTCACCGCCGGCTGGGGCAGGAAGGGCGCACGGAACCCCAGCGCCCAGACGATGGTTACGACCCTACCTTGAAAACAAGGCCCTGAAATCGCCTTGCCCCTAACGGCGAGATAGGCGACGAGGGATAAAACGCGCGTTCCAAACACTACGCGCAGAAACAGCGAGCCTGCTTATCCGCTTCGGTCAATCCGAAGCGGGCAGGCTCTTAGGGAGTCGTAACTGTATGCTCAGGACCGCCATTCTCGCCGCCGTCGCCAGCGCCGCCTTCGTCGCGCCGGCCATGGCCGCCGACATCACCGGCCTCTGGCTGACCGAGACCAACGGCGGCCAGGTCGAGGTCAGCCGCTGCGGCAACAGCCTGTGCGGCAAGCTGGTGACCTCCGACCACATCAAGACCGACCCGTCCAAGAAGGACGTCAAGAACAAGGACGCCTCGCTGCGCACGCGCCCGCTGAAGGGCATGCAGATGCTGTGGGGCTTCAGCGGCGGTCCCGAGAAATGGACCGGCGGCAAGGTCTACAACGCCGACGACGGCGGCACCTATTCGGGCACCATCACCATGACCTCGCCCGACAAGCTGAAGCTCAAGGGCTGCATCGTCGCGCCGCTGTGCAAGACGCAGGTCTGGACGCGGTTGAAGTAGGTTCACCGATCCCTCTCCCCTTGCGGGAGAGGGTGGCCTCGCGGAGCGAGGTCGGGTGAGGGGTTGCACGAACAGAAACGCCGCGACAGCTGATCGGCTGTCGCGGCGTTTTGCGTTTGAGAGACCCCTCATCCGTCGGCTTTCGCCGACACCTTCTCCCGCAAGGGGAGAAGGATCACAGGGGCTTACACACCTCTTCCAGCCACGCCCGCACTTCCGGCTCAAGCCGCGGGCCGATCTCCCTCAGCACCCGGGCGTGGTAGGCGTCGAACTGGGCGACTTCCTCGGCCGTGAGCAGGGCCTTGTCGACAAGGCGGCGGTCGATGGGGGCGAGCGTCAGGGCCTCGAAGCGGTGCATCGGGCGGTCGCCGCCGCCGACGGTCTCGGCGGGCATGACGACTTCCAGGTTCTCGATGCGGATGCCGTATTCGCCGTCCTTGTAGTAGCCGGGCTCGTTGGAGACGATCATGCCGGGCTGCAGGGCGATGGTGTTAGGCGCCTTGCTGATCCGCTGCGGACCCTCGTGCACGCCCAGATAGACGCCGACGCCGTGGCCGGTGCCGTGGTCGTAGTCCAGGCCGTGGGCCCAAAGCGCCATGCGGGCGAGAGCGTCGATGGCCGAGCCGGTGGTGCCGGCCGGGAAGCGCAGGCGGGCGATGGCCAGGTGGCCCTTCAGGACGAGCGTGTTGCGCTGGACCATCTCGGCCGTGGGCTCGCCGATCGCCACGGTGCGGGTGACGTCGGTGGTGCCGTCCAGATACTGGCCGCCGCTGTCGACCAGCAGCAGGGAGCCCAGGGCGGCGCGCTCGTTGCTGCGCTCGGTCGGGCGATAGTGGGGCAGGGCGCCGTGGCCGTTGGCCGCGCCGATGGTGTCGAACGACAGGTCCTTCAGCACGCCGGTGGCCTCGCGGAAGCTTTCCAGCTTGGCGACGGCCTCCTTCTCGTCCGGCGGGCTGACCTGGCCCTCGGTGGCCAGCCAATGCAGGAAGCGGGTCAGGGCGGCGCCGTCGCGGCGGTGGGCCTCGCGCGTGCCGTCCAGCTCGACGCCGTTCTTGCAGGCGCGGGGCAGGGTGCAGGGGTCCATGCCCCGCACGACCTTGGCGCCGGCGGTGGTCAGGGTGTCGAAGTACCAGGCCGAGGACTGGGCCGGGTCGACCAGCACCGACTTGCCTGCGAGGTCAGCCAGAGCGCCTTCCAGAGCTTCTGGGGTTTCCAGCGAGACCTCGTTGCCGAGCCAGGCGGGAAGCTCTTCGGTCACCTTGGCCGGGTCGAGGAACAGGCGGGCCGAGCCGTCGGCGCGCAGCACGGCCTGGGCCAGCGGCAGGGGCGTGCGGATGACGTCGCCGCCGCGGATGTTGAACAGCCAGGCGATCGAGGCCGGGGCGGTGATCACCGCCGCGTCGGCGCCCAAGGTCGAGGTGAGCCCCGCGCCGACGCGGGCGCGCTTGGCCGAGGATTCCTCGCCGGCGTACTGCGTCGGGTGGGGCACGACCGGAGCCTGGGGCTGGGCCGGGCGCTGCCGGCCCCAGGCTTCGTCGAGCGGATTGGCTGCGACGGGCTTCAGCGTGGCGCCGGCGCGGGCGGCGGCGGCCTTCAGGGCCTCCAGCGCGGCGGGGCTGTGCAGGCGGGCGTCGTAGCCGATGACGGCGCCCGACCTGGCGGTTTCCAGATAGGCCGGGACGCCGCCCTCGACGAGGTCGCGGATCTCGAACACGCCCTGGTCGACCTGCTCGCGGACCTGAAGCGTGTAGCGGCCATCGACGAACACGGCGGCGCGGTCGCTCATGATGACGCCGGCGCCGGCCGAGCCGGTGAAGCCGCTGGCCCAGGCCAGGCGGTCGTTGGCGGCGGGCAGGTATTCGTTCTGGTGCTCGTCCTCGTGGGGCACGAGGAAGCCGTCCAGACCCTGGCGGGCCATGGCCTCGCGGATCAGCGGAACGTGGCGCGGGCCAAAGCCCGGATCGGTGGATTCATCGAAGGTCTGGCGCATGGGCACCGATTTAGGCCCCATGCGCCGACCTGAAAAGGGGACTTATTGCAGGCGGTCGGGGTTGGGCGACGGCGCCGTGCCGTCGGTGGTGGCCCCATTCGCAGGGGGGGCGTTGGCGGCGGCGTCCTGGGCGGCGTCGGCGGCGCTTTGCGCCTGGGCTTCGGTCTGGCGGCGGACGGCGTCGGCGGCCGCGGCGGCGTCACGGGCCGAGCTCTCGGCGGCGGCTTGCGCCTGCTGGGCGCCGGTCTGGAGGCCGACCTGCGCGCCTTCGATCAGGCCGGCGGCGCGGCCCTGCTCCTGGGCCTGGGCGATCTGGTCGGTGGAGGCGTCCATCGGTCGCGAGGTCAGCATGAAGGCCACGGCGATCACCGCCACGATGGCCACCACGCCGGCCACCAGCCAGCCCAGGGGACTCGATTCGCGGCGAACCTCGACGACGCGCTCAGGCTGTCGCTGGACCGGGGGGAGGGAAGGATCGGTATAGGTCATGGCTCTCGTCCTGGAACGTTGTTGTTCGAGGAAACGTGGAGCCAAGCGGAGGTGTTCCGCTCTGTCTCACCTCTCCCATGGGGAGAGGAAGGGACCCATTGCGCAGCAATGGGAGGGTGAGGGGGTAAAACGGGTGAGGTTGTAACACCTCACCCTCCCACGCCTGACGGCGCGGGCCCCTCCCTCTCCTTATAGGAGAGGTGCTTTTATCAGGGCCGCTCGAGCACCAGCGTCGCCCAGGCGTCGCGGTGGATGCGGGTCTTCACGCGGAAGCCGCGCGACAGGTAGGCGGCCTTGACCATGCGTTCCTGGGTGCGCAGCAGGCCCGACAGGATGACCGTGCCGCCGGGGACCAGGGCGCGCTTGATGTCCTGCACCAGGCTGATCAGCGGCCGGGCCAGGATGTTGGCGAAGACGAGATCGTAGGGGGCGTTGTCGGCGACCAGGCGGTGGCCCAGGCCCGAGGCGTGGACGAAGCGGGCGTTGGCCTTGTTGACCAGGGCGTTCTCGCGGGCGATGCGCACCGACGGCTTGTCGATGTCGGTGCCGACGGCGAGCTTGGAGCCCGTGCGGGCGGCGGCGATGGCCAGCAGGCCGGTGCCGGCGCCGACGTCGAGCACCTTGTTGAACTTCTTGGCCTTGATCAGGCGGTCATAGGCCTGCAGGCAGCCGACAGTGGTGCCGTGGTGGCCGGTGCCGAAGGCGGCGCCCGCCTCGATGCGCAGGTTGACCGTGCTGGCCGGCAGGCGGCCGCGGTCGTGCATGCCGTAGACGAAGAAGCGGCCGGCGCGCACCGGCGGCAGGCCCGACAGCGCCATGGCCAGCCAGTCGGCGTCGGCCAGGGTCTCGCGCACGACCTTCAGCGGGAAGCCGCCCAGCAGCTCCAGCAGGCCGGCGTCTTCCTCGTCCGTGGTCGGGAAGGCGTCGATGCGCCAGATGTTCTTGTCCTCGTCCTCTTCCAGGATCGAGTAGGTCGCGCCTTCGAGGCCGGGCATGTTGTCGATGGCGTCGGCGGCGGCTTCGGCGTCGGCGCGGGCGCCGCGGGCGACGATCTGCTGGGGCGTGTAGTCGGTCATGCCGCTCCAATAGTCGTACGCGCCGCCAAAGGCGAGACCGTGCGTCGCCCGAAGACGGGGGCGGGGCTCCAAATTTCCGGGATCGGCTCGGGCGGGGCCAGGCGCCAGGTCAGCGGCGCCTCTTCTCGGGGGGCTCGCGCGGCCTTGGGTTCGGCGTTGCGGGCGAAGCCCAGGGCGGGGCCGAGCAGGCGCGTGGCGGCCGCGCAGGCCAGGGCCCAGGCGATGCCGTTGCGCTCCAGGATGAAGCTTTCCGAGAAGGTGGTGATCAGGAAGATGACCAGGAACAGCGTCGCCCAATAGCCGTCGCGTACCTTGTCGAAGCGGAACAGGGCGACCAGCAGCGGCAGGCCCAGCACCAGCGCCGAAAGGGCGACGCCCACCCAGCCCAACTGGGCCAGCACGTCGAGCCAGCCGTTGTGGGCGGTCGGCACGTTCCAGCCGGTTTCCTTGCGGATGAACATGGCCGGCACCGACTCGTCGCGCCAGAACACCGCATAGCCGTAGCCGGTGATCGGGGCCTTGGCCGACTGGCGCAGCAGGGCGTCCCAGATCTCGGTGCGGCCGGTCAGGGTGGGGTCCTTGCCCAGGGCCTTGAAGAGCAGTTCAGGGGCCAGCCACATGACCAGGGCCAGGCCGCCGACCACGGTGACGCCCAGCCAGACCATGGTGATCGCCGTGGCCGGGCCGCGCCGCATCATGCCCAGCAGGCCCGAGCCCGCCAGGCCGATCATAAGCACCATCAGCGAGGTCTTGGACTTGCTCATCACGATCATGAAGGCGCAGAGCACGATGGCGGCGATGAAGAGCTTGCGGTGGCGCGTGCCGGCCAGGATGGCGGCCATCGAGGCCAGGGCGCCGTAGACCATCATCGCGCCCATCTGGTTCTTCTCGAACCACAGGCCGCGCCAGTCGCCGGCGTTGATGTCGTGCTGCACGCCCATCTTGGGATAGGCGATCGCCGCCAGCAGGCCGCCGGCGCCGAGGATCAGGAAGGTGGTCGCCAGGATCTCGGCCATGCGGCGGCCGTCGAAGCTGGCGGCGAAATAGAAACCGAACAGGGTGGTGAAGGCCGCGGCCAGGGCCCGGCGGTTGGTGGTGCCCGGATCGAACGACCACGACGACGAGGCGAACACCCAGAAGACCAGCAGGCTGAGCACGCTCGCCGGCAGCCAGAACTTCATGAGGCGGGGCGCGCGCCACATCACCAGTCCCAGGATCAGGGCGTAGACCGGCAGCCACATCAGGCGAAGGATCGGCATGTCCTCGCCGCCGGCCTGTTCGGGGTCGAGGAGCGGGCCGATCAGGGCGTTGGACAGCATGAACAGCACGAAGCCGCAGGCCCAGGCCTCCAGCGTGCGCAGGATCCCTCCCTCGTGCTCGTCCCGTTCCGGCGCCGCCGCGTCCATCTGCGTTCCCGTGTGGCGCGAAACGGCACAGTGTCGCTTCGCTTGGCGGGATGGGTGCAAGGGGGAGGCCTAAATCCCTCTCCCCTTGCGGGAGAGGGTGGCCTCCGAAGGAGGTCGGGTGAGGGGTCTCTCAGATCTCGACACCGCGTGCGGCGGCTAGGTCCGGGCGAAGCGTTTAATGTTTGAGAGACCCCTCATCCGTCGGCTTCGCCGACACCTTCTCCCGCAAGGGGAGAAGGATCAGTAGGATGACGCCGCCATTTCCGTCGGCGGGCCCGTCACGACTTCTTCCGGAAGGCGCTTGTCGAGGATGTCGCCGCTGGTCGAGGCGTAGCTGGCGCGGGGGGCGTCGGCGGGTTCGGTGGGAACCGGCGGCTGGTCCATGGCGGCGGCTGTGGCGCCGGAGGCCGAGACGATGTCCTGGTCGGCGGGCTCGTAGCTGGCCGGTTCGATCAGGCCCATCTCGGGACCCATGCCGACGAGATCGGCCGAGGTCAGCACCACCGGCGTCTGGTCCTGCGACGGGCGCAGGAAGTCCTGGCCGATGACGTAGTCGGGGACCTTGCCGGCCGGCCAGACCATGGGCGCGGCCTCGGCGTACTGGCTGCCGTGAACCTCGACATAGGCGCCGGGTTCGGCCTCCTGCGGACCGATCTGCATGGCGACGCCGGCCACCGCGCCCAGGGTCAGGGCGAGGGGGAGGCCGACGATGGCGGCGCGGGTTTTCAGGAGATCGAACGGCGTCATGCGAGGATAGCGCTTCAGCCGCCAATTCGTTCTGGCTAGCTTCCGATTCAGGGCGGAAGTCTGGGCGAAAGAACGAAGGAGCGGACATGACGAGCAGGAAGGTGGGCGGCCTGCTGCGGGCGCGCGAGGGCGGCCATGCGCGGGTGACCTATGTCGAGCTGTTCTTCGACCTGGTGTTCGTCTTCGCCATCACCCAGCTGTCGCATGGCCTGATCGGCCATCCGAGCCCGTTGGGCGTGCTGGAGACGGGCCTGCTGCTGATGGCCGTCTGGTGGGCCTGGGTCTACACCGCCTGGGTCACCAACTGGCTGGACCCCGAGCGGCCGCCGGTGCGGATCATGCTGTTCGTGGTTATGGCCGCGGGCATGGTGCTGGCCATGTCGATCCCGCAGGCCTTCGAGGGGCGGGGCCTGCTGTTCGCCCTGGCCTATGTCGGCATTCAGGTGGGGCGCAGCCTGTTCACCCTGTGGTGCGTGCGGGCCGACGAGGGTCTGCGGCTGAACTTCCTCCGGATCAGCGCCTGGCTGAGCGTCTCGGGCGTGCTGTGGATCGCCGGCGGTCTGCTGCACGACGAGCTGCGCCTGGCCTGCTGGGCCGCCGCCATCGCCATCGAATACGCCTCGCCCGCCGCCGGCTTCTGGACCCCGGGCCTGGGCCGTTCCAAGACGGCCGACTGGACGGTGGAAGGGGCGCACCTGGCCGAGCGCTGCGCCCTGTTCACGATCATCGCCCTGGGCGAGTCGATCCTGGTGATGGGCGCCACGGCCGCGGGCCTGGACTGGACGCCGGCGGTGACGGCGGCCTTCGCCTCGTCGTTCGTGGCCAGCCTGGCCATGTGGTGGATCTATTTCTCCTTCACCGCCGAAGCCGCCAGCGAGGCGATCAGCCATTCCGACGATCCGGGCCGGGTGGCGCGGGTGGCCTACACCTACAGCCACCTGCTGCCGGTGGCGGGGATCATCGTGGCGGCGGTCGGCGACGAGTGGGTGATCCACCATCCGGTCGGCCACGCGGACCTCAAGACCGCCATGGCCCTGATCGGCGGGCCGCTGCTGTTCCTGCTGGGCGGGGTGCTGTTCAAGAAGGCGGTGTTCCGCATCTGGTCGCCTTCGCGGATCGCCGGCATCGCGGCGCTGGGGCTGCTGGCCCTTGTGGCGATGGCGGTCTCGCCGCTGGTGCTGTCGCTGCTGACGACGGTGGTGCTGCTGGCGGTGGCGGCCTGGGAGAGCCTGGCGATCAAGCGGCGGGGCAAGCACCTGGGGGCTTGAGGGGGCGTTCGGGAACCCTCTCTCTTTGAGAGAGGGAGGGGCCCACGCCGTAGGCGTGGGAGGGTGAGAGGTTACACTCTCTCCGAACTGGACGCGGCCGTGCGGCTTGGGTTTGAACGCTTTGGGATTTGCAGGCCGGCGGTGAAACCCCTCACCCTCCCACCGCTTCGCGGCGGGCCCCTCCCTCTCCCTATGGAAGAGGGGACAAACAGCCTACCGCCCGAACGCCGCGTCGGTGGCCCGGACCAGGCCGTCGATGACGCCGGGCTCGGTCGAGGCGTGGCCGGCGTCCCAGACGATCTCGAAATGGGCCGAGGGCCAGGCGCGGTGCAGGGCCCAGGCGCTGGCGAGCGGTGTCACCACGTCGAAGCGGCCCTGGACGATCCAGGCCGGAATGTGCCGGATCGTCTCGATGTTCTTCAGGATCCAGCCGTCCTCGGGGAAGAAGCCGCGATTGACGAAGAAGTGGCTCTCGATCCGCGCGAAGGCGATGGCGAAGTCTTCTTCGTTGAATTTCGGCGGCCGGGCCTCCGGGCCGCGCAGCGATATGGTGTCGCCCTCCCACTGGCTCCAGGCGTTGGCGGCCTCGGCCTGGACGCGGCGGTCGGGATGGACGAGGCGCTTGTGATAGGCGGCCATCAGGTCGCCGCGCTCCTCGACCGGGATCGGGGCCAGGAAACGCTCCCAGGCGTCGGGGAACAGCATCGAGGCGCCGTCCTGGTAGAACCAGTTCAGCTCCTTCTCGGTCAGCAGGAAGACGCCGCGCAGCACCAGCCCCTCGACCCGGTCGGGATGCTTGATGGCGTAGGCCAGGGCGAGCGTGGAGCCCCAGGAGCCGCCGAACACGGTCCATTTCTCGACGCCCAGGTGCTCGCGCAGCCGCTCGATGTCGGCGATCAGGCTCCAGGTGGTGTTGTCGTCGAGGCTGGCGTTGGGGCGAGAGCGGCCGCAGCCGCGCTGGTCGAACAGGGCCATGCGCCAGCGGCCGGGATCGAAGAACCGCCGCATGGTCGGGTTGATCGCCCCGCCGGGGCCGCCGTGCAGGATCACCGCCGGCTTGCCGCGCGGCGCGCCGCATTCCTCGTAATAGATCTCGTGCGGCCCGCCGACCGACAACCAGCCGAATGAGAACGGTTCGACCTCGCGGAACAGGCCGCGACGGCCGATGGCGGACATGGCTGCGAGGGAAGCATGACGGTCCATAGACAGAACCTAGGCGGTTTGCTTGCCCCTGTGAACGCGCTTCGTCACGGTTCGGTCGTTGTCGAGAGGGGGCGGGAGTAAGCTTGACCGCGGGCAACCCTGGCGATAACGCCGCATGAGCACCTGGCGTACGGAGGGGACATGCGGCGGCGCGAAGTGATGGCGGCCCTTGCTGCGATGGGGGCGACGACGGGCCTGGCGACGCCGAGCCTGTCCTGGGCCAAGGGCAAGCAGGCTGCGGTGGGCGACGTCGCGCCGCCGTTCACGATCTCGACCTTCGATCACCAGGTCATCAAGTCGACCGAGATGGCCGGCGATGTCGTTGTGCTGAACTATTGGGCCACCTGGTGCGGCCCCTGCCGCGCCGAGATGCCGGCCATGGACCAGTTCATGCGCGAGCGCAGCGGGGCGGGCCTGCGCATCTACGCCATCAGCGTCGAGGATTCGCCGCCGGAGCGCGCCCTGCGCGACCTCGCCAAGGTGCTGGCCTTCCCGCTGGCCAAGCGGCTGACGGGCAAGGGCTATGGCAAGATCGACAACGCCGTGCCGACCAGTTTCGTCATCGACCGCCAGGGCGTGGTGCGCCACGCTGACTCGGGCAGTTTCACCTACGGCAGCTTCTCGAAACTGCTGAAACCCTTGCTGGCCGAGCCGCGTCCCATCGAGGCCACGCCGGCGCCGGTCGCCTAGCGGCCGAAAGGTCTGCTATGTCGGGGCGCATGAGCAATACGCCTGAAGACTTCTCCGACGACGAACTGCTGGATCTGCTGAGCGACGACCAGCTGATCGAGCTGGACCAGTCGATCGCCGACATGTTCGGCGCCGAGGGGCTGGACCGGCCGGAGGCGCTGGTGGTTCTGGCGCGCGTCTACACCATGCGCGCGGCCGAGCGCGACGAAGCCTCGGCGCTGGCCCTGTTGCAACTGGCGGCCGCCATGCGCCGACGCGCCGAACGGCTCAAGCCGCGTCAGTAGGGGCGGGCAAGGCGCCCTTCCGCGACATCGATAGCGACACCGCCGGGCCGAGCTAGCGCTTCTGGCGTCGTCTTGACCGTAATGCGTATAGCTAGGTATATAGCTTGCTATATATAATTCTGCATGATGGCGCTCATGACCTCCGACACCCTCTCCGACCTTGGCGTGACGTTCCTGGGAAGCCGCCTCAAGCGCCTGGGCGACCGGTTGCAGACCGAGGCCGGGGCGATCCTGCAGGCCATGGACCTGCCGGTGCAGCCGGCCCAGCAGCCGCTGCTGGCGGTGCTGCGCCGCGAGGGGCCGCGGACGGTCGGGGCCATCGCCCAGCACCTGCGCATCAGCCAGCCCACCGCCACGCGCGCCCTCCAGGCGCTGATCGAGCAGGGGCTGGTCGAGGCCAGCAGGGAAGGGCGCGACCAGCGCCACAAGCTGCTGTCGCTGAGCCCCGCCGGCGAGGCCTTGATGGACAAGCTGGAAAACGATCTGTGGCCCCGGGTGGAGGCGGCCGCGATATCGCTGTGCGGGGGGCGACATCAGCAGCTCATGGACGCTATCGCCGACATCGAAGCCGAACTGGACCGCCGCTCGCTCGTCGATCGCACCTTGGCCGACCGCACCCTGGCCCCGTCGATGACCGTGCGCGACTTCTCCGACGAGCTGGCTGAGCCGTTCCATCGCATCAACGCCGAATGGATCGAGGAGATGTTCGCCCTGGAGGCCAACGACATCGACCTGCTGTCCAACCCGCGTGAGCGGATCATCGACAAGGGCGGGGCGATCCTGTTCGCCCAGACGCCCTACCTGGGCGTGGTCGGGACCTGCGCGCTGATGAAGGCCAAGGACGGCTGGTTCGAGCTGACCAAGATGGGCGTGTCGAAGTCGGCGCGGGGCCGCAAGGTCGGCGAGTTCCTGCTGGTCGAGGCGATCAAGCGGGCGAAGGCGATGGGGGCGAGCGAGAAGCTCTACCTGCTGACCAACACCAAGTGCGGGCCGGCCGTGCACCTCTACGAGAAGCTGGGCTTCGAACACGACGCCGAGGTGATGGCCCTGTTCGGTTCGCGCTACGAGCGCTGCGACGTGGCCATGCGGTTCAGGGGGTGATCACCCGAGGGCTGAAAACGAAAACGCGGCCGGGAGTCGCCTCCCGGCCGCGCGTCTTTCAGGTTCGAAGGCGGGCTTAGAACGCCTTCTTGATCGTCACGAAGCCCTGGCGGGGCGCGCCCGGCAGCAGGGTCATGGCCGTGCCGGCGGTGTCGTTGTTGACGAAGCCGCCCGAGCCGACGGTCGAGATGTAGTCCTCGTCGAACAGGTTGGTGATGTTGGCCTGGATCTCGAGGCCCTTGGTCCAGCCCTCGCCGTCGAAGCTGTAGCCGAGGGTCAGGTCGGCCACGGTGGCGCTGTCGACCTTCCCGCCGATGTTCTCATAGGTGTAGTAGCGCTCGCCGGTGTAGCTGACGCCGAGCTTGGCGTAGAAGCCGGCCTGCTCGAACTTCACCTCGCCCTTGAAGATGTTCTCGGGCGTGTCGACCACGGTCTTGCCCGCGGTGTGGGCGACGACGGCGCCGCTGCCGTTGATGACGTCGTCCTGGTATTCCGACTTGTTGTGGGTGTAGGCGGCGTAGACCGACCAGGCGTCGCTGACGCGGTATTCGCCGGCCAGTTCCAGGCCTTGGGTCTTCACCGAGCCGACGTTCGACAGCACGGCCGGCAGGCCCAGGATCGGCGAGGCCGTCGAGGCGCTGAGCAGGCGGTCCTCGAAGTTGACGTCATAGACCGCGACCACGCCCTGGAACGGACCCCGGTGATAGCGGGCGCCGGCTTCGAAGGTCCGGGAGCTTTCCGGGTTCAGGGTCTTGGCGACGTAGTCGACGACCGTCTGGCTCTGCGAGGCGAACGGGCCGGCCGTCGCCGCCGAGACGTAGGCGGCCATGTTCTCGGTGTAGCCGCCGAAGAACTCCAGGCCGCTGCCCAGGTCGTAGACGAAGCCGACCTGCGGCAGGAACGTGTCCTTGCTCTCGATCTTGCCCGACAGCGCGCTGCCGACCACCGTCTCGACGCTGTTTTCGACCTTCACCGCCTTGAAGCCGAAGTTGACCTTCAGGGCCTCGGTGACGGCCCAGCTGTCTTCGATGTGGCCGGTCAGGGTCTTGGTCTCGAAGCGGTACTGCCACTGGGTGGCGAACGGGTTGGCCTGGAAGTCCAGCGGATCGCGCGACGGGGCCGAGGCGGTCTCGGCGTAGAACCGGCGGGCCTGGTTGAAGTGGTTGGTTTCGGTCCAGAAGCCGCCGCTGATGGTGTGGGCGCCCAGCTCGACCGACAGGCCGGCGATCAGGCCGCCGCGGTCGATGTCGTACTCGGTGGTGCGGATCGACAGCGGGGCGGCGTTCGAGCCGGTCGTGCCGAAGCCCGGGCTGGCCAGGTACGGCGTGTACCACAGGCCCTGGCCCTGGTTCTTGTGCTGGTAGGCGGTGGCGTCGAACTTGACGTGGTCGCCGAAGGGCAGGCTGAGGCTGGCCCCGTAGAGATCGTCGTCACGGATGCCGGCGCCGGCGTAGTAGGCGTCATCGACCGAGGTGAACGGCGAGGGCAGGGCGGTTCCGGTCTGGTAGGCGCGGGCGGCGGCGATCGCCAGGGCCCAGTTGGGCTGGGTGTTGTCCCAGTCGCGGCCGAGACGCTTGATCATCTCGAACGACATGTCCTGGTAGTCCTGCTCGCGGCGTTCCGAGCGGTGGTAGAAGCCGGTCAGTTCGCCTTCGCCGATCGGCAGCACGGCCTTGGCGTCGTACTGGCGCTGCTTCTGCTCGCCGCCGCCCTTCCACTTGTCGCTCTTCTGGTCGGCGATCGAGACGTAGGCGCGCAGGCCGCCCAGTTGCTCGATGGCGCCGGTCTCGAAGCGGCCGAACACCCGGTGCATGGCCTCGGAGCCGCCGGTGACGTTGAGCTGGCCGCCGAGCGTCTCGGACGGATCGCGCGAGAAGAACTGCAGCGTGCCGCCCAGGTTCGAGGTCGAGGCGACGCCCAGCGCGCCGGCGCCCTGGGCCAGTTCGACCTTGCCGATGTTCTCGCTGGCGACGGCGCGGCTGATGTGCAGGCCGTTGTGGTTGCCGTAGCTCATGTCGCCCAGCGGCACGCCGTCCAGCGTGAAGCCCAGCTGGTTCTGGTTGAAGCCGCGGATCGAGATGCGGGTCGACCATTCGTAGGCGCCGAAGGCGTCGGCCGACTGGAACGACACGCCGGGCAGCTTGGCGATCGCCTTCAGCGGGCTGGAGCCGGAGGCTTCCAGGGCCAGGGCGGCGTCGTTGACGGTCTGGACCTGGCGGCTCTGGCCCTGGCCGATAACGATGACGGCGTCGACCTCGGTGGCGGCGTCGGCCGCGACAGGCGCGGGTTCGGCGGGCGTTTCGGCGGCGAGGGCGGGAGCGGCCAGCAGGAGCGCGCCGAAGGCGGCGCTCAGCAGAAGAGCGGATTTCATCTGAACTATCCCCTAGTGCGCCGGGAGCGGGGAGGCCGCCGGGGCGCGTCTAGTGGGCTCGCCTAACGTTGATCGACGACACCGCCGCGACGGTTATTTGTCGTCTCGCCGACAGTCTGGCGACGAATGCGTGAAGGGGCCGCGATTGCGCAAATCGCCCCCAACCGCTATTTGAGCGCCCGACCCCCGCACCCCGACCCGAGAGACGAAAAGCCCCTCATGGCGCAGCAATACATTTTCCAGATGCAGGGCCTGACCAAGGCCTATCCCGGTGGCAAGAAGGTCTTCGAGAACATCTGGCTGTCGTTCTACTCCGACGCCAAGATCGGCGTCGTGGGCGTCAACGGCTCGGGTAAGTCCACCCTGCTGAAGGTGATGGCCGGCCTCGACAAGGAATTCTCGGGCGAGGCCAAGGCCGCCGACGGCATCAAGCGCGGCTATCTCCCGCAGGAGCCGGTGCTCGACCCGACCAAGGACGTCTGGGGCAATGTCATCGCCGACTGCGAAGACAAGCACGTCTTCGACAAATACAACGCCCTCGCGGTTCAGCTCGGTGAGGAATACACCGACGAGCTGATGGAGGAGATGACCAAGCTCCAGGAGATCATCGACGCCAAGGATCTGTGGGACATCGATTCCAAGATCGAGATGGCGATCGACGCCCTGCGCTGCCCGCCCAACGACAGCAACATCGAAAGCCTGTCGGGCGGTGAAAAGCGCCGCATCGCTCTAGCCCGCCTGCTGCTCAGCAAGCCCGACATGCTGCTGCTCGACGAACCGACCAACCACCTGGACGCCGAGTCGGTGGCCTGGCTGCAGCACCACCTGGAAGACTTCCCGGGCTGCGTCATCCTGGTGACCCACGATCGTTACTTCCTGGATCAGGTGACCAAGTGGACCCTGGAACTGGATCGCGGCAAGGGCATCCCCTACGAGGGCAACTACTCCGGCTGGCTGGAGCAGAAGCAGAAGCGCGTCGTCCAGGAGCAGTCGGAATCCGAAGCCCGCCAACGCGCGCTCACCCGCGAACTGGAATGGGTCCGCTCCTCGCCCAAGGCCCGTCAGTCCAAGTCGAAGGCCCGCCTGGCCTCGTACGACGAAATGGTCGCCGCGCAGGAAAACGCCCGCGCCGCCCAGACCCAGGCCCACATCCAGATCCCGCCCGGCCCGCGCCTGGGCAACCTGGTGCTGGAAGTCGAGGGCCTGGAAAAGGAATACGGCGACAAGGTTCTGTTCAAGGACCTGTCGTTCCGCCTGCCGCCGAACGGCATCGTCGGCGTCATCGGTCCGAACGGCGCCGGCAAGTCGACCCTGTTCAAGCTGATCACCGGCCGCGAACAGCCCGACGCCGGCACCGTGAAGGTCGGCGAGACGGTGAAGCTGTCCTATGTCGACCAGTCGCGCGACGCGCTGGATCCGAACAAGACCATCTGGCAGGAAATCAGCGGCGGCACCGACGTGATGGTGGTCGGCAAGCGCGAGATCAATTCCCGCGCCTATGTCGGCAGCTTCAACTTCAAGGGCGGCGACCAGCAGAAGAAGGTCGGCCTGCTGTCGGGCGGTGAGCGCAACCGCGTCCACCTGGCCAAGACCCTGGCCACCGGCGGCAACCTGCTGCTGCTCGACGAACCGACCAACGACCTGGACATCGAAACCCTGCAGGCCCTGGAAGAGGCCCTGGAAGAGTTCGCCGGCTGCGCCGTGGTCATCAGCCACGATCGCTGGTTCCTGGACCGCCTGGCGACCCACATCCTGGCCTTCGAAGGCGACAGCCACGTCGAGTGGTTCGAAGGCAACTTCGAGATGTACGAAGAAGACAAGAAGCGCCGCCTGGGCGCCGACAGCCTGATCCCCAAGCGGATCAAGTTCCAGAAGTTCGCCCGCTAAGGCGGGAGGAATTCCTCGAGATCGAAGCCCGCCGGACTGGATGGTCCGGCGGGCTTTTTTCTTATTTGCCGGCGGGCTTGAGCAGCGAGCGCAGGTCGAACGGCGAGACCGACTGGTCGTCCTTGGCCGTCTTCGGCGTCGCGCCCCAGTAGGCCAGATCGTGGAACTGCTGCTTCTGCTGCTCGGTCAGCTTGCTCTGATCCAGGTCGCTCAGCGCGTCCAGGCAGTCGAGGATGATCTGCTCGCGCTGGCTGGCGCGGCATTTGCCGATGACCGGCCCCGCCTCCTTGAACTTGTGCCCGCGCACCAGGATTCGGACGTCCTCGGGCAAGAAGTAGTCGTAGTCGCCGGTCTTGCTCCGGCCTTCCGTCACGATCGTCTGGGCCTGGGCGAGGCTGCCGCGCTTGGCGTACAGCCTGGCCAGTTCGCGATAGGCGTCGGGCGACACGTTCGGCGAGGAGCGGGCGGCCTCCAGGTGGTTGACCGCGTCGCCCGGCCGGTTCTGGGCCAGGGCCACCCGCGCGGCGACCAGCCGGATATAGGCCTCGCGTTTGAAGGGCGTGTTCAGGGCGATCTGGATCTCGCTCGCGGCCTTGGCGTACGAGACCTGCGGATCCTCGCCCTGCACCGGGTCGAGGGCGTTCTCGGCGTTGCTGGCGGCGCGGGCGGCGCGCACCGCCTCGGCCAGTTCGGTCAGGCCCATCAGGCCGGTGGTCTCGGCGACGATCTTGCCGCTGGCGGGGGTGATCTGGGTCCTGTCGTAGGCGGCCTGGCGATAGCGCTCCATGCCCTCCGATCGGGCCTTGGCCGAGCGGTGGTCGCGGCTCATCCAGTCGATGGCCTGGCTCTTGGCCTCCTCGATCAGGCTCTTCTTCAGAGCTTCGCCCATGGTGTTGGCCGCGGCGCTGAACTGGCCCTGGTTGAGCGCGGCCTGGTACTGCGGGTCGGCCAGCAGGGCGGAGGCCTTCTTGCTGAGGCCCGATTTGACGGCGTCGACGCGGTCGTCCATCGCCTTTTCGCCCAGCGCGAACTGGGTCGTGGAATAGCTCCAGCGCGGCTGGTAGCCGGCCAGGGCGGCGACGTCGTAGCCCGCGGCGTCGGCCTCGTCCTCGAGCATCCGGCCCCAGAACGGCATGGCGATCTTGTCGACCAGGAAGCGCAGGCGGCGGTGGGCCTCCTTGGAGTCCTCGATCCGCTCGCGCATGTCGGCGTTCACGCCGGGCTCGGCGTAGCGCATGTTGGCCTCCAGCACCGCGCCGCGCTGGTAGAGCGAGGTCATGCTCTGCAGCAGCTTGCGCTGGCCCTCGGCGGCCTCGTCGCGACGGCTGTGGCCCAGAGCCAGGTGGGCGTATTCGTGGCCCAGCAGCCAGTAGAGGTCGTTGTCGGTCAGCTGGTCGGTCAGGGTTCCGGGCGTGGTTCCTTCGAACACGCCCAGCCAGACGGTGAGCGTGTTGTCCGGCCGCGCCTCGGCGTTGTAGGCGAGGTTGGCGCTGATCAGCACCCGGGGACGCGGCGCGTTCGGATAGGGCCAGGCCTTGGCGAGGCGATCGACCATGGCCTGGAGGCGCGCCTGGGTCTGGTTCATCTGGAACAGGGTGGGGCGCATGTCGCCGCGCACGTCGGCCTGGGCCGACAGCGACAGCACGGCCGGTCCGCCGCCGGGCGTCGTCGTCTTCGTCGCGGCCGGGGCGGGCTCGGGCCGCGCCGCGCGCTCGGTCGCCTGCGCGGCCTGGCCTGGCGAGCACAGGAAGACGCCGTCGCGGCCGCTGATCGAGAACCGGTCGATCGTGGTCGAGCCGATCCGCGCCAGTCCGCCGCCGATCATGCCGCGCACGCCGCCCTTGGCGGGGGGCGGGGCCTTTAGCGGCTCGTCGC